>NZ_JCAXEL010000020.1:0-139338 GCF_059759055.1 Paenibacillus sp. GQ49
AACTTCAAATTTGCCGGCGTGGCGGAATGGCAGACGCGCTCGACTCAAAATCGAGTGGGAAACCGTGGAGGTTCGAGTCCTCTCGCCGGTATATATAACGGGATGTAGCTCAGCTTGGTAGAGCACCTGGTTTGGGACCAGGGGGTCGCATGTTCAAATCGTGTCATCCCGATCTCTAAAAACACTATCTATAATTAGATAGTGTTTTTTTATATTTATCTATATAAGATTCTATAAATGTAGGTTCTGGTGTTCACTATGACAATTTCTCTAATCTAACACACGCGTGTTCCTTCTTCAGTCAACAAGTTAGTTGTGCATAAAGCCTCAATCTTTAGGTCACAATAGGTTTAAAAAGTGATAGAAGGGGTTCATGTGAACACGTTTAACTTCAGAAAACAATTCAAGAGACGCTGGCGACGGTGGAAACGAACAGTATGGATGACGGCGGCTCTGCTTGCAGTTACGATATTGGCTTACAGCGGGTTGTCTATCTCATCGGCCATAGAGCGATTGTTGACAACTAATTTTAGTGAGGCAACCAGTGTGATGGGTCCTGTTACGCAGGAAACAAGATCTGAACAGGAGATTCAGGCGTTAGTAGAGCAACTTGATTATGATCCGGAACATTTAACGAGTGTGGTTTTGGAGACACAGTACATCTGCGGAGTGGAAACAGAGCAGTTAGGCAAGATGGCTAGACCACAGTTGAAGATGCTGCTGGCTCAACATCCGGAATGGGATGCTACCGTTGGAACATCAGATGAGTTGCATTTGAAGCAACGTGTAGATGACCTTTCACCGCTATGTAAACAACAGGCTTATATCAGCATTGATGCTGTAGGGAACCTTAATTTGTACGAGGGCAAACCTGCAGAGGAGAAGGTTATTCGTACGTTCTTTCAGTTGGATGTTGGGACATTGGAGAGTTCTTTGCCTGATGGGGTGCTGGAGCAATTGCAGCAGGGTATTCGGATTCAGGACAAGGATGAATATGATAGCGTAATCTCTACGTTCAGTGACTATGCCGTGGATGAAGATCACCATTTAATCCGCAATGGCGGGTAATCCAAACGTCCTCACCTACAGTATTAAGATTGTGAATTACTGAAACGATGGTGGCAATAGCAATAACAATGGTGGTTTAGGGATGTGGAATATGATGAAGGACATCGAAGAGATGTCCTTTTTGTCGTTTGAACTGAAATACATGAAAATACGTATAAACATGTAAAAAATTCACGAATAAAGACGAGTAATCAGTTAGACAAAGTTTTTCCTGCCGCAGGGTCTATCTTTTGTTATAATGAAATGAACGATACATATGTTCGCTTTTGTGAGGGAGAGATGGTTTTGCGTTTTTTGGGAATTGACCCGGGGATTGCGATTGTTGGTTTTGGTTTTGTGGATAAAATCGGCAGTAAGGTGGTACCCGTACAATATGGATGTATTCAGACGGAAGCTCATACCCCTGAAGAGGAACGGTTACTTCACGTATATGAAGGTATGGTGCAATTGATTGATAAATACAAACCGGACGCAGTAGCGCTGGAGAAACTTTTTTTCAATCGGAACGTTACAACAGCGATGTCTGTCAGTCAGGCTAGAGGCGTCATGGTACTCGCTGCCGCACAGAAGGGTTTGCCTATTGCAGAATATACGCCCATGCAGATCAAGCAGGCGGTTGTGGGGTACGGTAAAGCAGAGAAGAAGCAAGTACAGGAGATGGTCAAAATGTTCTTGCGTCTTCAGGTCGTTCCTAAGCCAGATGACGTAGCGGATGCATTGGCTGTAGCCGTGTGCCATGCACACTCTTATACATTAAATTCCAAGTTGAATGAGGTATTGCGAAAATGATTGATTTTCTAAGAGGACAGTTCATTCATGTAGAGAATGATTATATTGTGCTGGATGTTCATGGTGTGGGGTATCGCGTATTCTGTCCAAATCCATTTGCGTTTGCGAAGCAAGAAGGCGAAATTACGGTGTACACTCACCATCATGTGCGTGAGGATGCGATGTTGCTGTTTGGATTTGTTACACGGGATGAGCAGCGTTTGTTCCGTAAACTGATTGAAGTATCTGGTATTGGTCCAAAAGTGGCTCTGGGCATACTCGCTGGAGGTACACCAGAACATGTGGTTACGGCGATTTACCAGGAGAATCTTACGTTCTTGACCAAATTGCCAGGCATTGGCAAGAAGACTGCACAACGCATGATTCTGGATCTCAAGGATAAACTGGATAGTTTTGGCGCGGCAGCGTATGCAACAGGTTTGTTCGCTCCTCCATCGGAAGAGTCGGGAAGTGGTTCTGCTTGGGATGAGGCGCGTGAAGGTCTCAAGGCACTTGGGTACACTGACAGTGAGCTTGATAAAGTGTGGCTCAAATTGAAAAAGGATGTTACTACAGCGGATTCCGTTGATGTGTTGATGAAAAAGGCGCTGCAAATGCTGTTTACGGGATAATCCAAATTGCATATTATAATATAGCTGTAGCCTGCAAAAAAAGGTAGGGATGAACATGGATGATCGGATTATTTCCGCGAACCTGATGATGGAGGACCAGAATGTTGAGTTGAGCCTTCGTCCCCGGTATCTGAATGAATATATCGGGCAGAATCAGGTGAAGGAAAATTTAAAGATATATATTGAAGCTGCCAAATTTCGTAATGAGGCATTGGATCACGTTTTGTTATATGGACCACCTGGACTGGGTAAAACAACGCTTGCCAACATTATTGCCAATGAATTGGGTGTTAATTTACGAACTACGTCAGGCCCGGCTATTGAACGCCCGGGTGATCTTGCAGCATTGTTAACCAATCTGCAGGAAGGCGATGTCCTGTTTATTGATGAGATTCATCGTTTGCATCGTACAGTTGAAGAAGTCATGTACCCCGCTATGGAAGATTCGGCATTGGATATTATGATTGGTAAAGGTCCAAGTGCACGTTCCGTTCGGCTGGATCTGCCGCCATTCACTCTGATTGGGGCTACAACGCGTGCTGGCTTGCTGTCTGCCCCACTTCGAGACCGATTTGGTGTTATCAGTCGCTTGGAATTCTATACGGTTGATGAGCTGGCTTATATCGTCTCACGCTCTACCGAAATTTTGGGTGTGGAGATTGTGGGAGATGCTGCGCAAGAGATTGCATTGCGCTCACGTGGGACACCGAGGATCGCCAACCGTTTGTTAAAACGAGTACGCGACTTTGCACAGGTGCGTGGTGACGGGATTATTACGCAGACACTGGCGGAAGAAGCACTGCAACGTCTCCAGATTGATCCGCGTGGCCTGGATGAGATTGATCATAAGATGCTCAAATCGATGATCAACAGCTTCCGAGGAGGCCCGGTAGGGCTGGATACAATTGCTGCTACAATCGGTGAAGAAAGTCAGACGATCGAGGATGTCTATGAACCGTATCTGCTTCAGATTGGTATGATTCAGCGTACACCAAGGGGCAGGATCGTAACAGATCTCGCCTATCATCATTTGGGTCTTCCTGTTCCACCAAGAGACGGGAAATAATCAAATCTGTTGAACATGCTCATTTGAACGTTCACCATAAACATTGAAATAATCACGTGTTAACCCGATATAAAAGTGAAGAAAATGCATGGAGAGGAGTCTGATTGTGGGAAAAGCAATACGAACGAAGAAGTGGAGTCGTCGATTGAAGGTACTGGCGGCAGCTCTTTTGACAGTGGGTTGTCTGCAAGTGCCTGCATATGCAGCAGGAAATGATGGACAGACGATCCGGGTAGCCATGTTTGCGAATCTGGGCAGTACGTATAAATCAACTACACCACTCATTACGCTTGAATCTACAGGACAATGGAGCATCCAATCGGAGAGTGGCGCAAATGTAAGCCTTCCTGCAGGGCAGGTTCGTTTCAGCGCAGACGGATTTCGAGTGAAAGTGTTGGAGACAGCGGATTTCAAGGCAGCATCTGCAGCAGCAAAACTGTTGCAGGCAACCGCGGATAAACCGTTGCTGTTCACAACGTCTGTGAATGGAAATGCCATTTACCAGCTCTACACAGGCAACTATGCAACGGAGGCACTGGCTGGACAAGCTGTTACACGAGTACAAAAGGTAGCAGCAGCTCAATTGGCTGGTCAAAAGCCAGCTGTAACGGGAAGTAAACGCCTGTCTGCTGGAACCTATGGTTCGATTCAGGAAGCAGAGGCAGCACAAGCCAACCTTTTATCAGCAGGGGTTAGTAGTGCCTATCCAGTCCTTCAACTGAGTGGAGGAAGCCAAGCCTATGCGGTATGGGTTGGTGAAGCTTCAACGGATGCGGAATTATCTGTGTTGAAGAACAGTGTGGAAGCTAAAGCTCCAGGGGTAAGCCTTTCACCTGTCAACAATAGTGCAGGGCTCATCATCCGTCAGGATGCAGGATTAAGTACGGATGCACTGAAAACAGCTCCGCATTACACCGTTGCAGGTACTGAATCCAAAGCATTGGTACAAGGGAATGGCAATGGCATCAAAGTAGTGGAACGTTCCCAGCGAACGTATCGTGGAGATATGGAAATTAGCATCGTAAGTGGTGATCTGGCGTTGGTCAATGTCGTTCCACTGGAGCAATACCTGTACTCTGTCGTAGGGGCAGAGGTGTATTCCTCTTGGCCTGCTGAGGCTCTGAAAGTTCAAGCCGTAGCGGCTCGGTCCTACGCGCTTCAACAGGGTGAACGCTTTAAAATTGCCAATGTCGTGGATACGACACTTAGCCAAGCCTATAACGGGATTGGTTCGGAGAACGATAAAGTAACCAGCGCAGTGGATGCAACTGCTGGAGAAGTAGTGAAGAGTGGTGGTAAAATCGTCGAAGCGGTGTTCTCCTCCAATGCGGGCGGCCAGACAGCTCATCCCTCTGAGGTATGGAACGGGGGAGCAGGCGTGTTCACCAATGTGGTTAGCTCGGGAGATACTTCTGCCCAGGCAGGATTACATACGTGGTACCATGTGCTGCTCAATTCAGGCGTTAGCGGGTACATTCGTGAGGATAACATCAAAGAATTAACGACCAAGACAGATGCGGGACTGGCGAAAGTGACGGTAACGGCTCAGAATACCAATGTGCGTCCCATTCCGTTAATCCAATCCACCGTGGAACCTGTAGCCAAAATGAATCCAGGCAACGAAGCTGTTGTACTGGCAAAAGTGGCTCAATCCAACGATTATGCTTGGGTAAGAGGACCTTTCACGTCTGCCCAGTTGGTTAAATCCCTTCAGGGTAAAACGACAGCGTCTGTTCCTGCTTCAATCTCAACCTTGGAAGTAACCAAGCGTGGACCTTCCGGAAGAGCACTTGAAGTCACTGCCAACGGACAGGCTATGACGGTGAAATATGCCGATACATACCGCTCTGCGCTTGGTGGATTACCGAGCACATTATTTGATATTGCAGGGACCGGAAGTTATACTGTATTAGGCGCTGATGGCAAAACAGCCAGTAAAACCGGCTCAAATGGTGCCTCTGTATTGTCTTCTTCTGGCGCAGGAACATCATCCAGTAATGCACTTGTGGTTATGAGTGGTGATGGTCAAGCGAGAGCGGTAACGCAGGGTCAGACCTTCATGTTCATTGGTCAGGGCAATGGCCACGGATTGGGCTTGTCCCAATGGGGAGCCAAAGGTATGGCAGATGAAGGGTATGATTACCAGGCAATATTGAAACACTATTATCAAAATGCGACTATTGTTAAGGAATGAAACTAAATGAATGTGAACTTATATGATTTTGAATTACCAGAGCAATTGATTGCACAGACGCCGTTGCTTGATCGCACGGCATCCCGGTTGCTTACCTTGAACAAAGATAGTGGTGAGATTAATCATCAAACGTTTCCTGATATCATCGATTTTCTGAATCCCGGCGATACATTGATTCTGAATGATACACGTGTTCTACCAGCCCGTCTATTCGGTACAAAAGAAGATACCGGAGCAAAAGCGGAAGTGTTATTGCTCAAAAATGTGGAAGGTGACAGGTGGGAAGCACTGGTTAAGCCGGGTAAAAAGCTGAAAGCTGGTTCGGTCATCGTATTCGGTGAGGAACTGAAGGCAATCATTGAAGAAGAGGGCGAGATGGGGGCACGTACACTTACGTTTACGTATGATGGAATCTTCCAAGAGATTTTGGACCGTCTGGGTGAGATGCCGTTGCCACCTTATATCAAGGAGACATTGGATGACCGCGAACGGTATCAGACCGTGTACGCCAAGCATGAAGGATCGGCGGCTGCACCTACAGCGGGACTGCACTTTACGGATGAATTGTTGGATCAGATTCGTGCCAAAGGTGTTAATGTGGCCTTCATCACGCTTCATGTAGGACTGGGAACATTCAGACCAATGTCGGTTGACGTTGTTGAAGATCATGTTATGCATGAGGAGTATTACTCCTTGTCACAAGAAACGGCAGATCTGATTAACCAGACTAAAGCGAATGGACACCGTGTTTTTGCGGTTGGGACAACGAGCTGTCGGACTTTGGAAACGGTAGGCAGCAAATTTGAAAATGGAATACTGCAAGCGAGCAGCGGATGGACCAGCATTTTCATCTATCCGGGCTATTCCTTCAAAGTGATCGATGCGATGCTTACGAATTTTCATCTCCCGAAATCTACGTTGGTTATGTTGGTTAGTGCACTAGCAGGCAGGGAACATATTATGCAGGCATATGAGGAAGCCATCCAAGAGAAATACCGGTTCTTCAGCTTCGGCGATGCCATGTTGATATATTAGTATAACGATTAACTTTTAGAGGATGATTAAAACCAATGGCAGCAATTACGTATGAACATATCAAAACTTGCAAACAATCCGGTGCACGTCTGGGACGTGTACATACACCTCACGGTATTATTGAGACACCAACCTTTATGCCTGTAGGTACACAGGCGACTGTCAAAACAATGAGCCCTGAAGAGTTGAAAGAAATGGATGCTCAGATTATTTTGAGTAATACCTATCACCTGTTTCTGAGACCAGGACATGAAATCATCCGTGAAGCTGGCGGGTTGCACAAATTCATGAACTGGGATCGTCCAATTCTGACGGACAGCGGCGGATTCCAAGTGTTTTCTCTCAGCGAGATGCGCAAGATTACGGAAGAAGGCGTTAACTTCCGTTCTCATCTGAATGGAGACAAGAAGTTCCTTTCTCCTGAAGTGGCGATGGAAATCCAGAATGCACTTGGCTCCGATATTATGATGGCGTTTGACGAATGCCCACCGTATCCGGCTGAATATGAATATGTAAAAAAATCACTCGAAAGAACAAGCCGCTGGGCAGAACGTTGTCTCGAAAGTCACGCTCGTCCGCATGACCAAGGTCTGTTTGCCATCGTACAGGGAGGCATGCATGAAGATCTTCGCCGTCAGAGCGCCGCAGATTTGACTTCCATGGATTTCCCGGGGTATGCTATTGGTGGACTGAGTGTTGGAGAACCGAAACATTTGATGTATGGTGTATTGGATTATACGTTACCTTTGTTGCCGTCCAATAAACCACGTTATTTGATGGGGGTAGGTTCGCCCGATGCGTTGATTGAGGGATCTATTCGTGGAGTGGACATGTTCGATTGTGTTCTGCCTACTCGGATTGCCCGTAACGGAACAACGATGACCAGCCAAGGACGTCTGGTAATTCGTAATGCCAAGTTTGCAACTGATTTTGGACCATTAGATCCTGAATGTGATTGTTACACTTGTCGCAACTATTCCAGAGCTTATCTGCGTCATTTGATCAAAGCAGATGAAACATTTGGCCTGCGTTTGACAACGATCCATAATCTTCATTTCTTGCAGAATTTGATGCGTAATGTACGTAAAGCCATTATGGAAGATCGTTTGCTTGATTTCCGGGATGAATTTTTCGATCAATATGGTCTTCATGACAATGACAAAGGTTTCTGATTGAGCTTTTGACGAAACCGGCGTAACAAGCAATATCTGTATGTATAGTCGATAAGGGGGAGTTTGAATGTTTCAGGGAATGACTCTAGCAGGAACACAAGCGGGTGGAGGCATTGTATCTTTGATTGTACCTTTGGTACTCATGGTTGCAATTTTCTACTTCTTGATGATTCGTCCACAGAACAAAAAGCAAAAGCAACGGAATTCGATGCTGAGCCAATTGAAAAAGGGCGATAAAATTGTAACGATTGGTGGCCTTCACGGTACGATCGCTGAGATTACGGATGATGTGGTTGTATTGCGTGTAAACGATGTAACTAAACTGACGTTTGATCGTAATGCAATCAGCAGTGCTGTAGCTCGTGATACGGCTGTTGAATAGTTGCTGTAACATAGAATAACGAGGGTGCGTTTGTGGCGTATTCCCTAGTAGAGAACCGGATCTCCTTGGAGACCCGGTTCTCTTTTTTGATTTATGAGGGAAGGTCGATGTTCTTTACCAGTCAGTTAGGAGCGATGCGTATTAACACCGAACATGCCACCGAGAGCTGAAATGAAGAAAGCACTAAGCAGTTGTAAACTATCCTTCCAATTAAACGAAGCATCCAGCGCGAGAAATCCGATCAACAGCACAAGGAGTCCATATACGATTCCTGTAATGCCTCCGTAGTACCATCCTTTTTCACCAGAACGTTTGCCTGCCACAAAACCACCAATTAATAATGACAAGCCATGAACAACATAGGTATAGAGCGAGAGGTCCTGTTCCCGCATTCCGCTCATCCAGAGAAACAAGGAGAGAATTAATGCCCCGATAAACATCCATACAAAAGCCTGACAGAGGCCTGACAGAATCGGATTGGACACTCGAAACGAAACCAAGCGGCGGATCAATTGCATGAAACAACCCCCTTGTACAAGTTATAAGTTAATACAGTGTATGGTCAAGCCTTCGGACTTATGAACTGTTTTCCATTAAATGAACGGATTATTTCTGCATGAGCCTGTAAGGTTCAGGTCAAAATAGGGATTGCACTACCCAGCTAACTGTTAAAAACTCAGTTTCGAAGGAGGACCCCTGTTGTGAACTTCCCAGATGTTGGATCACATATCTTTCGAACCATTCTCATGTACTTTCTGGTGTACTGTGCAATGAGGGTTATGGGTAAACGTGAGATTGGAAAGCTGTCCATGTTTGATCTGGTCGTGTCGATTATGCTCGCTGAGATGGCTGCCTTTGTTATTGCAGATATAGATAAACCTTTGTATCATGGGATTGCCCCCATGCTTACCTTGATCATTGTACAGATCGGAATGGCCTTTATTGGTCTTAAAAGTCGGCGTCTTCGCCTGATGATTGATGGCAAACCTACAGTTTTGATCTCCAAGGGCGTTCTTCACCGGGATGAGATGCGGAAGCAACGATATAATCTGGATGATCTATTGCAACAACTCCGTGAACAGAATGTAGACAGTATCGGTGAGGTTGATTTCGCTATTTTGGAGACCACAGGTAAGCTGACCGTTTTTCCCAAGGATGAGAATACTTCTAACGACAGCAATTCTTCCGGTTCTGACTCAGAAGATTCTTCCTCCAGTAAATCCAAAACGGGAAAAAACCAGATTGACGGATCTCCAAATATCAAATTTCCAAATATTAAATATGAAGGTCTGCCACTCCCCTTAATTATGGACGGAAAGGTCCAGGATCAGAATCTGGAGATCATCCAGAAAACGAGATTTTGGCTGAAAAATCAAATTCAAAATAATGGAATTCTGGATTTCAAGGATGTATTTATATGCTCCATTGACCACAATGGGAAGATATACGTCAGTCCAAAAGATGATAAAAAATGAAGATCATTTGCCTGATCGGCGCTTGAACCATGAACCAATCAAAGGAGCACGGGACAGATCATGAAAGTCAATCATTTTGGTCCAGCCCATGACGATGAAATACACGATAAGCCCGACAAAAGGAGCGAGAAGCATCCTCACCCAAAAAGGCAATATCATTGCAGTCTCTTCGAATACGAGTAGGGTCGCTGCCCCCATGATAAACATTCCTGCGCCCGTCTTGACCCAATCCAACATTTTGAAGCGGAACTGTAGCAGTTTACGTACGCTTTGGGCATGTAGTAGGGTAACCACAGTAGAATTTACACAGATAGCAATAACCGCACCGAAGATGCCATACTCGGGCCGGGAAGCGAGTGTTAAAATTAAGGTGATTTTGATAACCGCACCGATAAACGTATTCAGCAGTGCTTTACCTGGACGGTCAAGAGCTTGTAACGCAGCTTGAAGAGGAGCTTGAATATAAATGAACAACGCAAAAGGAGCCATTAGCTTCAGCATGCTTCCGATCGATGCATCATTATACAGAACAAGACACATCGGTTCGGCAAGCACATACATAAATACAGAAAATGGAGCACCTGTCACAAGTGCCAAGCGTAATGCCTGATGCATTCGTTTGTGAATCAGTGCGCGATCTCCCTGGGCAGAAGCCTCGGACAGTGAAGGCACAAGTGATGTCGCGAGCGATGAGGTTAGTGCCCCCGGCAACAGCAACAAAGGAATAATCATACCTTGTAATGCACCATATTGTGCTGTAGCAAGCCCTTTGGATATGCCTGCCAGAGCCAGACTCTGGGCAGTAACAATAGTTTCGGCCAGATAAGATAAGGAGCCAACCAATCGGCCTGCTGTAACAGGAATAGAGATTGCAAGCAAACGCCGGATTAATCCGGGCTGTGGAGTACCCGAAGGTTTGGTTGTGAGATTGGGCATGTTCTGTTGCTTAGCGAGCGGTAATTCTTTCTTCTGCCTGTTATACTTCCACAAGAGTACAAGCATACCGCCGAATTCTCCAACGAGGGCGCCCAGCATGGCACCAGCAGCAGCTTGGGCAATACCGTGGGGGAGGAGAAGCCAGGCAAACCAAATGACACAGACGATACGAATGATGGTTTCAACAATGGATGAAATGGCAGTAGGCATCATGTTTTGCTTACCTTGGAAATACCCTCTGTAAACAGCAGATACAGCGATAATGGCAATCATAGGGCTCATACTAACGAACGTATGGTACACCCGCTCATCTGTGAGCACGTACTTGGTAACCCAGGGTGCAAATAGGATGCACAAAAACATGAATACAACACCCAGAGTCAGCGTAAAGCTTAAGCTTACTTGCAGGATTCGCTGAGGGGAATAACGATTGGCACCGGTATCAGCTTCGGCTACGAGCTTGGCTACGGCGAGCGGAATACCACCCGTAATTAATGTCACCAGTACAATAAAAAAGGGATAGCTCAATTGGTAGATGCCAACACCTTCTGCACCAATGACTCGTGGCAGCGCAATGCGCGGAATGAAACCAAGTATTCGATTAATTATGCCTGCCGCGAGCAGGATCATGGCCCCCTGGATAAATGTCTGTTTCTTCAAGACTACCCCTCTTTCCCGGTTGAAAGTACAGGCTATCAACATAAACGGGACAAAGCCGTTGTTCTTCATCCTATGCCAGTCCTTTATCTTCTCATGACAACTTGGACACGATTAACAAAAAGAACCATAATCAGCAAGAAGGAATATGATCAGGCGAAGTCGAATCATGTAATATTGATGCCGCATAAAGGCTTGGATGTACGAAGGGAGGCTCCCCGTTGGAAGAAATGAATGATGTGGAGTTGGAACAGTCAATAGAGATGCTCTGCCGTAGCAAAGCGGAGGAATTAAGGCTTGTCGGTTACGAATATGTCACCAGCAAAGATGTCTGGAATTGCGTCAGTCATAAATATGAAAAACAGGGCATTCCACCGCTTCACCAGCTGGTGAACGACATTTTGTCACTGAAAGCAACAAGCTTTATGAACTTTATGACCGTGTCTGCATACCGGGGGTCCTCTTTCTAGACGAAAGGGATCTTTTTTGTTGAAAATTGACTGCTTTTTACGGCATCGCTATAATAGGAATATTGAGAACGAAAGGGGATCTAGGAACGGCATGAAAAGAATTATCAGTTTCATTCTGGTCGTGCTTGTCACCACAGGGGTAATGGTGGGAACAAGCCCGGAACTGCTCAAAAATATACGCTTGGGCCTTGATTTAAAGGGAGGCTACGAGATCTTATATGAAGCAGAGCCGCTCGAAGCAGGTCAACAAGTCACCAAAGCATCTTTGGTGCAAACGGCCAAAAGTCTTGAAAGCCGCGCCAATGCGCTCGGAACAAGCGAACCGGAGGTAACCACTGAAGGAAGCAACCGGATTCGATTGAAGTTGGCAGGGGTTACGGATGAGGCTGAAGTTAGAGCCAAAATGAAAGAACCGGCTGTTTTGACCTTCCGTAGTAAAGCTGACAACGACAAGGAAGGCGAATACACCAAAATTGAGCTTCGCGGAAATGAATTTGTTGAGAATGCAGCCAAAGTTGTGTTCACTCAATTGAATGAGCCGATGATTGACATTCAAGTGAAAGACAAAGCTAAATTTTCCGAGATTACCAAACGTTTGATCGGACAACCTCTCGCCATTTATTTGGACGATGAGCTGCTCTCTGCTCCAACCGTTAGACAACAGTTGACAGATGGTTCCGCTCAGATTTCGGGTGCTTACACACGTGACGAAGCAAACCAGCTTCGTGACACCATTAACCTGGGTGCATTGCCACTGAAACTTACAGAGAAGTATTCACAAAGTGTTGGTGCAACACTTGGTAAGCTTTCTCTGGATCAGACCATTAAAGCGGGATTGATTGGTTCCGTTATTATTCTAGTGTTCATGATTGGGCTTTATCGCATTCCTGGTATTATCGCGAGTTTTGCCTTGATCACACATACGTGGCTGGTACTTGCAATCTTCTATTTAGGAGAATTCGTGCTTACCCTTCCAGGTATTGCGGCGTTTATCCTGGGTATAGGGATGGCGGTGGATGCCAACATCATCACGTACGAACGGATTAAAGAAGAGATGCGCAGTGGTAAGTCGATCTTGTCTTCGGTTAAAGCGGGTGGTAAACATTCCTTCCGTACAATCATTGACTCCAATGTCACAACCATTATTGCAGCCGCTGTTATGTTCTTCCTAGGTACAGGTGCGGTTAAAGGGTTTGCACTCGTGCTGATTTTTGATATTGTCACCAGCATTATCACGAATATTTTCTTCTCCCGCTTCCTGTTGACCCTGCTCGTACGGGCTAACGTGTTGAAGAAGCCTAAGTACTTCGGAGTGAAGGAGAGTGAAATTCGTGCGCTTTAATTGGAATTTTGATTATATTAAAGGAAGTAAAATTGCCTATACATTCTCGATCATTTTGACTGTAGTAGGGATTATTAGTTTGCTCTCACTTGGATTGAACTACGCCGTTGATTTCCGTTCAGGATCAAATGTGGATATCACCGTATCCAAAGCCATTACAGCGGAGCAAATCAATCCAATCGTGAATGAACTGGGTGTTGACACAAAGGAAGTCCAGATCACGACTGGATCTGATCGGGTTAATGTTCGATTCTCGAACGTACTGGATGAAAACCAAGAAAGCAAATTCAAGAAAGAATTTAGCAAACTGGATGAGACGGCTTCCTATGAAGTGAATACCGTTGATCCAGAGATGGCCAAAGAGCTTGAGCGTAATGCGATCTATGCGGTAATGATTGCCAGTATCGGAATCATGATCTATGTTGCGATTCGATTCGAATGGCGATTCGCTTTGGCAGCGGTTGTTTCCATATTCCATGATGCTTTCGTAGTTATAAGTGTATTTTCTATATTCCGTCTTGAAGTGAATCTGACCTTTATTACGGCGGTATTAACCATTGTCGGATTCTCGATCAACGATACCATCGTTATCTTTGACCGGATTCGGGAGAATCTGCGTTTCGCCAAAAAATCAACGAAAGCTGATCTGCGTGAAGTGGTCAACCGGAGTTTAGCCCAAACGATGACGCGCTCGCTGAATACAACATTTACTGTATTTATTGCTTCACTCTGTTTGTTTATTTTTGGTGGAGAGTCTATTCGTATGTTCTCTCTGGCGATGGTGATCGGAACATTCTTTGGTGCCTATTCTTCAATCTTTATCGCGGCACCATTATGGTTCACGCTCAAAGGTAAACAAGTGGATAAGCCAAAAACAGTAGCTAAAGAATCTAACTAAACATCTTATTGTGAAGCCGCGTCTGCCAGGCGCGGTTTTGCAACTTTATGTACAGAATTAAGGGGGAATATTCATGACCAGAGAACATATCCCATCTGCTCAGGCTGCTACATGGAGCGGTATTGCCGGTAATATGGGACTTGCGGTGATCAAAGCGGGAGTCGGTTATATGGCAAACAGCAAATCATTGCTCGCTGACGGCTTATATTCTGCTTCTGAAGCTGGTTCTGCCCTGGCTGGTCTCTTTCCCTCCAAGTCTGTACGCGATAAGAGCAAGGCTCGCAGGGGACGATTTAAAGAACATTCACGTGTTGCTAGACCCGGGATCTCAGTATTGTTATCTGTGCTGATCCTCATGGGTGGTTTACAGCTTGCCATCTCCGCATTGGGTAGTCTCTCCGGAATTGAACCGGAAGCACCCGGCAAGTCGGTGCTTTTGGTGGCTGTAGCAGCTCTGGCTGTGAAAGAAGCAATTTTTCAATTTCAGTACAGATATTTCCGTAAACGAAACCAGTCTCAGGCGCTGGCCTATGCACAGCAACATCGCCGTGCACTCTATTGCTCGCTCACCGTGTTAATCGGCATTATAGGATCGATGGCTGGTGAAGAGACGGGTTTGAGCATGCTGCTCTACCTGGACCCCACGGCTGCGTTGATTGCTTCCTGTTTTGTGCTTCACAAGGGTTACCGAATGATTGTGGACACAGTCTATGGCTCACTCGTTCAGGAGCTGGAGCAGGAAGAAGCGTCAGATTTCAGGGAGACCGTACAGCGGGTATATGGCATCATTACCATTGAGCATTTGGTTGCACGTGAACAGGAACATGACGTTACGATTGAGCTGGTCATTAGTGTGAATCCGAGAATCTCAATACTGGAAGCACAGGAGATTGCTAATCGGGCCAAGACTCTACTGCTAACCCGTTTCAGTCATGTGAAAGAAGTACAGATTCAAGCGATACCTTATGATCCAGGCTATCCTTATAAATCCAATCATGAACTGCCCGATCACGAAGCGACATTAATTCAGTAGTGAAGCGCGGGTCCAGTAGATCAGGAAAGGAGCGTTATCATTGCTTTATTCGCAATACCGGTGGAATACACCGAATATCGATCTGGAGGCGGCTGCGGGACTCTCGCAGGCGCTTTCCGTTTCACCCCTTGTTGGACGTTTGCTTGTGAGTCGAGGAGTGCACAATGAGAAGGAGGCCGAACGTTTTTTGCATCCTGATCTGAATCAGATGCATGATCCGTATCTGCTACTCGGCATGAATGAAGCTGTCCCTCGAATTAAACTGGCTTTGGAGCGGGAAGAACATATTTTAATCTATGGGGACTATGACGCCGACGGCGTATCCAGTACAGCGCTGATGATCCACCTGATGCGTCATCTTGGGGCCTCGTATGATATATATATCCCTCATCGCTCGAATGAAGGGTATGGTTTGCACAACCATGCGTTGGATTGGGCCCATCAGCAAGGCGTTTCATTGATTATTACCGTGGATACCGGAATCAGTGCTGTTGAACAGATTGCCTATGCGGCAACGCTGGGCATCGAGGTCATTGTGACAGACCATCACGAACCACCTGAAATTTTACCTGAAGCTTATACACTTATTAATCCGAAACTTCCGGGATGTCCGTATCCTTTTAAAGGTTTGGCAGGTGCGGGGGTAGCCTTAAAGCTGGCTCAGGCATTGATCGGGGAAGTGCCCGGTGAATGGATGGAGATTGCCGCTATCGGTACGGTTGCCGATCTGATGCCTTTGGAAGGTGAAAATCGGGTTATCGTCAGTTATGGAATAGAATCCATGCGTGGCTCGCGTCTTCCAGGTGTAAGTGCATTGCTGGAAATCAGTGGTGTGGATCAGAGTCAGGTGACCTCGATTAATATTGCCTTCGCCATGGCACCACGTATTAATGCCAGTGGACGTTTGGACCATGCGGGACGGGCGGTGTCGCTGCTCACAACCGAGAATTTGGATGAAGCTCATACGCTAGCGGGTCAGCTTGATCTATTGAATCGGGAACGGCAGCAAGTCGTAGAGGGCATATTACAAGAAGCAACGGCACAGTTGGAACAAAAGTTACAGCTTCGTTCTGGATCCGTTCCAGATGTAATCGTATTGGCTGGTGAAGGCTGGAATGTCGGAGTGGTTGGTATTGTGGCTTCCAAATTGCTGGAGCGTTATTACCGACCTACACTTATTCTTGGAATTGATCCAGAGAGTGGTGTCTGCAAAGGCTCTGCGCGCTCCATTGAGGGCTTGGATATCTATGAGGCACTCACAGTCAACAAACACACCATGGATCATTACGGAGGACATCCAGCTGCTGCAGGGATGACCCTGCATCGGGATCAACTGGAAGAACTTGAGGCGGGGTTGAATGAGTTTGCTGCAACCGTGTTGACCGAAGAGGACTTTGTACCTCAACGTCTTGCGGATGATGAATGCAGAATTAGTGATGTTCCGCTGAAAGTGATCCAGGAGATCGACAGATTGCAACCTTTCGGGATGAGCAATCCTTCGCCCCGGTTTGTATTGAGAAGTGTGACTGTGAAGGAAACCAGAACAATGGGACGAGAGAAACGCCATCTGAAACTGGTTCTGGAGCAGGATGGTCTGCAACTGGAAACCGTTGCTTTTGGCAAGGGAGCGTTAGCAGAGTTTCTTCTCCCAGGTTCCGTTATTGATGTGATGGGAGAACTGTCCATCAATGAATGGAATGGGATGAGAAAATCTCAATTGATGCTTCAGGACATTCATGTTCCTCAGGTCCAAGTGTTTGATTTACGTGGTAATGCCGAGCCACTAAATGCAATGAAGCATTTCTTGAGCTCACTTGAAGTGCATCTGCGATATAAATCAGGTTCTGTTGGTGCTATTGTTCGGAAAGAAACAGATGTTTCCGAGGGAAATTCATTGTATGAACCTTGCCTTTGGGTATATGATAGAAAGGTCGGGTTATTTCCGTGTAATGCTGCTGCACAGCATTATGGACAGGAACAAGTCCGGACGTTATTTGTGTTTGATACGCCGGAAACCCCGGAACAACTTGATGCCATGCTGGCTTTGTTCAGTGGAGCTGAGAATATCATCCTTCTGCACGGATCAGGCAACCGCCGAGATCGCCTTCAGATGCCTTCCAGAGAACTCTTTAAGCGTATTTATATGCAGGTGTTGAAATGGAAAGCTGAACCCGTGGAAGAACAAGAGATTACTCCTGTGCTCAGTCGTCAGTGTGGTTGTTCTCCGCGCATGATTACGATGATGTTGGATGTATTCGAAGAGTTATCCTTCATTACCCGTGATAACGGCAAAATTGCGTTTGTGGATAACCCGCCTAAGCGTGAACTAACCGCTTCACGTCACTATCAGGCACTCGAAAATATGGCTGAGATAGAACAGGTGATGCTGGATGCAGCCACACCGCAACTGACACAATGGATGATATCCCGGATGAAGGGCGTATCTTAGATAGAAGTTTGTGTATTTATTTTAGGAGGAGATTATTTTGGATTTTAAAGATTATATTCGTGTCATTCCTGACTTTCCACAACCGGGAATCAGCTTTAAGGACATTACAACATTGTTGAAGGATGGAGAAATGTACCGCAATGCGATCAATGAACTGAAAGTGATGGTTTCTGATCTCAAAATTGACGTTATTGCTGGACCTGAAGCACGTGGTTTCGTTGTGGGCGCCCCTCTGGCATATGCTCTTGGTGTCGGTTTTGCTCCGATTCGCAAAAGTGGAAAACTGCCTGGAGAGACGATTGAGGTTGGTTATGATCTCGAGTATGGCAAGGATACACTCGCGATGCACACAGATGCGATTGAAAAAGGTCAAAATGTCCTGATCGCAGATGATCTGCTCGCAACGGGTGGAACGATTGCAACTTCCATCAACTTGATTGAACAATTGGGTGGGAAAGTTGTTGGTGCTGCTTTCCTGATCGAGCTGTCTGATCTGAATGGTCGTGCTAAATTGCCTGAAATCGATGTATTCACATTGATGAACTATTAAGCTGAAATCTCCACATGTATCGCTGTGATGAAACATTGAATTGTTTTTCCGTTTCCCGGGAAATAATATACAGCATTAATGATTATCAAAAAGCCTGTTCTTCCAACCGTAAGGTTAGGGAGAACAGGCTTTTTGATGTGTATAAGATGGAAATTAATCAGGTGTTTTTTTCAGTAATAGGCTGTTTTCTGGAGTCTTCATTCAACCAACCCAGCACTTCAAAAAGCTTAAACAACAAGCTCATCAGGATTCCAACGATGGTTGCGAGTGCCATCCCTTTCAGATGAACGCCGTAGAAGATAACTTCTGTACCACTCAGTCCGATGACCAGTACAAGTGTAGTGAGAATCAGATTGGTTGGTTTGGCAAAGTCAACTTTCTGTTCAACCAGAATACGCAGACCGGATGCCGCAATTACCCCGAACAGGAGCAGGGATACGCCGCCCATAACGGGTACAGGAATGTTGGCTACAAGCGCCGAAAATGTTCCTGAGAAGGAGAGTACGATTGCAATAACCGCTGCGCCTCCAATAACATATGTGGAGTATACCCGAGTCAGAGCCATAACACCGATGTTCTCGCCATAGGTTGTATTGGGAGTAGATCCTACAAAGCCGGACAGTATGGTGGATACGCCGTTACCAAGCAGGGAACGATGAAGCCCAGGGTCCTTCGAGAGATCTTTGCCTACAATGCTGCTCGTTACAAGCAAATGTCCAATATGTTCTACAATAACCACAAGCGCTACAGGTAAAATGGTAAAGACAACAGACCAGTCAAATGTAGGAGTGGTTACGGTTGGTAGTGAGAGGAAATCAGCATTTCCAATAGCCTGTTTATCAACCAAACCCATAGAATAACCAAGGATATAACCCACTACGATACCGATTAGAATATGAATGATTTTGGGGAATCCACGAAATGTTACGGCACCAATGACAGTGATCCCGAGCGTGGCCATGGAGAGTATAATAGGTTTTGCCTGAGGAACCCAGTTGGGATTAGCTAGCGGATCGGAATTAATCAATCCGGCCATACCAGCTGCAACAGGTACAAGCTCCAGACCGATCAAAGCAACGATGGCACCCATAACTGCCGGTGGGAATACCACGTTAATCCAGCCTGTTCCGACATATTTCACAATGAGAGCTACCAGACAGAAAACAAGTCCTGTTATGATAAAGGCGCCAAGAGCCATCGAGTAACCGTTCTCTGGATGTTCTTTTAATACCATCGTGACAGGAGCAATAAAAGCAAAGCTGGAACCCAAATAGGCGGGGATTTTTCCTTTACACATCAGTATGTACAGCAGGGTTCCAATTCCGTTCATCAGCAATATCATACTAGGGTCGACACCGAACAGGTTCGGTACAAGCACCGTACTGCCAAACATGGCGAACAAATGCTGAAGGCTAAGCAGTGAACCTGAGCCGAGTGGCATCTTTTGATTAACCTGAATTTCGCGTTGCAATGAATTTCATCTCCTTTTCCGAAACACAAACTTTCAATAGATTACAGAGTTTCTCTTAATTAAGCAATAACATTTTTGACGTAGCAGAGCGATGGAATTTATATTTTCATGAATTTTCCTTCTATTTCAGCAAATAACGGCAATAATACATAAGAAAATAAGAAATACATCCAATCCCCTGTGAGTCATAGGGAAACGGGTTAGAAGTAATTCAGATTACCAATATAAAAATTGGATAAGCGCTCTTATTCGTCAGCAGTTGACGGGAAACGGGCGAAGCGTCATAATTATAGGAAATTACTTTTACGGGGAACCTGTGTTGCAGCACTGTCACGGGTTCCATTTGGTATAGAAAGGACACGGAACAGATCAGAATGGGCATAGAGCAATTACTCGAGAAGGCCGGGGCATATATCAAAGAACCCGATCTGGTGCGCATACGAGAAGCTTACGAATTTGCTGATCAGGCCCACCATGGACAGACGCGAAAATCGGGAGAACCGTATATTCTGCATCCGCTTGCGGTTGCCGACATTGTTGTGAACATGCAGATGGACACCATCTCCATAATAGCAGCGCTTCTTCATGATGTAGTAGAGGATACTACGGTCTCACTTGAAGAGATCCGCAATCATTTCGGCAATACGTGTGCCATGCTTGTTGACGGCTTGACGAAGCTGGAACGTATTCAGTTTCGCTCCAAGGAAGAACAGCAGAACGAGAACTACCGCAAAATGTTCATCGCCATGGCGCAGGACATCCGTGTCATCGTGATTAAATTGGCTGACCGTCTGCATAATATGCGGACACTCAAGTTTCAGTCGGAAGAAAGCCAGCGCCGGATTTCATATGAGACGCTGGAAATTTTCTGTCCGATTGCAAACCGTTTGGGTATCTCTGCAATCAAATGGGAAATGGAGGACATCGCCCTCCGTTATTTGAATCCGCAGCAGTATTACCGAATTGCTAACCTCATGCACAAAAAACGTGCGGAACGGGAGCAATATATTGATACGGTTATGGATGGAATTACGAACAAGCTCGATGAGATGGGAATTCAGGCAGACCTTTCGGGCCGTCCGAAACATATCTACAGCGTGTTCAAGAAAATGACCACCAAAAACAAGCAGTTTAACGAAATTTATGATCTGCTTGCCATTCGTATTATTGTGGATAATATCAAGGATTGTTATGCTACCTTGGGAATTATACACACGCTATGGAAACCGATGCCTGGACGCTTCAAAGACTACATTGCGATGCCAAAGGCAAATATGTATCAATCGCTGCATACAACGGTAGTTGGTCCCAATGGCGAACCAACAGAAGTACAGATCCGGACATGGGATATGCACCGGACTGCTGAATTTGGTATTGCTGCCCACTGGGCCTACAAAGAAGGCGCAGCGAACGGAAATCATTTTGAAGACAAGATTACGTTCTTCCGTGAAATTCTTGAACTTCAAAACGAAGCACAGGATGCATCAGAATTCGTAGAGTCACTCAAAATGGATTTCTTCTCGGATTTGGTATTTGTATTTACACCAAAAGGAGAAGTCATCGAATTGCCAATCGGCTCTGTTCCTTTGGATTTTGCTTATCGAATCCATACGGAGGTTGGTAATCGGACCATTGGTGCCAAAGTAAACGGTCGGATTGTTCCGCTCGATTATCATCTGAAGACAGGTGATATCATCGAAATTTTGACGTCCAAACATTCTTACGGACCGAGCCAGGACTGGATGAAAATTGCGAAATCTTCTCATGCACGAGCGAAGATCAAGCAATGGTTCAAGAAGGAACGCCGTGAAGAAAACGTTGAAAAAGGTCGGGAAAGCTGTGAGCGTGAACTGAAACGTATGGGGCTTGATCCTTCTGCGTGGATGACGGATGACAAGTTGATGGAAGCTGCCAAAAAATATGCGTTTAACGATATTGATGACATGCTTGCGGCTGTTGGATTCGGTGGGATTACTGCTGCACAGATTGTAACCAAAGCAACCGAAAAACTGCGTAAAGAGCAGGAAGAGTCCAGTTTGCTGGAATTAAATTCCGAGATGCGCGAGCTTAAACCTGCGCCTGAACGCAGAAATAGGCCAACCAACGGTATTCGTGTCAAAGGCATCGATAATCTGCTTGTTCGATTCGCACGATGCTGTAATCCTGTACCTGGAGATGACATTATCGGATACGTTACACGCGGACGCGGCGTTTCCGTACACCGTAGTGACTGTCCGAATATCCCGACAAGTGCAGACGGTGAAGAAGCAGCTCGTGTTATTGAGGTCGAGTGGGAAGAGAATATCGAAGCAAGTTACAGTGTGGATATTGAGATTACAGGCCATGATCGGAATGGCTTGCTCAACGAGGTACTTCAGGCTGTATCCGAAAGTAAAACCAATATATCTGCCGTTACAGGACGGACAGATAAAAATAAATTAGCATTGGTGCACGTCACAATTCTGATTCGTAATACGGATCATCTGCAATCCGTTGTAGAACGGATCAAACGTGTGAAAGATGTCTATTCGGTGCATCGGATTATGCAGTAAGGAGCCTGTAAGATGAGGGTGCTTGTACAACGCTGTAAAGAGGCTCAGGTGACCGTGGGAGACGAGCTGACAGGTAAGATCGAATCCGGATTAATGCTGCTCGTAGGCATTACCCATGAGGATACCGAGAAGGATGCCCAGTATCTGGCTGACAAAGTTAGTGGGTTGAGGATATTTGAGGATGATCAGGAGAAGATGAATCTCAGCCTGCTTGATGTAGACGGTGCTGTATTGTCTGTTTCCCAGTTCACCTTGTACGGAGATTGTCGCAAAGGAAAGCGTCCGAGCTTTGCGGCTGCGGCCCGACCTGAAGCGGCGGAACTGTTATATGAAACGTTTAATCAACTACTACGGGATAAAGGTATTCAGGTTGAAACCGGGCGTTTCGGAGCGATGATGGATGTAACATTTACCAACTGGGGACCCGTGACTTTGATGCTTGAAAGTCCGGTTCGTCAGGAACCACGTGCATAATTTCATGGGGTTCAGGCCATAATAAGGGATAATTCGTTGATGACTATTTCATGATCAAAGGAGTATCCATCCAATTATGCGCCAATCTGCGAAAGAAACACGTAACCGTACAGAACCTTTGTTACTCCCTGGCAACCTGAATGAATCATTGCACCTTGCCCGTTCGGCTGCTGAGTATGTTGCAACGATCTGGGCACTTCAAGATTCGGACAAAGGGAAGCAGAGTCATCTTCCGCGATCTTGAATGTTTATACAGGAATATAAACACCCGATATTTGGATTATACAGATTCTAAAAAGTCCTGATTCCTTCCCGAATCAGGATTTTTTGTCGTGAGTTGATTATTTTAAGTATTGGTTTGACGACTTCGTTACAAAATGAAATTACACCCAATTGTTATAAATTGCTCTGGTGAGGGTAATAACAAAACGAGGCACAACGAAGTGCCAATATACTGCAAGACCCGATTTTATAAAGAAAGTTCGAACACGGAAAGGAGAACATACGTTATGAGTAAAGTTGCTTTTTTATTGGCGAATGACTTTGAAGATTCGGAGATGCAGGTCCCGTATGACGAAGTAAAAAAAGCTGGACATGAAGTGGAGATTATCGGATTAAAAGCCGGTGAGACCCTTAAAGGTAAAGGAGGAAAGGCCTCCTATACCACAGATAAGGCGATTGGTGATGCATCCGCTTCAGATTATGATGCAGTCGTAATTCCTGGTGGATCATCCCCTGAGAATTTGCGAACGGATGCGCACATCTTGAAGTTTGTCACCGAGATCAATAGTGCGAAGAAACCAATTGCAGCGATCTGCCATGGTCCGCAAATTTTAGCTAGTGCCGGTCTGTTGAAAGGCCGCACCATTACATCCTATCCACCACTTAAGGATGACATGGTAAACGCAGGAGCAGAGTTCAAGGATCATGAGGCCGTTGTGGATGGAAACTATATTACATCCCGAACACCCGAAGATGAGCCAGCGTTTGTACGTGAACTGCTAAAAGTTATATAACTTCACCCAGTTCAACTGACATACATGGATGTACCTTAATTACGTTACGTCGTGACGTTTATAAACTTCACGTTGCATTTCATTCCGAAAAAGGAGGGTTTGACATGACAAAACATATTCAGGCGTATTTTCGAACCGAAGATGAGGCAGAGGGCGCAAGAACTTCACTTCAGACGTTCCGTACAGAGCATTTAGAAGTAGGTCAGCTCGATAGTGCGATAGGTAGAGACACGCGTGTTATGGTGCCACTGGTGCCTTATAATACAGCAGGTGGCGTAGGTACCAACGGAGCAATGGGTGTAGGTGCAGCCCCTGGTGTTCCAGCCAGCGAAAATGTGATCCCTGTAGTAGCCGATGTGGACCGTGATGCAGAACGGGATACTCGTGACAGAGTGAATGAGGATGGAGACATGCTGAATGCTTCGGATGTGTCTTCGGCCGATTATGATGATCTGCATTATGTTCTGTCTGCCAAAGTAAGGGATGAGGATTATGACGAGATTGTTCATAAGCTTCGTTCCAACCATGCCTATGTGGAAGAGTTGAATTAACGTGTAGATACTTCTAGGCCCTTGCACTGCTTGACTATAGAGTCGAGTAATGTGCAAGGGTTTTTCAATTATAAATATATTAAAAAACACAATTATAAAGCGCTATCATTTTTGTAATATTACTGTAATATTAGTTACATAAGCCTTTAACATAGTGGGCTTATAATAACACACATGACCCCCTTTTTTTATATATCCTTTGAGCCTGCACACCGTGTGCAGGCTATTTTTTTGAGCTGAGAATGTATATGTTTTGGGCG
The DNA here is from genome assembly GCF_059759055.1 of Paenibacillus sp. GQ49. Lineage (NCBI taxonomy): Bacteria > Bacillati > Bacillota > Bacilli > Caryophanales > Paenibacillaceae > Paenibacillus > Paenibacillus sp. GQ49. Next base: position 24,452 of record NZ_JCAXEL010000020.1, read on the forward strand.
AAGCTTACCCCTTTTATCAATTTTTGCTAGAATAGAGCAATGGGTTTAAATTTTCTGAAGCGAATTGTTCTCATAGTTGGGCTACATTGGACGTAAATCAAGCTTCCTGCGATTGGGCTCAGGCCAAACCAATCCTAAGACAGAGAGTATGGGGAACTCATTGCCAGAGTGATCGGTCATATTCCAGATGAACATATACTCGCTGAAACGGCCCCGCCCTTATATTATAGGGCGGGGCAGCCGTTTCTACTTAATCGCTGGAAATTGAAAGTTATATAGAATGCCTCATTTGAGATGACACCTATAGTGATAAAGCTACGTGTTCTCAGGTGAATGGCTAGAGACAAATTTAAGGGGGAATTAGTTTTGAGTAAGGTTGGAAGAAATGATCTATGCCCATGCGGAAGTGGGAAAAAATATAAGAAATGTTGTCTGAATAAGGAGCCCTCTGCGGTAGAATCCATACTGGGGCTGATATCAACGGAACAACCGGTCCGGGAAGCTCCCATTCAGCCTGAGAGCAAGCTGACCTTGACCAAGCTGAACAAGATGGTGGCGAGCGAACTGAAATGGGAGCATCCGACTCACGAACAGCTGGCCCTGCAGCTTATTGAGAACATGAAGGGCCAATACGAGCCGGAGCTGATTTTGGAAGCTCTGATGTTATGGAACGGCTATTCCCGTCAGACCAGCCCAACTGTGAAGAAGACAGGTTCGTTCTGTGCGGCAATTGAGTATTTGCTGTCCGAGGAATACGGATTCAATGTCTCAAAGCCTGAGCTGGCTGATAAATATGAGGTAACGACTGGCACAATCTCCCGGAAGGTTAAGGAGATGTCTAATTACATCGAAGTCTACGGCATGGGCGGCGAAACGGACGAGTTATTGATACTGAACAGTCCAGCCACATCAAAGGACAAAGCACAAGCTCTCCTGGATAAGGCGAGGGAAGCCAGTTCTTCCAAACGGAGAGTACAGCTGGCCGAAACAGCGTTGGAGATGTATCCTGACAGTTCTGATGCGCATCTCGTCCTGGCTGAGGAATCAGACAATGAGCAAGATGCACGATCTTACCTCAAGGAAGGAATCGCTGCTGGCAAACGTGAACTGGGCGAACTGTTCTTTGAGGAGAACAAAGGGGACTTCTGGGGGCTTCATGAGACTCGTCCCTATATCCGGATATGCAAAAGCTATGCCGAATCCTGCTGGTTTGGCGGAGATACCAAAGAAGCAGCACAGATCCTGGAGCATATTCTAGAGCTTAATACGGAAGACAATACCGGAGCACGTTACCTGCTCGCTGCTGTGTATTTGTACAGTAACCAATTGGATCAGGCAGAGCGATTGCTGGAGGAGTATGGAAGAGATGACGCCGCAACTGCCTTTGCCTATGACAAGATCATTCTCGAGTATAAGAAAAACGGAATCACCTCCCAGCTCAAAATGCTGTATCGTGTGGCCCGGGGTGTGAACAAACATGTGCCTGATTACCTGTTGGGTTTGAAGCGGCTGCCGCATAACCTCCCTGACTTTGTCGGAATGGGCGACTCCGACGAAGCGATTGAATATGTCATTATGCATTCCCGTTTATGGGCGAGCGCGCCGGATCTGTTGAAGTGGATGCTGCAACAATAGAGAAATATGAAGCGAATAGAAGTTGGAATTCATATGATGAATCCAGCTTCTATTATCCGTGATTTTTGTGTACGTCCCATCCCGTGCAGCGTGTGAGCAAATTTTTTAGAGCTATCTTTTCGTGTTAACCCTTGACTTTAGCACTGCGGTTCATTACAATCAGAAAATAATACGTTGACTATAGTCAATACAAGTCGATTTTTGAACTACATTACTGATTTGATGACGGGACCAAGTACTCCGTGCCCACATGACCAGAGAGGAATCCCTAGGCTGTAAGGATTCTCTTGATGAGCGGACGAATGACTTCCTCGAGAACAGACGGCGAACACAGCAGTGATGATCTGTTGACCAGTAGCTGGCCTGCGCAGGACGTGCGTTATACGTAGAGCGGAATATCTGCTTGATCAGATTGCCTTGGGCAAACCTGAATCATCAGAGATCACCTGAACGGCTAAAGTGTCAGGTTTCCGGAATGTGGGTGGTACCACGGGTGAATGTATATTACACAATCTCTCGTCCCTTTGTTTGCTGTATACACAGCGACAGGGCGAGGGATTTTTTTGTTATATAAGTTGATTTAAAAGAAATACACGAAAACGGAGAGGGCAGAAAAAACCTGTAAAAGCGAAGCGTTCGCCTTTATCACCGGATTTCCACATTATAAAATTAATTCAAAAAATCTGGGGATAACAGCGATTGTAAGGTTGTTCTGCCCGCGCAGTGATCACGTGTAGAATTTTTTAACTTTTAGAGAAAAATCAATGCTGGAGGGATCAAGATGGCTTTTCAAAAACCGACTGGAACGCAGGACTTACTGCCTGGAGTTGTCGAGAAATGGCAGTACGTAGAAGAAAAAGCACGAGATCTGTGTCGAAGGTTTAATTACCGTGAGATTCGTACACCGATCTTCGAACAGACTTCTTTATTTGTACGCGGTGTAGGAGAGACTACCGATATCGTTGAGAAAGAAATGTATACCTTTGATGACAAAGGCAATCGAAGCATGACTCTTCGTCCGGAGGGAACAGCGGGTGTTGTCCGTGCGTATGTAGAGAATAAAATCTACGGTGAACCGGATGTGAGCAAGCTCTATTACATCGGTCCGATGTTCCGGTATGAGCGTCCGCAGGCAGGCCGTCAGCGTCAGTTCCACCAGTTTGGCGTAGAAGCCATCGGTGCGCTGGACCCGGCAATTGATGCCGAAGTAATCGCACTGGGCTACCAATTGTGCGTAGAGCTCGGCTTGAAGGATGTCAAAGTGGAGATCAACTCCGTTGGTAACTCAACCAGCCGTGCAGAATATCGTGAGACGTTACTTGGATTCCTTAGACCGATGAAAGACAGCCTGTGCAAGGACTGCCAGTCACGCATGGAGCGTAATCCGCTGCGTGTGCTCGACTGCAAAGTCGACCAGGACAAATTTGTAGGGGCACCGTCCATACTGGATAGCCTGGATGAAGAGTCTTTGAACCACTTTGCCAAGCTGCAGTCATACCTGGATGATTTCGGTGTGGATTATGCTGTGAATAATCGTCTGGTGCGGGGCTTGGATTACTACACACTGACTGCTTTTGAATTAAAAGCCCAAGGTATTGGAGCGATAGATACGGTTGGCGGCGGTGGTCGGTACAATGGTCTGGTTGGAGATATCGGCGGACCTGATCAGCCTGGCATCGGCTTCGGTATTGGTCTGGAGCGTATCCAACTGATTCTGGAACACCAAAATATTGAGGTTACTACATTGGCTCCACTGGATGTATACTTTGTTGCTCTGGGAGAGGCAGCTGATCGTGAAGTAAACCGTCTGTTGTTCAAACTTCGTCAGTCTGGACTGTCTGGGGAACGTGATTATCTGGGCCGCAAGATGAAAGCACAGATGAAATCAGCTGATCGTTTCAAATCCCGCTATACTGCCATCCTTGGTGATGACGAGCTGGAGCGTGGTGAGATTGCCCTCAAGTCGATGGATACAGGTGAACAACAAACCGTGAAGCTGGATGATCTGGTAGCGGCTATACGCGAGGGTAAATAAGCACGAAGTGTTACATTAAGTCTTAAACATTCAAGTAAAACAATTGATCCGGCAAAATTACTGAGGTTCATCGACGTTTCCAAATTAAGCGGAAGTTGGCGAGCCAGAGGTAACATGCCTTTTCGAATACATGGTCTACACGTAACCGGACTGTTGAAGAGCAGGCACTAACTGCCCATACAGAACGGAAATTCACATAATGAGGAGTTTGGTTATGAAAAGAAGTCATCATTGCGGCGCATTAACACCCGCACACATCGGTGAAACAGTAACATTGAACGGTTGGGTTCAGACCCGCCGTGACTTGGGGGGCGTACTCTTCATCGACCTGCGTGACCGCAGCGGGATTGTACAAGTTGTCTTTAACCCGGCTTATTCCGGTGAAGCTCTGCAAATCGCAGATCGCGTACGTAGCGAGTATGTTATCGCTGTAACGGGTAAAGTTGTTAAACGTGATGCAGAAACAGTTAACAAAAACCTGCCTACTGGCGAAATTGAAGTTCAAATTACAGAAATCGAAGTGCTGAACGCAGCCAAAACACCTCCATTCTTCATTGAAGATGGTGTCGAAGTTGATGAATCCCTTCGTTTGAAATATCGTTACCTGGACCTGCGTCGTCCGGAAATGTTCGAAACACTGAAACTGCGTTCCAAAGCATCCAAAGTGTTCCGGGACTACCTGGATGGAGAAGAGTTCGTTGAAGTGGAAACACCGATCCTGACTAAGAGCTCCCCGGAAGGTGCGCGTGATTATCTCGTACCGAGCCGTGTGCATGAAGGTGAATTCTTCGCTTTGCCACAATCACCGCAAATCTACAAACAATTGCTGATGGTGGGTGGCGTTGAGCGTTATTATCAGATCGCTCGCTGTTTCCGGGATGAGGATCTGCGTGCAGACCGTCAACCAGAATTCACTCAAGTCGACATCGAGACTTCTTTCTTGCAACAGGATGACCTGTTGCCAATGATGGAAGAACTGATGGCCAAATTGCTGCGTGAAACGAAAGGCATTGAGCTGGAGCTGCCTTTCCAACGGATTACGTATGCAGATGCAATGGGTAAATATGGTTCAGACAAACCAGATCTGCGCTTTGGTATGGAACTGGTTGAAATGAACGATATCGTAGCAAACAGTGGTGTAAAAGTATTTGCTTCTGTCATCGAAAAAGGTGGAGAAGTGAAAGTGCTGAACGCTAAAGGCTGTGGCACATGGAGCCGTAAAGAGATCGATGATCTCGGACCATTTGCTGCACGTTTCGGTGCGAAAGGTCTGGCTTGGATTCAAGTGAAAGACGGCGAGTTCAAAGGGCCAATCGTGAAGTTCTTCACGCCTGAAGAAATCGAAGCTGTCAAAGAACGTACTGGTGCTGAAGATGGCGACTTGTTGCTCTTCTCCGCAGACACGAAAAAAGTGGTTGCTGACGTTCTGGGCGCATTGCGTCTGAAAATCGGCCGTCAACTCGGACTGATCGATGACAGCAAATTCAAATTTGCTTGGGTTGTGGACTTCCCACTCCTCGGATATGATGAAGATGCAAAACGTTATGTGGCAGAACACCATCCGTTCACACGTCCAAAAGACGAAGATGTACATCTCTTTGACACTGATCCGGGTGCAATCCGCGCTCAAGCCTATGACCTTGTTCTCAATGGTTATGAAGTAGGTGGCGGTTCGATGCGTATCTACAAACGTGATGTTCAGGAAAAAATGTTTGCTGCCCTTGGACTCTCACCAGAAGTAGCGAATGAGAAATTCGGCTATCTGTTGGAAGCATTCGAATATGGAACTCCACCACATGGTGGTATTGCCTTTGGTCTGGACCGTCTCGTCATGCTGCTGGCAGGCCGTACGAATCTGCGTGAAACGATTGCCTTCCCGAAAACGGCAAGTGCAACGGATCTGCTCATGAATGCACCTTCTGAAGTGGATGACTCACAATTGGAACAACTTCACATCCGCGTAGCTCGTAAACCGGTAGCGGAAAAGAAATAAAGGAGGCATCGATTCTCAATGCTCCATCAATTTTCAAGAACAGAACTTGCGATCGGACCTGAAGGTCTGGACACGCTGAAGAATAGTACAGTGGCTGTGCTCGGTATTGGCGGCGTAGGTGGTATTGCTGTAGAAGCTCTTGCCCGTAGCGGCGTTGGGCGCATCATCCTGATTGATAAAGACGTCGTGGACATCACCAACATTAACCGCCAGATTCATGCGCTGACCACGACAGTGGGGCAGAAGAAAGCGGATCTGATGGTGGAACGTGTGAAGCTGATCAATCCGGAATGTGATGCGATTGCCCTGAATATGTTTTACACGGAAGAAACGTATGAGGAATTGTTCAAATATGAACTGGATTATGTGCTGGATGCATCCGACACGATTATCTACAAAATCCATCTCATTAAAGAGTGCCTTAAACGTAAAATTCCGATGATTTCCAGCATGGGTGCGGCGAATAAAATGGATCCAACGAAATTCCAGGTTGCGGATATTTCGAAAACGACCATGGACCCGATTGCCCGTGTTGTGCGTACCACACTTCGTAAAGACGGCATTAAAAAAGGCGTGAAAGTGGTCTTCTCGACTGAAAAGCCGATGAAACCGCGTGAGGACGTAACACAGAAAATTGTTCCCGAGAATGCTCCGGAAATTCGTAAGGCTAAACAGCCACCTGCGAGTAACTCATTTGTGCCTCCAGTAGCTGGACTGATTATGGTCAGTGTTGCGATTAAGGATTTGTTAGAGATTGCAGAGAACAAGCAGCAGTAACTTGTTGCTAACTGAAGAAGCGTGGATGCTGATAAGGCATCTGCGCTTTTTTGTGTGATCATACTTCGCAAGACCGGAGCGGATGGGACGTCAATCGTCTATGATAGCCGAACTGTATTCATAGATAAATGTCAGAGTTACGTCATGTACTTCAAAGTCAAAACCGTGTATGATATTCACTGCTGCGCGAAATGATGATACATACATAATGAATTTACGGCCATATAGGTTCAACTTAACTTTTTACACGAGAACGGAGAGGACAGAAAAAAGCTGGAGAAGCGAAGCGTTCGCCTTTATCACCGGATTTTCCCCTTGGAGAAGGAAATGCAAAAAATCTGGGGATAACAGCGATCGAAAGGTTATTCTGTCATCGGAGTGGCAAGTGTAAACATTCTTTAGTTGAATTTATAATTAGAGAGAGGGGAATAGAACGAAATGAAACACGGATGGATGACCAGACGTCTTGGCATGGAGCCAGGAGACCAGTGGAAAAAGGAAGTTGTGGCGGGAGCCATTTCCTATTTTGCCGTGGTCTACATCGTTATGGTCAATGCTACAATTCTTTCCGATGCCGGTATGCCCTTGCAGGCGGCCATGGTTGGAACCCTGCTGACGTCCATTGCAGGCTGTTTGCTCATGGCATTTGGCGGAAAATCACCGATTATCGTAGTACCCGGAATGGGGATTAATGCATTTTTCACGTATACACTTGTACATTCCATGAAATTAAGCTGGCAAGAAGCGCTGGCCGTTGTAACCGTTACAGGTATACTGTTTGCCATTGTTGCGTTTACGTCACTATACAAAATGATCAGCGAAGCAATCCCGAAAAATCTGCAGCATGGCATTACGGTCGGGATTGGTTTGTTTCTGACATTTATCGGTTTGCAAAAAAGTGGAATCGTTATCGCACATCAGACCACGTTTGTTGCGATTGGGCATTTCAATGATCCCAATGTCATTACAGCCTGCGTTACGCTGGTGCTTGCCTTGATTTTATTTATACGTAACGTACAGGGTGGACTTCTGATCAGTATTCTGGTCGGGACAGGTCTTGCCTATGTACTTGGTGCAGTGAACCCGGGTGAGTCCGTATCAGCGATGGATGCGCTGCGTCAATACGGCGGCTTGTTTGGCGAATTATCTTTGATGAAACTGGCTGATGTCGCATTCTGGATCGCGGTATTTTTGCTACTGCTCATTGTGGTGTTCGAAAATATCGGATTAATTACCGCTCAGACACAGATGATTGGTCGTCCAGAGCGGTTCAAAGGAAGTCTGCGTGCTCTGTCCATTAGTACCGTGCTGGCAGGTATATTCGGAAGTAGTCCTCCGGTTGCTGCAGCCGAGACTACAGCCGGAATTGCGGCAGGCGGTCGCACAGGTTTAACTCCGCTCGTTACAGCCGTTTTGTTTGGGATGACCTTCTTCTTCATCCCACTGCTCGGTTATATTCCAGACAGTGCGATTGCACCCATTTTGATCATTATTGGTGGCCTGATGGTGCAAGGTGTGAAGGATATGGACTTTGGTGACTTTACAGAGGCTTTCCCAGCATTTCTAATCATGGTCATGATTCCATTTACATATAGCATCGTGGATGGTATGGCGTTTGGATTTATTGCCTATCCACTAGCGAAGCTGGCAGCAGGTCAAGGTAAACAGGTGCCTGTGGTCATGTATGGCATTTCCATCCTCTTTTTAGCCAATTTTGTGTTACATGGTATCTTGTAAAGCTGTGTTATACAACAAAAGGCAACGTCATGTAATTTCATACGTATGATCTCTGGTGAGCAGATGGAGAACGGGAGGAACGGGAATGGAAGAGCAGCAACAAACAGGGCAGAATGAACCGAAGGTAGGAAAAAAGGGATTTAAGGATTTCGTCAAGCTTATCGCTTCTACGAACCCGCCAAAACTGATCCTGATTCTGGCCCTCATTTTAACCCTGATTCAAACGGCGGCCGGACTGATTGTGCCACTGATGACCAAAGGTCTGATTGATGGACTTACCACTTCGGCACTGAACAAATCTGTTATTTTATTGTTACTCGGGGCATTTGTGATTCAAGCGATTGCCTCAGGTATCAGCATTTATATGTTAAATTACGCCGGACAACGCGTGGTCGCAACGCTTCGCACCAAGCTGTGGAACAAGGTATTGTCGCTGCGAATGCCGTATTTCGATCGCAATCGCACAGGCGATACCATGAGCCGAATTACGAATGATACAAGCCAGATCATGACATTGATCGCAGACTATCTGGTTTCCTTTGTGTCCAACATCGTTGCTGTAGTGGGTGGTGTGGCGTTACTGTTCTATTTGGATTGGGTGATGTCGCTCATTATTCTGAGTCTGGTGCCACTTACGCTGTTGATCCTGTTGCCGGTGGGTAAGAAGATGTACAAGATCTCCAAGAAGCAGCAGGACGAGATGGCAGGTCTTACATCCGTACTCAGTCAGGTTATTGGCGAAATCCGATTAGTCAAAGCCTATGGTACGGAGAAACAGGAAGTGGAAGCAGGGGATTCCCGGATTCGTAAAATGTTCGCTTTTGGCTTGCAGGAAGCACGCATTCTTGCTCTGATCGGCCCCTTGTTTACATTTGTCATGACTGCCGTTCTAGTCGTTATTCTGGGTGTGGGGGGAATGCGCGTAGCGTCTGGACTGTTGTCGCCTGGTGAACTGGTTGCGTTCATATTGCTGTTGTTCCAGGTCATTATGCCAATGGGACAATTCACGACGTTATACTCCCGTTTGCAAAAAGTCGTAGGTGCAACGGAGCGCATACAAGCGATCCTTGCTGATGAGGAAGAGCCGCATGACAGCACCAAGGTAGCTCCAAAAGGAAATGAGACGATTGCATTCCATGATGTACACTTTTCCTATGTTACAGGTGAGGAAGTGCTGCACGGAATCAATCTGACGGTACCTACACAAAAAGTGACAGCCATTGTCGGTCCAAGCGGTAGCGGCAAATCAACACTGTTCTCCTTGATGGAGCAGTTCTATATGCCCGATTCAGGCCATATTTCATATGGGGGACAAGCGATAACGGATTATTCTTTGTCTTCTTGGCGCAGTAAGATCGGGTATGTGTCTCAGGAAAGTCCCCTCATGGCGGGTACGATCAAAGACAACATCACGTACGGATTAGGTCGTGAGGTCACGATGGATGAGATCCGACGAGCTGCTGAGATGGCCTATACTGCCGACTTTATCGACAAGCTGCCACAGGGCTATGACACGGAAGTGGGCGAGAGGGGAATCAAGTTATCCGGGGGCCAACGTCAGCGGATTGCTATTGCTCGTGCCTTACTGCGCAGTCCGGATATTCTTATGTTGGATGAAGCGACATCCAGTCTGGACAGCACCTCGGAGTATGAAGTACAGCAAGCATTGTCCAATCTGATGGAAGGAAGAACTACGATCGTGATCGCGCACCGATTGTCCACAGTGGTGGATTCCGATCAGATTGTTGTATTGGAGCATGGGCATGTTACCGGAACAGGAACTCATACCGAATTAATTAGCAATCATCCGGTATACCGTGAATTAGCGCAGAAACAGTTTGTGGCACAGGAAGGCAATGCAACTACAGTACAAAACGAAGAGTAATTCTCATTAATGCAGGGTCTCCGTTATACCCATGAGGTATTTCAACGGAGATCCTTTTTCTTTTTCTGAAATTCCTCATATTGACAGTAAGACCAACATACTCTATATTATAGATACCGACCGTTGGTATGTATAAGGAGGAACTTATGGCCAGAAATAAATACCCTGAGCAGACACTGGACCTGATTCTGGCAGTCTCAACTCAAATGTTTACTGAAAAGGGATATGAAAAGACCAGTATTCAAGACATTATAGATGAATTAGGTATGTCTAAAGGTGCGATATATCATCATTTCAAGTCCAAGGAGGATATCCTTAGTGCAGTGATGGAGAAGGAGCTCGGGCGGGCAGAAGACATGTTTATGGAACTCATCCAGAACACGCATGCTCCGAATGCCAGACAGAAGCTCATCAGTATTTTGGAAAATATTATCGTTGATCCTGGAATTCAGTCCAACTCAATTGATCAGGTTCTTAGCACTCAGATCAAGAATCCGCAGTTTGTTCTTGGAGGGATCAGAAAAGGTGTTCTGAAGGATGCACGAATTATTGCCAATATTATGGAACAAGGCAAGGAAGATGGGTCCATTTCAGTCGAATATCCGCTGGAGTGTGCTGAAATCTTCATGCTGCTTGTTAACATTTGGATCAACCCTCTTCTATTTGGCAGAGATCAGGAGCAGACATTGGAAAGGCTTAAGTTTTTGCAACACATGATGAAGCTCTTGGGAGCAGATATCGTTAGCGAACAGCTCATTCAGCGAATTACGAATCGGCATGCCAGCACGGGAGGGTATGTGGAGGCGGAATAAACATATACCTGATTGTTTGAAATGGAGAGGGAGAAGATGTTGAAAAGTAGTGAGCTTGCCATATACAAGAGCATAGACATTGATCAACCCATTCATGATGTACAGTTAAATTGGTTGTCAGGAGATATCAGAGTTCTTCCGAGTGTGGATGAACAGATTCACGTTATGCAATATGCGGATGCGTGGTTTTCCAAGCGAAGGCTGATGCAAGTTAACATACGAGGGGATACCTTAAGCATTGTGGACGGGAGAAAAGGGGGAGGACTCATCGGGTTAAATGTAGGTAGAACAGCATTGAAGATTCATGTACCAGCTCGGGTTTTTAACAGTATTTCGCTGATCTCCACAGGAGGACACCTCCGGTTGAATCGGCTTCTGGCCACTCGCTGTCAATGTAAGATCACCTCAGGTCGTGTAGATCTATCAGGGAGGATGGATGAGCTTGAACTGTGCGCATTGGCATCCGTAGTGAAAGGGCAGCACCTTAGTGCAGATAAATTCAATCTTCAATCCCATTCAGCCAAGATCGACATTTCGGGGGAGTTTAGTCACTTGCAAATTACCACAATAGGCAGAAAATTAAATATGGACTGTCTCAAGATGCCAGAGAAATTACATTCCGTATCCACAGGGGCAAAGGCAGTGGTTTCCATCCCAGATAACGAAGGTTTCCAAATTATACTTAAAGAAAGATCAGGAGCATTAAAAAGTGAATTTGATCTGACTCCCTTTCATGGGGACAGCAATAATCTAATACACAAAAGTGGAAAAAGTGAATTCCAAGTGGATATTCGAGGAGGAGCTTTTCATCTGAAATCCAGGAAATGAGACACCGATCGTGTACTGAAAACAAAGGGGGCAGATATCATGGCTGGTTGGATCGTAGGAATTAGCTTTTCCTCCATCGTACTGCTAATTGGGATTAACGGCGCATTGAACGGCAGGCGCAGGCAGGCCAGAAACAAGTGGGCCTGGTGGTTTATTTTGTTTGGTTGTTGTGCGCTTGTCAGTGCCATCATTAATTATCAATTCAGATGAGCTCATGTCTTACAAAAGTAAGCCAACAAAACGGATGTGGCTTTCAATTGCCCTATGTGATATAGTAAGTATCCTTTTGTATTTCCAGATCTAGGTGATGCAGAGCAAAACATATTCTTAGGAGGTAACTGAAACATGTCAGACAGCTTTCAAAGTGCCTATCAAGAAGAAGAGTACAGGTTAGAGCGAACGATGGAGGAAGTGGACAGTCAGTTGGAACGACTGCAGAACATTCCGGTGTATACCGGCCACGACTTCACAGAACAAGTGCTGGAAGCTGGACGCGAAGAGCGCCGCACCGCCTTGTCCAAGAGCGCGCAGCAACCCTATTTCGGACGCTTGGATTTCGAAGAACAGGGCAGTGGTGCACGGAAACCGCTGTATATTGGCAAAATCGGCGTAGACCGCGAAGAGGTGGGAGAGCATCCGCTCGTCATCGACTGGCGTGCTCCTGTCGCAAGCCTGTTTTACTCATTTACCGGAGGGGAAGCCTCCGCTACGTATGAAGCCCCGGAAGGGCTTATTGAAGGTCTCGTATATCTGAAACGAAACGTTGTCATTCGACAGCGGATATTGGAACGTGTGGCGGATACATATAACCGTGACAGCGACCAGCCAGCGGTATCTGATGAATTCCTCGTTTATCGTCTGGGAGAGAACAAGGACAACAAACTGCGTGATATCGTATCGACGATTCAGGCGGAGCAGGATCTAATTATTCGTGCGGCGCGAAATACCGCATTAATTATTCAAGGTGTAGCCGGATCCGGGAAAACAACGGTTGCCCTGCATCGGCTTGCCTTTTTGCTATATCAGTACAAGGAGCAGGTATCTGCAGAGAAAATGGTTATTTTTGCACCCAACCACATGTTCCTGGATTACATCTCGGATGTGCTTCCGGAACTTGGAGTAGGGGACATCCAGCAACGGACATTCCCGGATTGGGCGATGAACTTGCTGGGGCTGGAGATGCCTTTGGCGAATACGTCGGATACATTGAACACCTGGTTCGAAACTCCAGATGCACGACCTGAATTGAATGATGATGTACCTGGACGTTACAAAGGGTCCATCCGCTTCATGGAGCTTATTCGAGAGTGGCTCTCGGGGATGGAAGCGGATTCCGTACCGGATATGGACTTCAGTCCATGGGATGGTAAGGTGCTCAGCAAGACGGAGATCGAGAACTGGTTCGGTGAGGAATACAAACATTATCCGCTGGCCAAACGCAAAGAACGGGTCATGGCGCGAGTTCACCGCTGGATTGAGATGGAACTTAAGAAACCGATGCCAGAAGCTGTGCGCAAAGAACGCAAGAAAAAAGCATCTACTCGTGAGAAAGCTTATGCCAAAAAATGGCCTCAATATGAGCCGCTTACGTTATACAAACAACTGTTCAAAGCTTCAAAGGGTGGTTCTGTGCCAGCCTCGCTCAGCGGGCTTATCCCCAAAGGCGTAATGAAACAAACGGCAGCAGATCTGAAACAGGATATCGTCCGTGAGGAGGATCTGCCTGCATTGGTATATATTCATACATTGGTTCATGATATTGAGGGTTCGGAGCGGTTCGATCATGTCGTGATCGATGAAGCGCAGGACTTTTCACCATTCCATGTGGCGTTATTGGATCAGTTCGTCAAAGGGCATTCCTTCACCATACTGGGTGACTTGTCCCAAGGCATTCATGAGTACCGTGGTGTTCATGCGTGGGAAGAGATGAGTTCTCTGTTTCCTGAGGAACAGAATGCATACTTTGCATTAACCCGAAGTTATCGTTCAACGATGGAAATTATCGACTATGCCAATACGATTCTGGAACGTGGCGTCAAGAGCGGAATTACGGCGATTCCTGTTTTCCGTAGTGGTGATCCGGTTCGGACGTTGGCTTATGGAGGGGAAGGGCGGACGGCGAGTCTGGAGCAGGCTTTGAAGCTGTTAACGGTCAAAGACTACCGAACGGTCTCCATCCTGACCCGTACACTGCATGAAGCAGAGGAACTTCATCGTGAACTTCAGGACGCAGGCTGGGATCTAAACCTGATCGATGGTGGCAAAAAGCAGTACACTGGTGGACACTCCGTTTTACCGGTCTATCTGTCCAAAGGGTTGGAGTTTGATGCCGTTATTGTGGCAGACGTAGACCAGAAGCATTATTTGCCCAATGCGGGTGATGCAAAGCTGTTGTACGTTGGTTGTACACGGGCCTTGCACGAATTGTGGTTGTTCCACGAGGGTGAACTGCCGATCTATGCGGCTGCAACACATAATCCCTATGGCGAACCCGTAACCATTCAGGGTTGGCCAGAGCTTGGTTAGATAAAGTTTGCATATACAACAAAAGGCATGAAGTTCATGGGAAAGTCCCATAAGCGCATGCCTTTTTTACTTTTGTGCGAGAAATGATTCATCTTCCAAGGAAGAACGATAAAGAAGTTTAAGTTATGTTACTCTATTTCTCAATCTGGATGAGCGACGGTTCACTAGGAATATGCCAACACCAATAAATAAACCGCCTGCCAATGCTAACCACTGAACGTGTTCTCCTAGCAAAATCCAACTCGATAATACACCAAAGAACGGTGCCAGAAACAGATACGAACTGGTTTGGGCTGGGTCACTATTCTGCAGCAGATAAAACCAGAGTGAGAACTGAATGATGGAGCACACAAGCGTTAACCAGAGCAGCGCCATAACCGAAGTGGTATTGACCATAAAGTGAGGCTGTTCAGTCCATACGCTCAGCAGAAGCAACGCAGCACCTCCCGCGAGCATCTGATAGGCTGTTAAGACAAATGTATCGTAGCCATCGCCCCAGCGTTTGATGAGCAATGTGGACACGGCAAAGGAAATCGCACCACCAAATCCAATCCAGGTTCCGGAGCTAAAGCTCATCTGCCACCCAAAAGTTAACATAATCCCGATGAAACCGAGTATAACACCGATCCACTGACTGAAACGGTAGGTCACTCTATACAAGAGAGCACTGAGGATAATGACCAGTAGCGGATTGGTAAACGTAATAATGGCGGATTCACCGGATGTAATCCAGTTCATGCTGTAGTAGGCGCAGCCCATCACTCCTGCGGATTGGAACAGACCAATGAGGATTATTTTCAACCAAGACTGCCATCCAGTAGGCAAAGGACGTTTACGAAGGAACAAGGCCATCAATCCACCAGCCAGTACATAACGTATGCCCATGAGCAGGAAAGGTGGGGCATATAACATGCCGATCTTGCCAACCGGAAAAGAAGTACCCATGATTAGCGTTGTCAAAATGATCAATAGTGTATATTTTAATGTTTCTATGATCCGGGTATCTTTATCATGACTGGAGCTCATAACGTCTGTCCGCTATCTACAGTAATTAGCTGCCCGGTCATGGATTGCTGTTCCAGCGCAGCACAGATCATGTGCGCGATATCCTCAGGTGAGGCAATGTGCTGTAATAACAGCTCTCCACCGAGACGATGCATTCGCTCCTCATTTCCAGCCCACCACCTTGTAGCAACTGCGCCAGGGACGATAGCATTCACCCGAATGTGTGGTGAGAGTGCGTGCGCAAGTGATAAGGTCAGACCATGAACTGCCGCTTTGGAGACGGCGTAAGGGAGGGAGGAGCCCGAGCCCGTACTGCCTGCGATGCTGCCCAAATTTACGATAGAACCACCGCCAGCCTGTCTCATACCTTCCGTCACTGCACGAGCGCAATGAAACATGCCTTTCACATTCACATCAACCAGCTCATTCCAGACGTCATCTGTAACAGACTCCAGATCGTGCATGGGGATATGGTGCGTGATTCCAGCGTTATTTACAAGTGCAGTGATCGGGCCATAGGTTTCAGTTATTGTAGTGACCATCCGCCGGACATCAAGATCATTGGCAACATTAGCTTGAACGGCGAATGCATGGCCTCCCGTATCCAAAATGTGTTGAACAGTCTCTCTTGCTGCATCTTGTGAGTGGGAATAGTTGACAGCGACTAAGGCTCCGCGTTCAGCGAGCATCTCACTTACAGCACGGCCTATACCTGTTCCACCACCTGTGACCAGAGCAACTCTATTTTTCCAGTATGTCATGCTGAACACTCCTTATCATCATCCAGTCAGATGACTGGTTAGGGATCTACATGAATTGTAGTCCGGTTTACACATGAAGTATAATGATTGGTAATGAAGCGGATATCATTTTGAATGATGTCTGAGTGGAGGGACCATGGAGAGCGGGGATCTTAGAATATTTCAGTGTGTTGCACAGGAAGGAAACCTGACCAAAGCTGCTTCTAAATTGGGGTATGTTCAATCCAACGTAACGGCACGAATCCGGCATCTGGAAGCAGAAGTGGGTACAACGTTGTTCATTCGTCATAACCGAGGCATGACATTATCTCCAGCCGGAGAGATGCTGCTGACCTATGCGGATAAAATTATTGGTTTGCTGAATGATGCTTCCAAGGCACTTCGGGCGACAAGTACACCATCGGGTCCAATGCGAATAGGCTCTACACAAACCGCTGCGGCCGTGCGACTACCTGAACTTTTCGTCAGATATTATAAACAGTATCCAGATGTCTCCTTATCACTGGTTACTGGTAATTCGCAGATGCTTATGGATCAGGTTATTGGGTATGAATTGGAGGGAGCATTTATAGGCTGTCCCTGTGATCATCCTGACATCGTTTCTATTCCCATATTTGATGAGGAACTATTTGTTGTTTATTCTGGTATGGGGCCTACGGATGAAGATCTTAACAGAAAGCCCATTCTTGTTTACAGCATGGGGTGTTCCTATCGTCAGATTTTGGAGGAATGGTTAGAGGTGGGTGGTGTTACCCGCCCAGTAATTATGGAATTCGGAACTCTTGAAGCGATTATTAGTGGAGTTACGTCCGGTATGGGAATTTCCTTATTACCAGAGATTGTGATTAGGCATCAGATCAAAAATGGATTATTACGCACGCATACACTCCCCTTAGGTATGAATCGCATGATGACTCATTTTATTACTCGCAAGGATGCCTTTGTCAGCAGTGCACTTCATGCATTTATGGCTATGTTACCGCGAGAGTATGATATGATAGAGAGTGGAGAACCATCAGAAGTGTAATTGTAATCAAGGCAAGGCAATCCGTTAAGGAAGTGATGAGCAATGGATTTATTTTCGTTTCAACAGGACTCAAAACCACAAGCTAGATTGCTCGCGGACCGCTTGCGGCCAGAGCATCTGGATGAATATATTGGACAGGAACATATTATTGGACCAGGGAAATTACTCCGGCGCGCCATCGAGGCTGATCAGATTTCATCAATCTTGTTATATGGCCCTCCGGGATGTGGCAAGACAACCTTGGCACATATTATTTCCCAGCAAACGCAAGGACAGTTCGTACGTCTGAATGCAGTGGAAGCTTCCGTCAAGGATGTGCGGGAAGTCATCGAACAGGCCCAAACGAACAAACAGCTGTATGGAACCAAAACCATTCTGTTCCTCGACGAGGTACATCGGTTTAACAGTTCACGTCAGGATGCGCTATTGCCAGCGGTAGAGAAGGGCACTATTATTTTTATAGGCGCAACAACAGAGAATCCCTTTCATTATGTCAATGGAGCCTTGATGAGTCGCTCCACCCTATTCCAGCTGGAATCACTGAACAAGGATCATTCCCTTATTGCGATGCGCAGAGCATTGAGTGATGCCGACAAAGGTCTGGGGTTCATGGAACTCGAGGCGGACGATGAGGCGCTTGAACATATTGCCACGATGGCCAACGGGGATATTCGGCGTGCGCTTAACGCGCTTGAACTGGCTGCGTTGACCACGCCACCGGAGAAGGATGGGTCCATTCATATTACGCTTGGTGTGGCAGAAGAGTCTATTCGGCGCCCCATTGTGAAGGCGGATGAATCGACACAGTATGATGTGTTGTCTGCATTTCACAAGAGTATTCGGGGTTCCAGTGATGCTGCGCTATTCTGGTTTTTATACGCGGTGGAGAAGCTCGGCATGGACCCGATGACCTTTATTCGGCGCCTGATTGCAGCAAGCAGTGAAGACATTGGACTTGCGAACCCGCAAGCCATGACCCAGGCCATTGGAGCACTTGATGCGTACCGGAATAACGGCTGGCCCGAAGCCAAGCTGAACATTGCACAAGCGATTCTGTTTGCAGTAGAAAGTCCAAAATCCAACGCGGTGTATACCGCCATTTCCAAAGCCATGAACGCGATTGATGAGGTGAAATCGGCAGAAGTTCCGCTTCACTTGCGAGATACGCATTACTCGGGTGCTGTAAAACTTGGACATGAGGGCTATCAATATCCACACAACTATCCGGGGCATTACGTGAAACAAGAATATTTGCCAAAGCAACTCTCACGGAGAGTATTCTATGAGGCCACGGAGCAAGGCAACGAATCGAAGATCAGGTTGAACCAACAGCGGCGCAGAGAACTGTAATACAGACAGATCACTCGGGAGATGCACACAACATGAAAGAGCTTTTGTATATAGGGGCGGGTGGATTTATCGGTACATTAACCCGATATGCCATACAGTTAGCGATACCAACTGTCCATGGGGGGTTCCCTTGGGCAGTGCTGTTAATCAATGCGATGGGCAGCCTTTTTTTGGGTTGGTTCTTTACCATAGCTGTTCCAGGCAAAATAACATCACAACTTCGACTTGCGATTGGTACAGGTTTTACTGGCGCATTTACGACATTCTCCACGTTTACACTGGATATTGTTCGTTTATCCGAAGGGGGCGAATGGGTCCATGCCGCTATTTATATGATCGTAAGTCTGTTGGCAGGATTAATGCTCTGTGCGCTGGGAATGAGCCTTGGACAGCGTATGTTGGGAGCACCAAGACAAGAGGGTGATGCCTCATGATCCTGTGGATTGGTTTTGCAGGTGTGCTGGGTGCGGTACTGCGTTACAGTCTGGGAAAATGGGTCTCTGGCTTTCTAGGAATGGCCTTTCCATGGGGAACATGGATCATCAACATCAGTGGTTCATTGTTGCTTGGGTTGTTATATGGGTGGCATGAATCTGCAATGATCTCAGATGGAATCTGGGTGATGTGGGGAACCGGATTTTGCGGTGCGTACACGACGTTCTCTACCTTTGGTTATGAGACGTTAGGACTTATGGGTCGACAACGATACGCCAGAGCGGCGCTCTACGTTGTCAGTTCGGTTGTAGTTGGGGTGTTGGCCGCCTGGGCAGGAGTCTGGTTGACTGCATAACGAACTATTTTTAATTTTTTTGCAAAAATAAGCAGGAAAAAAGCCATCCTTCATGGTATACATGAAAGACGGCTTTTTTAATAGGGATACACGGTATTGTGTATAATCCGCATTTTAATGGACAAGCTCTATTATTGCATTGCGGGTACAGGTACTTTTTGCACCTGATCGATCGTACCCCCGCCCAGGCAAACCTCTCCGTCGTAGAAAACAACGGCTTGTCCTGGTGTAATGGCTTTTTGCTGCTGGTCAAATTGTACATCCACACTTCCATCTTCCTGCCAGGTCAATGTAACACCTTGATCCGGCTGACGATAGCGGAATTTGGCAGTACAACGGTATGGCACATTAGGCATGTGCTCTGCACCAGCAATCCAGTTCACACCCGTTGCGGTTAGACCTGTGGAGTACAGGCTTGCATGGGCATCGCCCTGAACAACAAGCAGTTGATTCTTCTCCAGGTTCTTGTCTGCAACAAACCAGGGTTCACCATTGCCGGAACCACCAATGCCAAGACCTTGGCGCTGTCCAAGTGTGTAGTACATCAGACCGTCATGACGACCTTTGACTTCACCGGTTGCGATATCAACCATGTCTCCGCCTTTGGCAGGCAGATAGTTACTCAGGAACTCTTTGAAATTGCGCTCACCGATGAAGCAGACACCTGTGCTGTCTTTTTTCTTGGCAGTATACAAACCAGCCGCTTCTGCGATTTTGCGCACTTCCGGTTTGGGCAGATGACCAATCGGGAACATGGCTTTGGACAGCTGGTTCTGATTGAGTGCGTTAAGGAAATAGGTCTGATCCTTATTGTTGTCCACGCCGCGCAGCAGCTTGAACGTACCATCTTCTTCAATCAGGCGAGCATAGTGTCCTGTAGCTACATAATCTGCGCCGAGATCCAGAGCTTTGTTCAGGAATTCACCAAATTTGATCTCACGATTACACATGACATCCGGATTTGGCGTGCGACCCGACTTATATTCATCAAGGAAATAGGTAAATACTTTATCAAAATACTCTTTCTCGAAGTTGACAGTGTAGTATGGAATGCCGATCTGTTCACATACGCGGCGTACGTCCTCTGAATCTTCTTCAGCGGTACAGTGGCCGAACTCGTCGGTGTCATCCCAGTTTTTCATGAAAATGCCGATGACATCGTACCCTTGCTCTTTCAGCAGCAGTGCGGTAACGGAAGAATCGACACCTCCGGACATGCCAACGACGACCCGTGTATTTTCAATTGTTTTGGACATCGTTATCACCATTTCTATATATAAATGTGTTTCGTTTCTTATTCTAGCATAACCGGACTCAAGATACGATACACCCGGCCAATTTTGGATAGTGTCCACCACAGACGCACATTTTGGAATATCGTCAATCTTTCTTTTCCATAAAGCATGCAGATATGTTAACATTAGCTGAGGGTTATGATCGGAATACGGAGAATTAGAAGGTTAAAGATGAGTTCTATGAATCTCTGCTGTGGACAGATCGTGAAACAAAAGGTCGTGGACCACAGGATAAAATATAAAGTTTCCAATCGTTTCTGAAAATTGAAAGAGGTGACTCCTTTGAAAATATCGACAAAAGGCCGTTACGGCCTCACAATCATGATGGAGCTTGCTGCCAGAACAGGCGAAGGCCCTACATCACTTAAAAGCATTGCCGAGCGCAACCAGCTTTCGGAGCATTACCTGGAGCAACTGATTGCTCCACTACGTAATGCAGGACTGGTGAAAAGTATTAGAGGTGCTTACGGCGGTTATATCCTTGCAGGTGATCCTGCAACCGTGACTGCAGGCGATGTAATCCGTGTACTGGAAGGGCCAATCTCTCCAGTAGATTTCACGGAGGAAGATGATCCAGCGAAGCGTGATCTGTGGTTGCGTATTCGTGACGGGATTGCGGAAGTGTTGGATTCCACAACACTGAAAGACCTGATTACCTTCCAGGATCAAGAGAAAAAAGACAGCTACATGTTTTATATTTAAGGTCATTAATTCGCATCACAGAAGACACAATAAAGCCCCCAACTTGGGGGCTTTAGACATGCCAATGGTACTTTGTTCTGTTCTTCAATTTCTATGGATTATTTTAATTGAGCAGGGCTATGTATTCAGCCGCGGGATTTACAAGCTGGTCAAGTGTGAACTTAACTGGATCACTTGTAAATCAGCGACTTTTTAAGGTTTCTATATCAGCTTCCATGCGTAACTGACGGCGATTCAAAATATCAATGCTGTGCTGATGGGTATTCAATTCGGTAGTTACTTTGCGTTCAGAGGCAGAATGGGAAGTGTCAAGACGTTTCGTAATAGTCAATGTTTCCAGAACAGCTTGTTGAAGAGGCGGAATGTTTTTAGTTTGTTCCTCTATGGTGTCCAATCTGCCATCAATGGCATTAAGTCTGTCATCGACAGTGTCTAGTCTGCTCTCTACGGCACCGAGCCTCTCTTCCATAACATCAAGCCGGTGGTCTATTTTTCCAAGATGTCCATCAATGCTGTCGAATCGTTTGTCCATTTGTTGAAGCTGATTCAGAATCTGCCCGAGAATGGGATCACTTATGTCTCTCTCTCCTTTTTGAAATGGATATAGAACATTATACACGAAGATGCAACAACAGAGCATCCGTTTCAATTTCCAATTTTAATAGTTTGCCATGAGATAGAAATTTAACATATAACGGGGTGAAGATAAATGAAACGAATTTATTTGGATCACGCCGCATCGACACCTATGCATCCACAAGTCGCAGAAGCGATGATGAACGTCATGACAGGACAATTTGGCAATGCATCAAGTATCCATGCCTTTGGGCGTGAGGCCAAACGGACTGTCAGCGGAGCAAGGGATGTCATTGCGGCGTCTTTGGGCTGTTTCCCGGACGAATTGGTATTCACCGGAGGTGGCACGGAGAGCGACAATCTGGCAATCTTTGGAGCAGTCTCATCCAGGCAGGATAAGGGGAAACACGTCATTACAACCGCAATTGAGCACCACGCTGTCTTGCATACGTGTCAGGAATTGGAGCGGCAAGGTTATGAAGTAACCTATCTATCTGTGGATCGTCATGGACGAATAAATCTGGATGAGTTGCAAGAGGCCATTCGGCCGGATACGGTGCTGATTACCATGATGTATGCCAACAATGAAGTGGGCACCATTCAGCCGATACGCGAGGTAGGTGAGCTTGCCCGTCAGCATAATATCCTTTTCCATACCGACGCGGTTCAGGCTCTGGGCAGCCAGAATATTTCCTGTAAGGAACTGCCTGTGGATCTGATCAGCTTCTCTGCGCATAAAATCAACGGACCTCAGGGTGTGGGTGCACTCTATGTACGGCGAGGAATTGTGCTGGAAGCAAGAGCTCACGGTGGGTTGCAAGAGCGTCAGCGTCGGGCTGGTACGGAAAATATCGCAGGTATTACCGGATTTGCAGAGGCTCTCAAGATTGCATCAGCACAGACGGAGGCGCATCGTCAACATGATTTGGAATTGCGCAAACTTTTGTTGGAACAGCTTGAAATTCATGTGGGGACGGAGCATTTTCACGTGAATGGACACCTGGAGCATACGCTGCCAAACATCCTGAATATCAGCTTTCCGGAAGTGTCCACAGAGACGATGTTAATGAATCTGGATATGGAAGGGATTGCTGTTGCAAGCGGTTCTGCCTGCACTTCTGGTTCACTTGAAGTCTCTCATGTGCTCAAAGCGATGAAACTGCCTGAAACATTTTTACACTCTGCGATTCGATTTAGCTGGGGATTGGGTAATACTACGGAAGAAATCATGATAACCGCCGAAAAAATTGGAACCATTCTTGGACGACTGCGTAATAGACCCTAAGGGGAACTTTACACATGGAACAGAAGGAGGGAAGAAGTTCCATTTCATCGGTTGGATAGAAGCGGTTTTGATGATCGGCGTCTGATTGCCACTCATCAACTTTGGGCATACCTAGCAATAGCGCCGCGCCTATTTAATGATAAGAAGATGAGGGGGACCCAGCGATGAAGCTTCAGGAAATGATCGGACTTGCCGTTTTTGATGTTGAGGACGGGAAGCAGGTCGGTAAAATCCAGGATTTCATTGTGAATGATGATTGGGAGATCGAAGGCATTGAGCTTGAGAACAAAGGTCTGTTTACCAATCATGTCAAAATCGTGCAGTGGCAAGATATTGTTGCCTACGGCGAAGATGCCGTCATGATCCGTAATCAACAGGCTGTCCGCAAGACGGGAGCCGACGACATAAAATACACGTACCTCCTCGGTCGGTCTAAATTGAAGGAGATGTCCGTGCTCACCGAAGAAGGTTTGCTGCTTGGGCGTGTCTCCGATGTTTATTTTGACCAAGAGTTGGGAAATACAATAATAGGGATTGAAATTACGGACGGTTTTGTGTCCGATCTGATCGAGGGCCGCAAATGGCTGCCATGTACAAGCGATATGTCCATCGGGGAAAGTGCCATTATGGTGCCGTCGCTGAGTGAACAACGCTTGGAAAATGCCATTCATTCTGTTAATGGATAGGTGAATGAATATGAAATGTCCAAACTGTAGTTCCAAAGATATCGGGAAAATTGGTTCCCACCAGTTTTATTGCTGGGGATGCTTTATCGAATTAACGGTGAACGGTGAGAAAATGTCTGTATATCAGGTGGAAGAAGACGGTACGCTGAGTTCCCTGGATGATCTGTTTTTCGGGGACGAGCTGCCACAAGACTTCCCTCATCTTCACGCTTCTTCTTAATAAGCAGGATAACTTCCTCTATATGCGGTTTCATGACAATGTCTGTCATGGGAGGCTGTCGATAATTGTTGGCAGATGTATATAGATGCGGTTACATAGTGGTTCGGCTGGTGTATGGTTGATTATATGCTAACCCGTACTGCAAAATGCGCTTCCTTCTCTGATGAAGGAGGCGTTTTTTGGTTTGAGGAAAAAATGTTCGGATTGCTCCTTTCCACTTCTGCGCTGTGTTAATAAATATTACCTTTCCTACATATACTGACTCTCAGAGCCAGTCCAAAAGGAGAGATGCAAGTGGAGCAATTAACCAAAAACAAGCTGTTCCGTTACGCGATCTGGCTGCTGCTCGGATTGATCATTTTATATTTTATATGGCTACTGCGGCCTTTACTGCTTCACATATATGCGTTCCTGAAAACAGTGCTGGCACCCTTTATCGTAGCCCTTATCATATCCTATGTACTCAATCCGATTGTCAGCATGCTGGGAGGGCGCAAGGTGCCGCGTACGATTGCGGTACTACTCATATATGCCTTTTTCCTGACCTGCCTCGGTGTCATTTTGATGAATGTGATTCCGGTATTGATTGAACAGCTGGGGGAACTCAACGAGCATATGCCGGAACTGTCCATGCGTGCCCAGAGCCTGATGAACAATATGGATCACAAATTAATGCCGCCAAGTGTGCGAACAGGCATGAACAGTTGGTTTTTTCAGATGGAGGATCGACTAACTCAGGCAATTACTGTGCTCATGGACAATATCGGGGCGACCATTAATGTGTTATTCAATGTGTTTATCGTGCCATTTCTGATCTTTTATATGTTAAAAGACTTTGAGGTGTTTGAGCGCACCATTGTGGCGTATCTTCCGCGTTCACGTCGTAAAGCGATTGTCTCGGTGATGAAAGAGATCGATACTGCACTGGGGAACTACATTCGGGGACAGTTTATTGTCTGTGTCATTGTTGGTATCTTTGCCTACATTGGTTATATCATCATTGATATGCCGTATGCCCTGCTGCTTGCAAGCATTGTAGCTGTGTTTAACATTGTGCCCTACTTGGGGCCGTTCCTTGGAGCTGCTCCTGCTGTGGTCATGGCATCAACTGTATCGTTTAAAATGGTACTACTTGTTGCCATTGTGAACACACTGTGCCAGGTGTTGGAGAGTAACGTTATTTCTCCTCAGGTGGTGGGACGTACGTTGCATCTGCATCCACTGTCGATTATATTTGCACTGCTCGTCGGAGGTGAACTCGCAGGCATTGTAGGTTTAATTCTGGCAGTACCCGTTTTTGCCGTGCTGAAGGTGATTGTGCAACACTTTTTCGCCTATTACATCAAACGAAGGACCGACTAATTATCAGGGGGAAAACATCAAAGAGGTCGCGTTGACACCCGCTTGTGCTATCGATATAATGAGTGTGTATGTTGAGAACATGAAATCGATGATGAAATAAAGTACGCCGAGGGTTCCTTTCCTCAGAGAATAGACTTCATCGGATCAGGGTGAGCCTGAACTGATGGCTGGAAGAGTCTTGAAAGATGAAGCGGCGGAAAGCTAATTTCGGAGTGCAGGACAACCCTGCCGGGAGCGACCGTTATTTCGCATGAACGAGGAGATTGTTTGTTTGTCCGGGCAGCAAGGGATGAACAGCAATAACCAGGGTGGTACCGCGATAACATCGTCCCTGATTATTCAGGGGCGTTTTTTGTGTTTATTTTTACAAAAACAATGTTGACCAACCGGAGCGAATACGCAACGGACTATTATAATTTAATGGGGGCATCCAGTATGAAAGCCAGTGAAATCCGGTCCAAATGGATAGAGTTTTTTGCAAGTAAAGGTCACAAAATCGAGCCGAGCGCATCGCTCGTGCCTCACAACGATCCTTCTCTTTTGTGGATCAATGCAGGTATGGCACCGCTCAAACCATATTTTGACGGACGTGAGAAGCCGGAGAACCCGCGCCTTGCGAACTCCCAAAAATGTATCCGTACCAATGATATCGAGAATGTTGGTAAAACGCGTCGTCACCATACGTTCTTCGAAATGCTCGGCAACTTCTCCATTGGAGATTACTTCAAGGAAGAGACCGTAACATGGGCGTGGGAATTCTTGACTAGCAAAGAGTGGATCGGATTCGATCCGGAACGTCTTTCCGTTACGGTATATCCGGAAGATGAAGAAGCTTTCAAACTGTGGAACGAAAAAGTGGGACTGCCTGCGGAGCGTATCATCAAATTGGATGAAAACTTCTGGGATATCGGCGAAGGCCCATGTGGACCTTGTACCGAAATCTTCTATGACCGCGGCGAAGCTTACGGAAACGACATGAGTGATCCTGAAATGTATCCAGGTGGGGAAAACGAACGTTATCTGGAAGTATGGAACCTGGTATTCTCCCAGTTCAACCATAACAAGGACGGCAGCTACACACCGCTTCCTAACAAAAACATTGATACAGGAGCAGGTTTGGAGCGTTTTGCATCCATTCTGCAAAATGTGGATTCCAACTTCGACACAGACCTGTTCCAACCGATGATTCAAAGAACAGCCGCTCTTGCGGGTGTGAAATATAACGACAGTGTAGAGATTGATGTTGCACTGAAAGTCATTGCAGATCATATCCGTACGGTTGCTTTTGCAGTAGGTGATGGCGTTCTGCCAAGTAATGAAGGACGTGGATATGTCATCCGTCGCTTGCTTCGCCGTGCAGTTCGTTATGGAAAAGTGCTTGGACTTGACCGTCCATTCCTGTATGAATTGACAACAACCGTTGGTGAAGTGATGGGCATGTACTACCCTGAGGTAGTAGACAAACAGGAGTTCATCGCCAAAGTAATCAAAACCGAGGAAGAGCGTTTCCACGAAACTCTCACAGATGGTCTGGCTATTCTGGCTGATATCAGCGGCACAGCCAAATCCGAAGGACGCACCGTTATTAGCGGACCTGAAGCTTTCAAGCTGTATGATACGTACGGTTTCCCGTTTGACCTGACAGAAGATTATGCTGCAGAGCATGGACTGACTGTGGATCGTGAAGGTTTTGATGCTTCCATGCAGAAACAACGTGAGCTTGGACGTGCTGGACGTCAAGAGAACGAGAGCATGAAAGTCCAAGGCGGACCACTTGCTGACCTGGAGGTTAAAAGCGAGTTTGTTGGTTATACTGACCTGTTGACGGAAGCAAAAGTGGTAGCCATCGTAGCTGGTGATGCCCTTGTTGAATCTGTAGGCGAAGGACAAACGTGTCAGGTTGTTCTGGACAAGACTCCGTTCTACGCGGAAAGTGGCGGTCAAGTGAGTGATCAGGGCTTGCTGCGAGGTGCTAGTGTAACAGCAAAAGTACAAGGTTTGTTCAAAGCTCCACTCGGACAACATGTACATCTGGTGACTGTGGAGTCTGGTGAACTGCGTGTAGGTGATGTGATCAACGCCGAAGTAGACTCTGCGAAACGTGGCGACATTATCAAAAACCATACAGCAACCCACTTGTTGCACAAGGCACTCAAAGATGTTCTCGGCACACACGTAAACCAGGCAGGGTCGCTCGTAGAGCCACAGCGTCTGCGGTTTGACTTCTCTCACTTCGGCAGCATTACGCCGGAAGAGTTGACAGAAATTGAGCGTCAGGTGAACGAACAGATCTGGAATCGTCTGAACGTGAACATCGAGCTGAAAGCTATTGATGAAGCCAAAGAAATGGGGGCAATGGCCCTGTTTGGCGAAAAATATGGAGATATTGTACGTGTTGTTCAAGTCGGAGACTACAGTTTGGAACTTTGTGGCGGCTGTCACGTAAATAATACTTCAGAGATTGGAATCTTCAAACTGGTGAGCGAGAGCGGAATTGGCTCCGGCGTACGCCGGATAGAAGCTGTAACTGGCCGCGGCGCATATCTGTATGTGGAAAGCCAGTTGGAACTGCTTAAACAATCAGCAGCACTGCTCAAAGCAAATGTGGCTGATGTACCTAAACGGATTGAAGGTCTGAACCAACAACTGAAAGAAGCAGCCAGAGAGACTGAATCCCTGCAAAGCAAGCTGAGTGCCATGGAAGCGGGTCAATTGACCGATCAAGTGGTACAAGCAGGAAATACACAATTGCTGGCAGCACGCGTAGATGCTACGAACATGGATGCGCTGCGTACAGTGGCAGATGAGTTGAAAGTAAAATTGCCTAACGCAGTACTCGTATTGGGTGCTCCAGCGGACGGCAAAGTGAATTTTGTTGTAGCAGTACCTGCTGAACAAGTAAAACAAGGATTACACGCAGGCAAAATCGTCAAAGAAGTCGCAGCAGTATGCGGCGGCGGTGGCGGTGGACGTCCAGATATGGCGCAAGCCGGAGGTAAGGATGCGACCAAGCTGGATGAAGCGCTGAAACTGGCGGTTTCGTTAGTTAGCCAGTAAAGGACAAGCAAAAAACACAATTGCCTTATCCTTTGTTTACTTGTGGCAGTCAGAATATGTTATTATATAAACAGAAATCAATTCGGCAGGACATGGTCCCCATGTTCATGCAGGAGCGAGGTGTCATCAATGGACTCCATGGATAAGACGGTTAAATTTAATGTGAAAGGTGACGAACAGGAAGCATCATCCAAAGAGATTCTTCTCACGGTATATGATGCATTGGTCGATAAGGAGTATAATCCGATCAACCAGATTGTTGGGTATCTGATTTCTGGAGACCCGGCATACATTCCTCGTCACAACAACGCACGTAGTCTGGTCCGTAAAAAGGAGCGCGATGAGCTGATTGAAGAGCTTGTACGTTCCTATCTGGCCAATCACCGGTAATGTACGCCGCTTCCGCTGTGTTGCAGCCTTGCAGGCAGCGGGAAATGAACCGACAGAAGACAGCCTGAAGCTTGAGAAGGCGATTATTTGTAATCGACCTGAGCAGGCCCCAGGATGGGAGAGCATGGATGAAAATATTAGGTTTGGACTATGGGGACCGAAGAATCGGAGTTGCCGCGAGTGACGCCTTCGGTTGGACTGCCCAGGGATTGGAAGTGCTAGAACGCCGCCGTGATGAAGGCGAGTTCGCTCGGATTGCCGAACTTGTGCGTGAGCATGAGATTAGTGAGATCGTAGTCGGACTTCCCAAAAACATGAACGGCACCGTAGGACCGCGCGGTGAGATATGCATTGCTTTTGCCGATCGCCTGCGGGATGAACTGAATTTACCTGTTCACCTTTGGGATGAACGGCTGACAACCATGGCAGCAGAACGTACGCTGATTGAAGCGGATGTCAGTCGGAAAAAACGCAAACAGGTTGTGGACAAAATGGCCGCAAGCTTGATTTTGCAAAATTATTTGGATGCCAATAGTAGAAGGTGAGGGGGATCAACAATGGCTGAAGATCAACTGGGTATGGAAGAAGAAGCGGAAATTATTTACATTGCGGATGACGAGGGTAATGAAGAGGAATTTGAAGTCATCATGAAGTTTGAAGTGGATGGTTCGGAGGCCAAGTACATGATGGTTGCTCCGGTTGAACCTGAAGATGGCGAAACGGATGTATATGCATTCCGTTATGAAGAAGAGGGCGACGATATTAAACTTTTCGTCATCCAAGATGATGCCGAATGGGATATCGTCGAGGAGACGTTTAATACATTTCTTGCTGAAGATGAAGAGGAAGCGAACTAAATGACGGAATATAGCCGCAAAGACCTGAAATGGACAGATTCACTGCGTCTGGCATTCGGTGCTCATGTTGAGCTCGAGGAAGAGAACGGTAAATCACAACCGTATGACTTGTTGGCTGAGTTCGAAGTGAACGGTCAGCAGTACGCGGTGCTCCGCAGTTCGTTGCGACCTTATGACGAGGTTGAACTTCTGCGGGTATCACCTGGAAGTGAAGACCAGATCATGCCAGAGTTAGTTACGATCGACGATGATGATGAGTGGGAGAATATCTCGGAACTGTATGATGAGTGTACACTCCCCATTGACGAAGATTAAATCAGCTTCAAATTGAAGAAACCGGGAGGGCGGAGAAGTCCGCTCTTTTTGGTTGTGTAAAGGAGTTGTTTCTTTTTTGAAAGGGAAAGCAATTGTAGTCATACTGCTTATCATTGTAGTTCTTGCCGGAGGCGCAGGCGGTTACGTATGGAGTATGATGCGTCCTGTGGAAGCTTCTACAGAACCGGTCGTATTCGAGATTAAGAGCGGATCGGGAACTTCGAAAATCGCGGATCAGCTTCAAGAAGAAGGCCTCATTCGAAGTGGGTTAACCTTTAAAGGGTATTTAAAGTGGAAGAAAATAGGTTCTAATTTCATGGCGGGTACATATTCAATGAATCCTGGCGTGACATATGATGAGATTGTTAGCAAGCTGAGTAGTGGTGAAGTTGTACCGGAGGAAATGGTGAAATTTACGATTCCGGAGGGTTATAACGTTCTGCAAATGGCGGGTAAGCTTTCTTATGAGCATGTTGTAGATCGGGATGAATTCATCAAGCTGGCCAATGATCCTTCGGCCTTTGATGTAGATATCATCAAAGATATTCCAGTGGATGAAGAACTTCGCTACGTATTGGAAGGGTATCTATTCCCGGAGACGTATGAGCTGAAAAAGGGAAGTTCCACGCATGATGTGATGCAACGGATGCTGGAAGAATTCCAGACCAAGATTAATTCCATTCCTGATTTGGAAGCCAAGCTCCAGGAAAAGAACCTTTCCCTGCATGAGCTGCTGACGATTGCATCACTCGTGGAGAAAGAAGTTGTAGTGGACGAGGAACGTGCTCTGGTTGCAGGTGTAATCTACAATCGGATCAATCAGGATATGAAGCTGGAGATTGATGCTACCGTGCAATATCTGCTCGACAGACCGAAGGAACGATTGTTTTTCAAGGATCTAAAGGTGAAAAGTCCCTATAATACGTACCTGAACAAAGGCTTGCCACCAGGTCCAATTGCCAGTCCAAGTCTTCCGTCCATTGAGGCAGCGCTAAATCCGGAAGCTTCGGAGTATCTGTTCTATGTGACAAAAAAGGATGGCTCGTCTGGACATCTATTTGCCAAAACGTATAAGGAACACCAGCAAAATATAGCCAAAAGTAAGGCTGCGCAATAAGCGGAGGGGATTATATGAGTAAGAAACATGAACTGCTCGTTACAGCAGCGAATGTGAAAGAGGCAGAAGTGCTGCTTCAGGCGGGAGCAGATGCTCTGGTCATTGGAGATGATCGATTCGGCATGCGTCTTCCAGGCAGCTTTAGCGTGGAAGAGACAGCAGAGGTGGTTGCCATTGCAGCCAAACATCAGGCGCGTGTGTATGTATCCATGACTAATCTGATGTCCAACGAACTGTTGAAAGAATTGCCTGAATATGTCCAAGCACTTGGCAGAATCGGTATTGATGGTGTGGAGTTTAATGATCCATCCGTGCTGGCCACCATGAAGGAATATGCTCCACATGTGAAGCTGCACTGGAATGCGGAGATGACTTCAACGAACTATGCGACGGCCAACTATTGGGGAACCAAAGGAGCGAGTCGTGTTGTACTTGCCCGAGAGCTGAATATGGACGAGTTGACGGAAATGGTTCCTTTTTTGAAGGTGGAAGCTCAGGTTCAGGTGCATGGCATGACGAATATTTATCATTCCAAGCGCAGTCTGGTGCAAAGTTATATGGCTCATCAAGGGCGGCCGGTTGAGGGACATCTGGGTAAAGAACGGGGATTGTTCCTGATCGAGGCTGAACGCCGGGATGAGAAATTCCCGATCTATGAGGACATTAACGGCACACACATTATGAGCTCAGAGGATATTTGTATCCTCGAAGATCTTCATCTGTTGATGGAGGCGGGTGTGCACAGTTTCAAAATTGAAGGCATGTTAAAATCACTCACCTACAATGAAGCTGTTGTACGTGCATATCGGACAGCGATTGACAGTTATATAGCCGATGCTGATGCATATGCTTTCTCTGAAGAGTGGCTCGCTGAGGTACGGAAGTTACAGGACCCTGAACGTGAATTATCGTTTGGATTTTTCTATAAAGAACAAGTGTATTAATAGACGAGGTGAACAGAATGGAAACAGTGGCGGTACAGCGGAAGTTTTCGGGTAAACGTAACCGTCTGGACAAACCGGAGCTGCTAGCTCCGGCGGGTAATCTGGAAAAACTGAAATTTGCGATCCATTATGGTGCAGATGCCGTATATATCGGTGGACAGGCTTATGGACTGCGGTCCAACGCGGATAACTTCAGCTTTGAAGAGATGCGAGAAGGTGTGGAGTTTGCCAAAAAGTATGGAGCCAAAGTGTTCGTAGCGACGAACATCTATGCACATAATGAGGATGTTGAGGGTATCGAAACATACCTGCAAAACCTCTATAATGCGGGAATCTCTGCGATCATCGTAGCTGATCCGGCTATTATTGAAGTAGCCCTTCGTGCTGTGCCAGGCCTTGAGGTACATCTAAGTACTCAACAATCCACACTCAACTGGCAAGCCGTGAAGTTCTGGAAAGATGAAGGACTCCCGCGAGTTGTTCTCGGACGTGAGACCAGCTTTGAAGAGATTGAAGAGATCAAGGCCAATGTGGATATCGAAATTGAAGCCTTTATTCACGGGGCGATGTGTTCATCGTATTCCGGACGTTGTGTACTCTCCAACCATTTTACGGATCGGGACTCCAACCGGGGTGGCTGTTGCCAGTCTTGTCGCTGGAAATATGATCTGTTCGAGGATGCGAGAGAAGATACGGTGTGGGTCAGCGAAGAGGACATGCAGATGAAGGCACCTGCGCCATTCAAACTGGGTGAGAACCAGCTTCCCCTGTTCCAGGAACAGGATAATTCATTCTCCATGGGATCTAAGGATCTGTGCATGATTGGCCATATTCCCGAGTTGATTGATGTGGGCGTGGACAGTTTCAAGATTGAAGGACGTATGAAATCGATCCACTACGTGGCAACTGTGGTTAACGTATACCGTCAAGCCATTGACGCCTATATGGCTGACCCGGAAAACTATGTTCTGAAACCTGAATGGGTTGAAGAAATGAACAAAGCGGCGAATCGTCCGCTCAATACCGGATTTTTCTATGACACACCAGACCATGAAGATCATATCTATGAACCGGAAGAAAAGGCCGTACCTTTTGACTTCGCTGGATTGGTCATGGGGTATGATGCCGAAACAGGAATGGCAACCATTCAACAGCGCAATCACTTCAAACCAGGACAGGAAATCGAATTTTTCGGTCCGGGAGGTCACTTTTTCAAACAGGTGGTCGGTGAAATACAGGATGAAGAAGGCAATGTTCTGGATGCTGCTCGTCACCCTTTGCAACTGATTAAAATGAAGGTAGATCAACCGGTTTCGTACTTCGATATGATGAGAAAAAAGAAGTAGGCTCAAATACCTACATTGTGCCAATATTGTATTATGATTTAACAAAATAGTGTTATGAAGTTTACATGGGGACCTCCGTTTATCGGCAGATGGGGGTCTTTTTTTTATAGAAAAATAGGAATAAAGTTGTAAAATATTTCTGCGAAGTGAAAGGGGAACGAAGAAAACTGTCGAATACTACATATTTATAGGGGAGAGAAAGAAAAATCTAACAAGTAAATTACTGGCAGGTGAATGGGATTGGTTCAAAAGAAGCAGAAAGACAGTGGGGAGCAAGTGACAAAAGTCGAGCAGGTTAACCCTGAGAAGGTTCAGAAAGTGAAGAAAGAAAAAGTAGTCAAAAGCAAAACGACAGGTAATGGCAAAAGAATGTTTAAGATTGATCGTAGCAAGCTCAAGCTGGGCTGGCTCAAGACTGATTGGGTGAAGAAACAATTGAAAAACCGGGATTGGAAAAACCTTGGAGGGTCTTCTTTTCAACAGATTAAGAAGGCAAATCCGGTTAAATCCGTAGGGGTTAAACTGTTCTTGATCTTTTTTGCGGGAATTATGATTTTTGTAGTGAGTTTAGGTCTATTATCCTATTCGAAAGCCAAGGGTACGATAGAGAAAAATGCCTCACGTGCCAATCAGGAGACCATTGATCAGACCAAACAAAAAATGGACATCATTTTGGAGAGATTTGTGGATACATCCACACAGATTTTCTTTGATCCAGAAATGCAGTCCTTGCTACAAAAAATGTCAGATAAGAATTTGACTGCGTATGATACATTCGTAAATTCAAGTTCAATCAACAAGCAACTGTCCAATGTTGCATTTACAAATAAATCTATGGAAGCGATTTATTTGGTGCCTACGGACGATACAAAGTCCATTATGGGTACGGGCAACAACAGTTCATCCATGGGCAGCATTCGCCAGGAAGCATGGTACAGTGAGTTGATTGAGGCGGGCGGTTATCGCTGGCTTCCAACAGAGGTCAAAGAAGATGGCTCAATGCCAACGTTCAAAATTGCACGTTCCATGAAAAACTTGCAGGGGACTACTCAGTCGTATGTTCTGGTTATTGAACTGAAACTGGAAGTTTTGGAAGAACAATTGAAATCGCTTGATCTGGGGCCAGGAGCTGTTCTTCAACTGATTGCTCCAGATAATAAAGTGGTTGCATCCTCCATCTCGGATCGTACGGGACAAGATACAGAGCTTACATTTGTCAAAGAGTTGACCGAACCAGCAGGTAGCACGAATACGGAGTATGTCGTAGATGGCAAATCTACGGAAATGCTGGCTGTATACAGTACGATGGATACATCCAATTGGAAACTGGTTGGTATGATACCTACCTCTGTTTTGGTTCAGGACGCAAAAGGCATTTTGACTCTGACCCTGTGGATGGCGCTGATTGATGCGGGGATTGCAGTATTGATCGGGATCTGGATGGTGCGTATGATCGCTCGTCCACTCGGCAAATTGAAAGACCTGATGCAGGAAGGTGCAAAAGGTAATCTTAAAGTTCGTACACCATATAGCTCCCAGGATGAAATTGGTCAGCTCTCGACTGCCTTCAATCTGATGATGGAGCAGATTACTAAGCTGGTTGAACAAACCAATCGTTCTGCGCAGGAAGTATTGGATACGGCCTCTGAGCTGAGCAGTGCATCCAAGAAAACGGCTGTATCTGCTTCGGAGATCGCCGTAGCTACAGAAGAGATCGCAGGCGGTGCAGGCAGTTTGGCAACCGAAGCGGAACGTGGCAATGAATTAACTGACAATATCTCTCGTCAGATGCAGAGTGTAATCGCTGCTAATGAACAGATGGGTGATTCTGCTCGTCATGTAGAGAAGTCCAGTCAGACAGGAACACAACATCTGAATCAGTTGATGACCAAAACCCAGAAGACAGAAGAAATGATTGGTGCACTGGTGAATAAGGTTGATTCGCTGAAGGAGAGTACGTCTTCTGTTTTGAAAGTGCT
Organism: Paenibacillus sp. GQ49; assembly: GCF_059759055.1. Lineage (NCBI taxonomy): Bacteria > Bacillati > Bacillota > Bacilli > Caryophanales > Paenibacillaceae > Paenibacillus > Paenibacillus sp. GQ49. The sequence goes on from NZ_JCAXEL010000020.1 coordinate 59,744, forward strand.
TGAAGTGCTGCAAAACATAACGAAACAGACAAATATCCTTTCCCTGAATGCGACCATTGAAGCAGCACGTGCCGGTGCAGCCGGACGTGGATTCATGGTGGTGGCTGATGAGGTTCGTCAGCTCGCGGCTCAATCCAGACAATCCATTGAGATGGTTGGAGAGATTACAGACAAAATCATGACCGAAATGAATGAGACCGTGGATGCTTTGTCTGCAGCCTATCCGTTATTCAAGGAACAGATGGATGCGGTTAAAGACACCAACGTCATCTTTGCTTCCGTGCAGGAACAGATGGGTGCATTTGTGGAACGTCTGGGCATGGTGACAGGTTCTATTGGAGATTTAAACAAATCCCAAGGTACGTTGTCTGAAGCCATGAGCAATGTCAGCGCTGTAGCTGAAGAATCTTCTGCAACGTCCCAAGAAGTAGCTTCCTTGAGCAGTGAACAACAAAATATCAGTAACCAGCTGGTCAATCTGTCTGGCAAACTGGAGAATGTGTCTACTGAACTGAAAGAAACCTTGTCACGCTTTACGGTGTAACAAGCCAAGGTTGAAATGAGGAGAACCTGTCCCGCACATGGGACAGGTTTTCTTTTGGTTTACCGGATAATTCCAAGCCCTATCAGCAATAATATGTCAAAACGACAAAAGGTGAGATTGGGATGCATCTCCTTGCGAAACGGCGAATCTATATAATTTGTATTCTTCTAACTCTTGTCTTTGGATTGCTTATATTACGATTGGGATGGGTCCAGATTGTTCAGGTGAATCAGACGATGCCCGGATTTCACCGAACGGTACGGGAAATGTCTGTATTGCAGCGTGAACGTGGGGTGATGCTTGACCCAGGGCGGGGACAATTTACGGATTACAAGGGTGAAGCGTTAACCGGTAAGCTGCAATGGGGATTGGTTCTTTTTCCACAGGCAGGACCATTAGAGACATTACCCAAGCATGGGGCATTAGAAGGCTCCGAGATGATACAGTTGGCAGCTATATTACATACCGATCTGGATCAATTGAAGAAGGAATGGAATCAGGAAAATATACCTCATTTCTGGACAGCAGGTACACACCAGCCTGTTCATTTGACCGCTGCTCAGGTGGAGCGCTTACGTAGTTTGCAGCTGCAAGGAGCTGGCATCTATCCAATGATGACAAGGTATCTTCAGGGGCATACAGGAATGCAGTGGATGGGTTATCTGGCTGAACAGCCTGAGTCCTCCAAGGTTATAACTGGGCATCAGGATGAAGTAAAACAGCCATTTGCTATGAAATCAGGGGCAGCTGGACTGGAGAGGACACTTGAACCCCTGTTAAGGGGAATTGGCCCTACGCTTGTATCACGCATGGTTTCGGGTGGTGGAGAGATTATCCCTGATATTCAGCCGCACGTCATTGCACCGACCAATAGCCATTATCCTTTACGTGTAGAAACCACAGTGGATGCTGAGTTACAGCGTGGGTTGGAAGAGTTGACGCAAGAATCTGGATTACAAGAAGGGGCCATTGTTGTGTTAGATGCTGCTAACGCAGATGTTCGTGCCATGATCTCCCGCCCTTTCTATCAGCCACAACATGTGAACCCGAAGCAATTGGCCTGGGGGAATCGTGCAGTACAGGGAGCCGTACCGGGTTCCATTTTCAAAATTGTCACTGCCGCTGCTGCTATGGAGTATCATGCGGTTTCTACCAGAGAAGAATTCCATTGCGGTGGTGAGTACGGAAAATATGGGCTGTCTTGCTGGAAGGAGCATGGGCATGGAGACCTGAATCTGGAGCAAGGATTCGCTGAGTCTTGCAACATCGTATTTGCTGAAACGGCGCGCAGGCTTAGTATGGAGCAACTGGAGAACACGGCTGATCGTCTGGGACTCGCGCGTCCGATTGGCTGGGAGGGGAAGCAGATGGCAGGAATGCCCGTGTTACGACACTTTGATCATGAGGATCACGGGCGTGTGAGAACAGAGACTGTTTCTTCTGCTGATGAAGGTGCGAAAATACAGACAGCAATCGGCCAGCGCGATGTCTTGGTCACACCGCTGCAAGCTGCCAATCTGATCGTTACACTGTTACATGATGGAAAGGTTAGTGCACCACGTCTCGTTAAGCGCATCCGATATGCGGATGGTGGCACCATGCTGGAGATGCCCTTGCATGATTCACCTTCAGCATCAGGACAGATTGCTCCCGCAACAGCGCATAAACTGTTATCCTGGATGAATAAAGTAGTCCGTGAGGGAACAGGAAAATCCCTGCAGCGTGCACGGTGGCATGTTGCAGGGAAATCAGGTACAGCTCAGGTACAGAAACATGGAGAGAAGCGCAACAATCAATGGTTCATTGGTTATGGGCCGGTAGAACAACCCCAATATGCTGTAGCTGTTCTTGTTCAAGATGTCTCTCCTGACAGCCAACATCAGGCGACGGCTCTTTTCAGGAAGGTGATGGACTATTTGGCTGAGTCCTCATGATCCTTCGCAGGAACGGGACGTTGTACAGTAGATTCGGCAGAATTCGATGAGGCCTTATTAACGGGTGGGTCCATGACTAATGGAGAGGACTCAAATTCATCTTTTGGCAGGTGAATCCACTTTTGCAGGTACCCTTGTTGTAACAGTTCTTTCAGAAGGATCAGAAGCACTGGAGATAACACTACACCAGCCAGCCCAAAGATCGAAAGGGAGATCAGCATAAACGAAAGCATCAAGTACGCCGAAGATACACCAATCGAGTTACCTGATATTTTCGGTTCCAGCAATTGTCTTGTCAGCATCGTCACTGCCAGAATCACAATCAGGCCAATCGCCAGGCTACTATTGCCAATAATGAATAAGTAGACGATCCATGGAATAAACACAACAGGAACGCCAAGCAATGGTACCAGATCAAAAACCGCACAGACTGCTGCAATGGTAAAGGCATTAGAGGTTCCCAAAATCAACAAACCTGCATAAATCAATACAAACGTAATGAGCATCATGATCATCTGTGCCTTCAGATACGAGCGGATTGTCTTGAACACGTGATTACGCATGAATTCAATAGCTAACTTTAATGTTTTGGGCGTTTTCGCACGGGCGAACTTGCGCCAGGATTCAATCTCGATACTGAGGAAAAATGCCAAAATAATCGCAATTCCGAAGTTCGTAATAAACGAAGAGAATGAACTGAGGAAACCTACGACGAATTGCGCGCCGCTAGTTACCCATTTGGACAGGAACCCGGTCAGTGTTGCAAAATAATCATTCGCTTTTTCCATAACTCCATCAGGGAGAGCATCTGACTTGTCCTGAATGAATAACACCAGATTGGTGAATTCACGTTGTATCATCTCAATGTAGACGGGGAAATTATCTTGAAGATTGGAAATTTGTGAAATGATAATTAAGCCCACACCAAAAAAGGCAGCGACAATTAATGCAAGAAACAACAAGACGGAGATGGCGGCTCCAAGCGTCTTGGGCAACCCTTTGCGATGTAAAAATTTGGCCAGTGGTTCAATCATCCAATACACAATGAATGATAGAAAGACGGGTGCAGCCACTTGGTATAATTGACTGAAACTGTACATGATCACATACACGGTTAATATGAGCAATGCGATGTCAAAGACAGTTCGCCCGTATTTTTTGTAAAGCGGTAGCATGGACATGGCTCCTTTGATGCAATATTTAGATTGTATTTATTGTACACGATAGCTATCTTTTTGGGAAAACAGGATTCAAGAAAAGTCTGAATTATGATAAAATTAAAGGAGGTTTATTTTAGATAGTGCCCATAGTGCACCGTAATTCAGCAGGAGAAGTGGGGAGCTTGCAACATGACAATGATACTTCAGAGTATTCTACTGTGGTTATTGTATCTTTCATCTTTTTACGCCTTTATTCCGAGTTTGATTAGCAGGCTTTTTGGTTTTCGTGTATTTCGACGGGGAAGAAGTGATACACAATTTGCATTAACGTTTGACGATGGGCCAGATCCACATTATACGCCGAGACTGCTTGATCTGCTTCGTCAGCATCAAGCAAAAGCCACATTTTTTGTTGTTGGAGAACATGCTGCGAGTCATCCAGAACTTATTCAGCGCATACATGACGAAGGTCATCTTATTGGCATTCATAATTATATTCACAAGACGAACTGGCTCATGCGGCCGCGTACTGTTCGTGATCAGATTCAGCGAACAGGTCAAATTATCCATGAAGTAACCGGTGTGAAGACTTGTTATTATCGTCCACCGTGGGGAATTATGAATCTGTTTGATTTTTTCAGCAAGAGAGAACGAAAGATTGTACTGTGGTCCTCCATGTTTGAAGACTGGAGAAGCCGAGTAGGTGCCCAGAGATTGACCGAACGGATGCTGAAGGAACTGAGAGGCGGAGAGGTCATGCTGCTGCATGATCGAGGAACGACCCTTGGTGCAGATGCACACGCGCCGGAGCAGATGCTTCAGGCGCTGGAAGTCGTCTTGCAGGAAGCTGAACGGCTTGGGCTGCAAAGTGTACGCGTTGATACGTTGATGGGAGGTATCACAGTGAGCGAATCTCAGAACAAAACGCAATTACAGACACCACTGAAGTTATGGAAGCGACTCGTTGTGACCTTGTGGCTGGGTTGGGAGAAGTTGTTTCACTGGGTATATCATCTGCGGACGGCTTCGCCAGAGGACCCCATGCTGCACTTCAGATCACGTGTATATCACGGAGCGCGGGTGGAGATGAATGACGGCCATGTTATTCAAAATGGAGATCCGGTGATCGAACTGCATTTTGACAATCAGAAGTTGTTTGAACTTGGAGTGACATCACGTTCCAGTATGCATTTGGCTATTCGTATGATCCGGACCATGGAACAGCAATTGCCGGATCTGGCACGCATGGTGGCACTCGAACCTGAGTTAAGCTCTGCCAAGGCGATATACGGTGTGAGCATGATTAACAGAGGCCCAGAAAAATTCGGATTTACCATACAAGAATTGCCCCCTGGACCGTTCAGTGCTGCATCCAAAGTATACTTGAAGCTGCTGTTAAGTGTAATCCACCCGGCAGGAACCAAACGTCTGAAACAGCGTACAGACAAATTGGTGCCCAAGATGATTGCCATGCCGCTGGATCTGCTGTTAGAACGTTACGGTCAACATACGATGCAGGTGGCAGCAACGGTAGAAGAATCCAGAGATGAATCGTTGTTAATTGAACAAGAGATACTGCCAGAGCGGAACTAAACGGACTGATCATACCAACCAGCAAAAGAAAAGGGTTGCCCTTCGCCAGATTTGGCAGAAGAGCAACCCTTTATTTATTAATGAATTAGATACTCAGTACGCCACCGTTGCTTGCATTGGTAACCAGTTTGGAATAACGAGCCAGGTAACCGGTTTTTACTTTCGGTTCAAAGCCTTTCCAACCAGCGCGACGACGTTCAAACTCTTCGTCACTGATGTGCAATTCGATGATACGGTTGTTCAGATCCAGCTCGATGATGTCTCCTTCTTCAACAAAGGCGATTGGACCACCCTCAGCCGCTTCCGGAGAGATATGTCCGATACTGATTCCGCGGGAGGCGCCAGAGAAGCGTCCATCGGTGATCAGACCGACTTTAGCACCCAACCCCATACCTACGATCTGGGAAGTAGGAGCCAGCATCTCAGGCATACCTGGTCCGCCTTTTGGTCCTTCATAACGGATAACAACAACATGTCCTTCTTTTACTTTGCCGTTAGCAATACCTTCGAGCGCTTGCTCTTGGGAGTCAAAGCAGATGGCAGGACCTTTGTGGTATCCGCCAACCGAAGCATCAACTGCACCAACTTTGATGATAGCGCCTTGTGGTGCAAGGTTACCAAACAATACAGCCAGGCCGCCTTTTTCGGAATGCGGGTTATCCAGGTGGTGAATGACATTTGTATCCTGAATTTCTTTTCCTTCAACGTTCTCACGGATCGTTTTACCCGTTACAGTAATGCAGTCACCGTGAATCGCGCCTGGTTTCTTGAGCAATTCGTTCAGCACTGCGCTTACGCCGCCTGCATTGTGAACGTCTTCGATGTGAAGATCGGAAGCAGGTGCAAGTTTCGCCAGATGCGGAACGCGGTTAGCTACTTCATTGATGCGCTCGATTGGATACTCGATGCCAGCTTCATGAGCCAGTGCCAGCGTGTGCAGTACTGTATTCGTAGATCCACCCATCGCCATATCCAGTGCAAACGCGTTATCGATCGCTTCTACAGTAACGATATCACGTGGTTTCAGATCCATTTTAATAAGTTCCATTAATTGTTTAGCAGATTGTTTAACAAACTCACGACGCTCAGGAGCAACAGCCAGGATGGTTCCGTTACCTGGCATAGCCAGTCCCATCGCTTCAGCCAGACAGTTCATGGAGTTTGCAGTAAACATACCGGAACATGATCCACATGTTGGACAGCCGAACTGTTCAAGTTCAAGCAAGCTCTTATCATCGATTTTACCTGCTTGATAAGCGCCTACGCCTTCAAATACAGAGGTCAAGGATAGAGCTTTACCATTGCTGTCACGACCGGCTTTCATCGGTCCACCGCTGACAAACACGGTAGGGATATTACAGCGGAGTGCACCCATCATCATGCCAGGTGTAATTTTATCGCAGTTCGGGATACATACCATGCCGTCGAACCAGTGTGCAGATACAACGGTTTCCACGGAATCCGCGATAATGTCACGGCTTGGCAGCGAGTAACGCATACCAATGTGTCCCATGGCAATTCCATCATCTACTCCGATGGTGTTGAATTCGAATGGAACGCCACCGGCTTCACGAATAGCATCCTTTACAATTTTACCGAATTCCTGAAGGTGGACGTGGCCGGGCACGATATCGATGTATGAGTTACATACGGCAATAAACGGCTTGCCGAAATCCTCTTCTTTTACGCCCGCTGCGCGGAGCAAACTCCGGTGTGGTGCACGGTCAAAACCTTTTTTGATCATATCGGAACGCATCTTCTTGGCTGACATGGTGTATTCCCCCCAAATATATAATATTGAGCAACATGAATGGAAAAGTAAATGGCAGTGCATCTGTCGTTTAATTTCATCCGTACTCTAAAAAAAAGGACCGGCATGCCGGTGTCGAGCTCCCCGTAGTTTGTGAAATTCTTTGCTGCTTTAAACCCGTGAACACCCGGTTTTTCTATTGAGTCTATCACAACCGTCGTCATATTTCTACAATCAATAGAAAGAAGCCTCAAACCATTTTCATGGAATTAGACTTCTTGATTTGCGGGAAAGCTATGATCATGTTTCGATGTGGCGAGCGGAATTCGTTAGTTGCTTCCACCTTTGCGTCCAATCTCACGATAGAATTCCTTATTATGAGTTTCGGAGGTTGCTTCGCCGCCCTTGCGACCAATCTGCTTGTAAAAGTCAGTGTCATGGGCATCTGAAGTCGCTTCTCCACCCTTTTTACCAATCATCTGGTAGAAGCTTCGATCATGGTTCTTGGAAGTGGCTTTACCACCTAGTCTGCCGGCTTCCTCACGGCTCATCTTGCGTTCTGACGTCGGTTGACGTGCCATTACAAATCACTCCTTACACGATAAGTTGTTTTTTGTAGCGCGTATCCCTAATTTACCACCTTATTTCCAGCCTGAAACAACACACCAGGATAGAACGGATGGTGAAGAGATCCGTCAGAGCATTAGGCCGACCGTTTAAACACCTCATGTCGATGGAAAGAAAATCGGGATATATCCGGTTCAATTAAAGGTTTGAAGGTGTGACGTACAGCCGGCAGAGCTAGGGTGACTGCGAAGAGTACGGCAATGACAAGTATGACTGGAATATACGCCGAGCTTCCCATATAACTGTAGACTCCGGACCAGATCGCGAGACGAACGAGAAACCCATGCAGCAGGAATACATAAAGTGTGCGTCGTCCAAGGTCCGTCAGTCTGGAAGTCAAGGAAGGTACCCAGGCCAAGAACAGTGCTGCCGATGCGATCTCCAATAGGTAGACTCCAAGTCGGAAGATGCCGGCATACCATTCGTGGTGACCCAGTTCGGCGTACGTCATGCTGCCGAGTAACCATCCGGAAGAAATGTTCAAACCACCATACCCGATCCATACCAACAGTGCAACAGAGAGGATGGCTGCGGTTTTCCGCCCCCAACCGGATAATAAATGTGAACGGATGATTGCTCCATAGTCATAACCGATGACAAAGAACGGCAGAAATACAAATGTACGGCTGAAGCTGAGCCAGAACCCATCGATGGGCAAATACCCGGCAATTATACCGAGCGCAATCGATCCAATCAGCCGATATATCGGTTTCCAGGAAATCGTCAGACGAAGCAACAGTCGCCAACAGAAATGACTCGCGAGAAACCATAACAGCAAGTAAGGTGCAAAGAAGGATAGCCGCATATGGGGTGTGTGGAATACGGTAAAGTCCATCAATGCGTATAAGGACTGAAACAGTACATACTGTAGTGCAATCTGCTTCAGGACGTTTCGTCCAGATGCACCTTGGAGTGAGTGTGTCGCAAAATACCCGGTTACCCATACAAAGAGTGGCATGTGAAACGTATATATCCACAGGAACAGAGCTTCCGCTCCTGCAAAACGTGTAATGAGTGGTTCAAGTGCATTACCAGCTAGGACACAGACGATAAGCATAAAGCGCAGATTGTAAAAGAAAGATTCCTGATCATCCCGGATCAGTGTCTGATTTTTCATGGTGTAGCCCCCTTATAGACCTGGTTACAAGGTCATTTGCATCTGTAATAAGGGTAATATGGATGTTCATTATCTATTGTGATTTAATTCACATTAGTAAGCGTTATCTTTTATCAAAGCTGTGACAACAAAATGAACGCAACGGGATTGACAACGGTTGCATAGAGGATGACAATAGAAAAAGAAGATGAGGGAATGTAACTATAAGGAGGGAAGAAATCATGTCAACGAGTCCCTATCCAAGCCCGGAAATTATTACGTTTGGGGAGAGTATGGGTTTGCTGACTGCCAAGGATACAAGAGGGCTGGAATATGCAGCCACACTGGACAAGTCTTTCGGGGGTGCTGAGAGCAATCTGGCTATTGGCGTATCCCGCCTGGGGCATACCAGTGGTTGGTTTGGACGTTTGGGCAATGATCCGATCGGCAGTATGATTCTGAAAGCCATTCGCGGTGAAGGCGTAGATGTATCCCGGGTAAGGTTGAGTGATCACGAGCCAACTGGTTTGATGATTCGTGAGAACGCTTCCGGGAAAGCCTCGGTGCATTATTATAGGAAGCTATCTGCTGCAAGTGCGATCACACCTGATGATCTGGATCCTGATTATATTGCCGGGGCGAACATATTACATGTTACAGGTATAACGGCGGCGATAAGCCCGTCCGGACTTGCAACGGTAGAGGCTGCCATACATATTGCCAAACAGGCAGGTGTGAAAGTAAGCTTTGATCCAAATCTACGTCTTAAACTATGGTCAGCGGATGAAGCACGCCCCGTTTTACTACGTTTAGCTGAACTGGCGGACTACTTTTTACCGGGCCTGGACGAGATGAAACTTCTATATAACGAAGAAAATGATCAAAAAGTACTTGAGCGTTTATCTTCCATGAATGCTGTGTGCATCGTGAAGGGTGGCCCTGATTTGACCTACGTATTGGCGAATGGTACCCTAACGGAAGTTCCGTACTTTAAGGCGGATTATGTTCTGGATACGGTAGGAGCAGGGGATGGTTTCTGCGCGGGATTTTTATCGGGGTTATTAAAAGGATACTCCCCGCAGGAAGCAACCCGTCTCGGCAATTTGACCGGTTCCATGGTTATACAGGCTGTTGGCGATTGGGAGGCGCTCCCGACGTGGGGGCAGGTCGAGGCCAAGCTGAACAACGTTGCCCATGTTGAGCGCTAGTCGCTCTGAAATCATATATGGCTCATCTTCGTTCTTAAATGTAAGGCTTGTATACACAACCACCACATTGACAAGGGAGAGAATGAAATGAAGAAGCTTCAGCTGTTGCAAAAGATTACGGACAATGGGGTTGTGGCAGTTCTGCGTGCAGATTCTGCTGATCAAGTCATTGCCATGGCCGAGCAAGCGATTGCGGGTGGCATTAAAGTTATCGAGATTACGATGACAGTACCCAGTGCGCTCAAAGCCATTGAAAAATTAAGCCGTGTATACCATTGGAACACACAAGATCCAGAGAAATTCGCAATTATTGGTGCGGGAACGGTGCTTGAACCGCAAACGGCAAGAGCGGCCATCATGTCGGGTGCCGAGTTTGTAGTCGGACCTTCCCTGAACCCGGATACGGTTCAGATCTGCAACCTGTATCGAATTCCGATTCTGCCTGGTGTGATGACGATTGCTGATGTTCAACGCGCATTGGAACTCGGTGTGGACATTGTGAAGTTGTTCCCGGGTAATCTGTATGATCCTTCAATTATCAAAACGATGAAGGGCCCTATGCCACAGGCGAATTTTATGCCAACTGGCGGGGTATCCTTGTCTAATCTGGGGGATTGGATCAAGGGTGGAGCAGTGGCTGTTGGTATTGGCTCCGACTTGACATCGGAAGCTGTGAAGACGGGTGACCTGAGTCATGTCCGTCGTAAAGCGGAACAATATATGGATGCTTACCGCAAGGCCAAGGCTGAATAATATTTTTCAATTCGTAGAAGGGGAGCCTAATGGACAAAGGCTCCCAATTCTGTGAGCCGCGGCACCTGCGGAAGTGAAGAAAGGTGATTAACGTTGAGAAATCGGTATAATACAGGGCGCAAGAAGAGGGGCATCGGGAAATTCCTGCTCGTACTTCTGGCGCTCATTGTCATTGGATGTGGATTTGTTGCGTGGAAATTATTCACACCATACGGTCCACAGGAAACAGCTCAAACGGCCATGGAAACAGCCAATAAGGTGACCGTGAGCGAACAAGAGAACTGGATTGATTTTGTGCCAGATAAACCGACTGGGAAAAGTGTACTTTTCTACCCTGGTGGACTGGTAAAACCTGAAAGTTACGCACCACTTGCGCATGAGTTGGCCGCTGCGGGTCATCACACGATTATTGCCAAGATGCCAGTTAACCTGGCAGTGCTCAAGCCAAACTTGGCAGATGAGATACTGGCCGCATATCCAGATGAACAATTCGTTATGGGTGGACATTCTCTCGGTGGGTCCATGGCTGCACGTTATGTAGCATCGCATCCTGATGCACTTCACGGGATCTTCTTCTTGGCATCTTACCCGGATGAAAAAGGGAGTGTAATGACACTGGGAATACCTGCTTTATCCATTTTGGGTACTAAAGATGAGGTTGTGAATATGACCAAGTATCAGAGTGGACGTATGTATTTGCCCGTGGAGACGGTATACTACACCATTGAAGGTGGAAACCACGCCCAGTTCGGTGATTATGGTCATCAAAAAGGAGATGGTAAGCCGGAAGTGAGTGGAGAAGAACAGCTGAATCAGACGGTCAAGACAGTACTGGCTTGGTTAAGTACGATCAAATAGATTTTGATTATTTTGCATTAAGGGCTGTATGTATTTATAGCATAACTTGATGGAGGTGATACGGATGACCATGCTTCAAGTGTATGGAGTGCAGATCCCATGTAAAGCTATCCTGTTTGATAAAGATGGAACATTACTGGAATTCCTCCAGCTATGGGGGCCATGGGCAGAGACGTTGCTGAGTCAGTTACAATCACGTATGAATGAGCTTGGAGCTTCATTTACGGTTGAACGGGAGCACGTCCTGGGCACCATTCATAATGCAGAAGGTCATATTGTCGGTTATGATCCGCAAGGACCACTGGCCATTGCGACTGTGGATGAATGTACGGGATTGCTTGCCGGCCAGCTGTATGCAGCTGGCATGCCATGGAATGAAGCGATCACAACGATACGCCAATTTTCAAGTGTGGCCATGAAATCGGTAAGGGAACGCAAATCGGCTGAACCGATGCCAGGATTACTGGCTTTCTTAGACAGTTGCAGGGCAGCAGACATACAGCTGGCAGTCGTCACTTCAGACAGTACAGCGGCAGCAGAAACACATCTGGATTGGATGGGGATTCGTTCCTTTTTCCCCTCCATTGTGGGCTGTGATCGGGTGACCCAGGGCAAACCGGATGGAGAAGCAGCACTCCTGGCTTGCCGTGAATTACATATCGATCCTGCCGAGGCCGTTGTAATTGGAGACAGTAATGGGGATATGCAGATGGGGCGGCACGCAGGCGTATCCTATACACTCGGTTACTGTCCACAGTTAGATCAAGGATCTCACCTGGTTGATGCCCATGCCATTATTCGTCATTATAATGAGATAAGCGTTACTTCATAAGTTAGCCTAGCCAGAATGAACTATATAAATTGAACTAACATTTACACGAAATGGAGAGGACAGTGTAAATATTCTTTAGTTCAATTTATATAGTAAATAAAAGGAGGAGAGAGGATGAACGCAACAGAACAACTGGCTGCCTGGATTCAGGAGAGCTCCCGGATTGTTTTTTTCGGAGGGGCCGGAACTTCAACGGAAAGCGGGATTCCCGACTTCCGCTCGGCTGCGGGTCTGTATCAGACGGAGCAGCATTCGCCTTATCCACCGGAAGAGTTATTAAGCCGGCATTTTTTTGATCAACATGCCGATATTTTTTATGATTTTTATCGTGGCAAAATGCTTCATCCAGATGCGGAACCGAATGGGTGCCATCGACTATTGGCCCGTCTGGAGCAGGAAGGAAAACTTCAGGCAGTGATCACGCAAAATATCGACGGACTGCATCAGAAGGCAGGCAGCAGCAATGTTTTTGAACTTCACGGCTCAATTCATCGTAATGCCTGCATGGATTGCAAGCAGTTTTATACGCTGAATGATATTATACAGTCCCAAGATACCGTACCTCGCTGTTCCACATGCGGTGGTGTGATCAAGCCGGATGTGGTGCTTTACGAAGAGGAGCTGGATCAGACGACATTGTATCGATCCATTGATGCACTGTCTTCTGCAGATCTGTTACTCGTGGGAGGCACCTCACTAACGGTATATCCAGCTGCCCAGTTAATTACGTATTTTCAGGGAAAACATACCGTTCTGCTTAACGCTACACCTACCGCTTACGACCAGAGGGCTGATTTGCTGATTACAGAGCCGATTGGTGAGGTAATGAATAATGTGGACCAGCTTCTTGGTTGAACGTATGGACTGAATAACCGCATTCTCCGGTATAGACCGGATACAAGAGGCGGAACCTGGGGAAAGAAGGGATTCATAATGGTCTACGTAGCAAGCGATACTCGCTATGAAACGATGAAATATAACCGCGTTGGACGTTCAGGTTTGAAACTGCCAGCGATTTCACTGGGACTGTGGCATAATTTTGGCGGTATCAATAACGCTGAGAATGGCCGTAATATGATTACCCGATCATTTGATCTGGGCATTACACATTTTGACCTTGCCAATAATTATGGCCCACCGGCAGGTTCGGCAGAACAGTTATTTGGACAGGTACTGGCCCAGGATCTGAAACCTTATCGTGATGAACTGGTGATCTCCACCAAAGCGGGATATTATATGTGGCCCGGGCCGTATGGCGAGTGGGGTTCACGCAAAAATCTGGTATCCAGTCTGAATCAGAGCTTGAAGCGTATGGGCCTGGATTATGTAGATATTTTCTATTCACATCGTTATGATCCCGACACGCCTTTGGAAGAAACGATGATGGCACTGGATCATATTGTTCGCTCGGGCAAAGCCCTGTATGTAGGGATCTCCAACTATCCCGCAGAGCAGACAAGACAGGCTGCCGAAATTCTGAAAAGTCTGGGTACACCCCTGTTAATCCATCAACCGAAATACTCGCTGCTGGACCGCTGGATTGAAGATGGTTTGCAGGATGTACTGGATGAGTATGGAACAGGAAGTATTGCGTTCTGTCCATTGGCACAAGGTGTGCTCACGAACAAATACTTGAATGGTATCCCCGAAGACTCACGTGCCAAAGGACCATCGGTATTCCTGAATGAAAACAACATCTCTCCAGAGACGCTCCGCAAAGTGCGTGCGCTGAACCAGATTGCAGCAGCCCGTGGTCAGAGTTTGGCCCAATTTTCACTCTCATGGGTGCTGCGTAATGGCAGGGTAACTTCCGCGCTGATTGGCGCAAGTCGTCCTTCCCAGATTGAAGAGAATGTGGCTGCGCTCAGTCAGCTGGATTTCTCTACAGAGGAATTGGAACGGATTGAATCCATCCTGTCTCCGGAGCCTGATGACAAATAAATAAAGTGTAAAAGGTGCATCTTAGCCATAATGGCGGAATGCACCTTTTTTTGTCGTACGTGGTTCCGTCCGTTATGTTGCTCACCGTTTGATTTGTTGAGCATTCTGCTGCAACCCCTGATGTAGTGGTCGGGACAGTATTTTCTCTCGATACAAGCTGGGCGCTTCACCGTGAAATCGTTTGAACTGTTTGGAGAAATACAGCGCGTCTGGCAGTCCCACTGATGCAGATACCTGTTCAATGGACAGATCCGGTCGTTCTCTCAGGAGTTGGCGCGACTTGTCGATCCGCAATTTTAGTAGATAAGTGACTGGCGAAAGTCCTGTTTCCTGTTTGAAAATACGGGATAGATAAGCACGGTTGTACCCAAGACTCGCAGACATTTGTTCAATGGAGACAGGGTAGGCATATTGGGTAGACATATATTGAATCATCTGTTTCACCGTACGTCGGATGGAGGATTCACCGGGAATTAAGGTTTGACCCTGCGAAAGGTGATTCTGTGCTTCAGCTAGAATCATATATAACGTACCCAGTGATGTGAAATGGGAGCTTTCTTTGCGCTCGGCAAAAGCATCCTGCATCACGGATAGCCAATCGGAAATTCCACAGGATGGTCCGGCATGAAAAACGGATTTCTCCGGGCGGAATCCCGCCTCGTCAGCATGCTGGGCAGCCTGGCTGCCCGTAAAAGCGATCCAGCGGTATTGCCATGGATTGCGGGCGTGAGACTGGTAACTTACCAGTTGCCCGGGATGAATGAGGAAACAATCACCTGCGGATAACTCGTAGGTGTGCAGTTCGGTACGGAACGTACCCGCTCCTTTTTCTACATAATGCAGCAGATAATAATCAAACAGTTTGGGCCCGAGGGCGTGACCCGGAAGGGTCTGGCTTGCCCCGGCAAACAGGACATGGAGTGCGCCTTGTTCATAATAGACAGGATTGGAGGCAACCGAATAACTGAGTGCTCCACTTTTACCGGAAGGTGGTTCCTGTATTTTTTCGTTAGATGATGCAAGGGATTCTTTCTTGGGGCTGTATTGATCTGACATGGTCGTTTCCTTCTTTCCGGGATGCTCTGATCATTATACGCCTTAAGGTCACATTTATCCATATGAAACACACATGGTTGCATTACAAGAGGGATCGCTTTCTTATATAATAACATTAAGAAAACCACAACAACGAGGCGAGGTGCACCAGCAGTGAACGTAACTGAATTGAAACAAAAGTTTATTGAAAAGTACGGAGAGAGTGGAGCGGACATCCGTGTATTTCATGCCCCTGGGCGTGTGAATCTGATCGGTGAGCACATTGACTATAACGGTGGATACGTGCTTCCGGCAGCACTTGAATTCGGAACAACCTTGATCATTCGTGAGCGTCAGGACAACAAGTTGCAACTAGCTTCCACGAACATGTCTTATGAAGGGGTACTAGACACTTCCTCCATCGGTAAGGAAAAAACCGGAGAATGGACCGACTATCCTGTTGGTGTCATGGTTGAACTACAAGGTAAGGGCGTGAATGTAACAAAAGGCTACGACTTCCTGTACCACGGGGAGATTCCGAACGGGGCAGGACTTTCATCATCTGCATCTCTGGAGGTACTCACCGGATTTGCGATTCAGTCCCTGGAAGGTGTGTCGGATATTGATACGGTTCAACTGGCACTTCTGTCCCAGAAAGCGGAAAATGAGTTCGTAGGCGTCAACTGTGGAATCATGGATCAGTTCGCTGTCGCAAACGGTGCTCAGGATCACGCGATCCTGCTGATGTGTGACACACTGGAGTACCAAAAGGTTCCTTTCCGTACAGGCTCCTACAAATTGGTCATTGGTAACACGAACAAACGCCGCGGTCTGGTGGACTCGGCTTACAATGAACGTCGCTCCCAATGCGAGCAGGCACTTGCCATCTTGAAGGAACAGCTGCCTGCACTGAATTACCTGGCTCAATTGACGCCAGAGCAGTTCGTGACACTACAGGATCAGATCAAGGATGAGAAAGTAAGACAGCGTGCGCAGCATGTCGTGGAAGAGAACGCACGTGTTCTCGCATCGGTGGAGGCATTGCGGATCAATGATCTGGAATCCTTCGGCAAGCTGATGAACGCTTCTCATGAATCGCTTCGCGATTTGTACGAAGTAAGCTGTGATGAGTTGGATGTTATGGTTGAAGAAGCTCAGCGGATTCCAGGCACGCTTGGTGCTCGAATGACTGGCGCAGGATTTGGCGGTTGTACCGTATCACTTGTGCATGAAGATGATGTCGAGCGTTTTGTAAGTGAAGTGGGCGCTGCATATGAAGCGCGTACCCATCTCAAAGGTGATTTTTATGTATGCGGTGTAGGCGACGGTGTTAAAGAATTGAAGGAGGCGAAGTAAAATGGCAATTTTGGTGACAGGTGGAGCAGGGTATATTGGTTCTCATACGGTAGCAGCATTGTTGGAACGTGGGGAAGAGGTTGTTGTACTGGATAACTTGCAGACAGGGCATCGTGAAGCGTTGCTCGGCGGTAAGTTGTATGAAGGGGATCTGCGTGACAAAGAAATTCTGGCGAAGCTGTTTGCTGAGAATTCAATCGATGCAGTCATTCACTTTGCGGCTAACTCACTCGTAGGCGAGAGCATGAAAGACCCGGTTAAATATTATGACAACAACGTGTTTGGTACACTCTGTCTGCTGGAAGCGATGAATGCAGCGAACGTACGCCGCATCGTCTTCTCTTCTACAGCAGCTACTTACGGTGAGCCTGAGAAAGTGCCAATCGAAGAGAGTGATCGTACAGAACCAACCAACGTATACGGCGAAACAAAGCTGATGATGGAACGCATGATGTCATGGTTCGATAAAGTTCAGGATATCAAATACGTTTCCCTGCGTTACTTCAATGCAGCCGGTGCTCATGACAGCGGCAAAATTGGTGAAGATCACCAGCCAGAGAGTCACTTGATTCCACTGGTGCTGCAAACAGCATTGAAACAACGCCCGCACATCGCCGTGTTTGGTGACGACTATGCAACAGAAGATGGCACATGTATTCGTGACTATATCCACGTGAGCGACTTGGCTGATGCACATCTGCGTGCAGTAGATTATCTTCGCAAAGGTGAGAACAGTAATGTGTTCAACCTGGGTAACGGCACAGGATTCTCTGTAAAACAAGTGATCGAAACAGCCAGAAAAGTGACTGGCCTCGATATCCCGGTTGTACAGGAACCACGTCGTGCAGGTGACCCGGCTGTGCTGGTAGCTTCATCTGCAAAAGCGAGATCTGTCCTGGGCTGGAATCCAAAATGGACCAATCTGGAAGATGTTATTCAAAGCGCTTGGAGCTGGCACCAATCACGTCCTGACGGCTACGGAAAAAACTAGGAGGCGAACACCTTATGTCACAGACTCATATTGCAGCAGGTGCCACAGAGCGGACACCGGAGCAGCAGGAAGCACTGCATGCCATTGAACGTCTGGTTGCATTTGCCTTGCAGAAACAATTAATCGAGGAAGCGGATTGGGATTATAGCCGCAACCTTCTGCTGGAACAATTCGAATTCTCAGAGCCTTATGCCGGCGAGTTGGACGCGAATGTGCCCGATGGCCCACAGGCTATGCTGGATACGTTGATCGATTATGGATTTTCCATTGGACTCATTCCTGAAAATAGTGATACATTCCGTGATTTGCTGGATGCCAAAATCATGGGTCATTTAATGGCACGCCCGTCCGAAGTAGTACGCGCATTCCGCCACACGGAGCAGACGGAAGGCATTGAGGCGGCCACATCTCAATTCTATGACTTGTCGATTAACTCCAACTATATTCGGATGGATCGGATCTCGAAGAACGTCTACTGGACACAGGACACGGCCTATGGAGACATGGAAATTACCATTAACCTATCGAAGCCGGAGAAAAGTCCAAAGGAAATTGCCATGGCGAAATTGCTTCCGCCGCCGGTATATCCTAAATGCCAGCTGTGTCGTGAAAATGTAGGTTACGCTGGCCGGGTGAATCACCCGGCCCGCCAAAACCTGAGAGTCATTCCGTTGGAGCTTAACAACGAGCCTTGGTTGTTCCAATACTCGCCGTATGTGTACTATAACGAGCACTGCATCATTTTCCATCATGATCATGTGCCGATGAAACTGACGAAGGATACGCTTCGCAGACTGCTTGCCTTTGTCGGGGAGTACCCGCATTATTTTATCGGATCTAACGCGGATTTGCCGATCGTTGGTGGATCAATTCTGACACATGACCATTTCCAGGGTGGACGTCATACATTCGCCATTCAAAATGCACAGCCAGAAGCGGTCTTCCGTCATGCAGATGCACCTGGACTTACACTGAGTCTCGTAAAATGGCCGATGTCTGTAATGCGTCTGGCTTCACACGATCCTGCAGAGCTGCTTGAAGCGGGTAACGCCGTATATGAAGCGTGGAAGGTCTACAGTGATTCTGCTGTGGATATCGAAGCATTCAGTGAAGTGGACGGGGAACAAGTGCCACACAATACGGTAACACCAATCGTTCGTCGCAGTGCAGATGGTGGTTATGAGATGGATCTTGTATTGCGTAACAACCGTACAAATGATGTGCATCCTGAAGGGATTTTCCATCCACACCGTGAGATGCACCATTTGAAAAAAGAGAACATTGGTCTGATCGAAGTGATGGGACTTGCCATTCTGCCAGGTCGTTTGAAAGAAGAACTGGACAGTATCGCGGATATCCTCGCTGGAGATGCCAAGCTTGCTGAAGCGGCCAAAGCTTCCGATCATGTGTTGAACAAACATCTGGGCTGGGCGGAAGAATTGATTGAACGGTTTGGTCCTAAGCTGGACAAAGAACAAGCCGTTGCCATTGTACAGCAGGAAGTCGGCTTGAAATTCGCCGAGATTCTGGAGCATGCAGGTGTCTACAAATATGATGAAGCAGGACGCCAGGCTTTCCGTCGTTTTGTGAGCAGCATGGGATACACTGAATAGACATGTATAACGATGAACACCAGCCCATAATACAAGGGCTGGTGTTTTTTTTGAATATGATTTTTAACGGAGTTGTGAGGCAGTCGTTTGTTCTGTTGGAATTGAACGATAGATCAGGGCAGCCAGCTCGGCTCGGGTTAGGGAGTCATCCGGCCTGAACAGTCCGTGATATCCCACAACCATTCGAGTCTCGGCCAGTGTGGCTATGTAGTCGTGAGCCCAGTGGGAGGAGGGCACATCCTCAAAAGAACTCGTTTGGATCAGCGGCAGGCCCAGCGCGAGTACCAGAATTTTTGCTGCCTCAGCACGTGTAAGTACAGCATCCGGATGGAAGAAATCATTTAAGCCGTTCGAAATATGGGACCCATCAATAAGGCCGACCTCTTGTAGTCGAGATATAGCATCAAAGTAGGGATGTGTGGGCTCTACATCTTCAAAGGGAGCAGCCTTTCGGATTATCGGTAGCTCAAACGCTCCGTTGATTATACGAGCCATGTGTTTACGCAAGATTGGCTGGTTAGGCCTGAATGTGGCATTGGGATATCCTGTTATCAGACCACGTGCAGCGATATTTTCAATCATCAAGCGTGCCCAGTGGGTTGAAATATCACTGAACACAACTGGGGTCAATGATATTGTTGGCACTTTAGGTTCAGGTTCAACTTTAAGTTTAGGTTCGGTTTTAAGTTCCGTTCCTGTATAAGATTCCTGGGATGATGCGGCCGTAATAGAGCTACTGGTCCAGAAAGAAGAACTACTACCATGGTTTTCAGAGCTATTAGTCTTTACCCATTTGGCATATAGCGTTATGTCCTTAGTTACGGTATCTCGGTCAAAATTCCAGGGAAGAGATAATGCCGAGTCTATGTACCATCCATCAAATGAAAACCCGCTCTTGCTTGGCTGAGTGGGAGGCGCAATTGCTTGATTATTCTTAGCAATAGCAGAGGAAACGGGGCTTCCGCCTTGAGAGTCAAAAGAGACGGTCAAAGCTGGAATGGGATCTTCCTTAATCGTATCTTTGGACGCAGTTGTCACTGAACTCGTCCACTTGGCGTATAGCGTGATGTCCCCAGTCACGGTATCTCTGGCAAAATCCCAGGGAAGGGAGTATACCGAATCTATGTACCAGCCTTCAAACAAAAACTCGTCCTTGGTAGGTTGAGTGGGAGGCACAATGGTTTGCCCATAAGTGGCTTGAGTGACTGCAACCGGGTTCCCTCCATTGGAGTCAAAGGAGACGACCACATTCAGTTTTTGAAAGGGAATGTCATCCCAGTAAGCGAAATCTTGAGCCTCTGAAGGATCAAAACCCGTAATAATAAGGGATGAGTTGCCATCAAACGCTGAGAAACCAATAGACGACACGCTAGCTGGAATGAAGACAGTCGCCAGCCGATTGTCCGCAAATGCCATCGCTCCGATAGAGGAGACACTATCTGGAATGACGACAGAAGTCAGTTGATTGTCCATAAATGTAGCAAGTCCAATGGAAGAGACACAATTTGGAATAACAATAGAAGTCAGCTGGTTAGATGCAAATGCCCATTCCCCAATAGTGGAGACGGTATGCGGAATAACTACAGAAGTCAAATGATCGCTGTAAAATGCTTTGTCACCAATAATAGTTACTTTTTGTCCGTGAATAGTGTCGGGAATAATGACATCTTTCGAAGTGCCCACATAGTCGTTTATTGTGATTCCATGAGCGTTGGTGCTTGTTATGAAATCCTCTTCTTTATTCGGCTCAGCATACATAACCATCTGTCCCCAGGGTACGAGGAACATTAGCAGAGCAAAGACGAAGATGCTTGCTTTTTTCAATCCACTAACCTCCTTATTTATTTTAAGAATTTTGAAGTCCTTTTGGTTACAGTACAACTGTTAGATGAGATTAACAATACTGAATCTTCAATAGGTGAGCCGAGGGCACATGGAGTCGCGGTATTTTCAATGACGGCACTCATATTCGTTCTCAGAAATGGAAGATGTCAGTTCCCGCATGTATAATGGTGGAAAGCCATTGAAAACATAACTCAATGAAGAAACGGGGACGAATTAATTGGAGAAGCAGGCATTGAATATTCCGTTGATTACAGATGCTGAGGAACTGCAAGGCATGGTGGGTGAACCGCATGAACATGTGCGTAACAAGGCAATTTCATTTGTGGATTCACATGTTCAGAACTTTATATCCATGTCACCATTGTTTTTCCTCTCCACCTCCGATCGTGATGGAAAAAGTGATGTGTCACCTCGGGGTGATGGAGCAGGATTTGTGAAAGTCTATGATACATACCGGCTCGTTTATCCCGAACGCCCAGGCAATCGGCGTATAGACTCGTTGTTGAACATGTTATCGAACCCTGGTATTGGTATGCTCTTTTTGATTCCGGGTATGAATGAAGTGCTGCGTATAAATGGTACAGCATCCATTACCAAGGATGAGGAATTCATCGCCAGTATGGGCTGGAGTGGTAAAACCATAGGTGCGGCTGTCATTGTAGATGTGGAAGAGTGTTTTATCCATTGTCCGCGGGCATTCAAACAGGCTGGATTATGGGCCTCAGAAACATGGGTGGATGCTGAGGATTTGCCTTCAACGAGCGAGATGTTTCGAGCCCATTTGGAGATTAACGGGTTGTTATAAAGTGAGTGACTATGGATTTGTTTTTCTATAAACAGGGTACTATAATTGGAGTTGCACTAAAAATTCTAAACTCCATTGGAGGCGACAATAGATATGAGATCTTTCCAATTCTATAATCCAACCCGGCTGATTTTTGGCAAAGGACAACTGGAAGCATTGAAAACAGAAGTGCCGAAATACGGTAAACGGGTTCTGCTTGTATATGGTGGCGGCAGTATCAAACGCAGTGGGCTGTACGATCAAGTGATCGGTTTGCTTAAGGAAGCTGGAGCAGAAGTGACTGAACTGGCAGGTGTGGAACCTAACCCGCGTCTTTCTACGGTGCATAAAGGGGTAGACCTCTGTAAAACAAATAACATCGACCTGATCCTCGCTGTAGGTGGCGGCAGTGTACTGGACTGCTCCAAGGCCATTGCTGTAGGTGCCAAGTATGATGGCGATATGTGGGATTTTGCTCAGCGCAAAGCCGTTGCACAGGATGCACTTCCACTCGGTACGGTATTGACGATGGCAGCAACTGGTTCGGAGATGAACTCCGGTTCGGTTATTACGAATCAGGATACTCAAGAAAAATTGGGCTGGGGCAGCGCATACTCATTCCCTGCATTCTCTATCCTGGATCCAGTGAATACATACACTGTTCCACTGGACCAAACGGTATACGGGATGGTGGATATGATGTCTCACGTATTGGAGCATTACTTCCATCTGGACGCCAACACACCGGTTCAACTCGGCTTCTGTGAGACGATTCTGCGTACCGTCATGGAAGCAGCGCCTCGTCTGGTTGAAGATCTGGAGAACTATGAACTGCGCGAAACAATTCTGTATTGCGGAACAATGGCACTGAATGGCGTGCTGAATATGGGTCTCGCAGGCGACTGGGCAACACATAATATTGAACATGCGGTATCCGCAGTGTATGATATCCCACACGGTGGTGGACTTGCGATCTTGTTCCCACACTGGATGAAACATAACCTGGATGTGAATGTGGATCGATTCAAACGTCTGGCAATTAATGTATTCGAAGTGAACCCTGAAGGCAAGTCGGACAGACAGATTGCTGAAGAAGGTATCGATGCGCTCAGCAAATTCTGGACATCCATTGGTGCACCTAACCGTTTGGCAGATTACGATATCGATGACAGCCAGATCGACGTAATGGCTGACAAAGCGATGCTGTTTGGTCCATTCGGTAACTTCAAGAAACTGCAACGGGAAGATGTTGTATCCATCTACAAGGCTTCTCTGTAATTCTATAATCACTGCATAGTGAAAGGACACATTCTGTTGTCCAATAACCGCAAGTCTCCTTCATGGGGGCTTGCGGTTTTTTCGTGTATTCGGCTCTGCACGAGAATAATGGAGGAACATGAAGCAAGGAGAACAGAATGTTGTGATAATACCCATTATCGGCTCCAGAATACATTTGAGGAAAGATTTTGAAACATTTTGATGGTAGCTACGTATTTATTTACATGTGGAATGCTCAGTTAGGATGAATTTGCGGCAGAGAGAGGAGGAACAGGGGATGGAAACAATGTATTGGGGGTGTCTAATCGGAGGGGCGATATTTGCGGTTGTCAGCCTTGTGCTGGGTGACTTGATTGATGGCTTGCTGGACGGAGCTTTTGAAATGCCAGGCCTTGATTTTTTCAAACCCGTTGTGTTAGCTGGTTCCATTACAACCTTTGGTGGAGCAGGTATTTTGCTGACACGTTATAGTTCATTAAGTGCCATGTCCGGTCTAATACTATCCCTGCTTATAGGTATTGCTGCAGCCATGCTGGTATTCTTCGCATATATCAAACCGATGCGTAACAGCGATGTCTCGATTGCATTTTCAATGAAAGAGTTATCTGGGAAAATTGGGGAAATCACCATTCCGGTGCCGGAAAAAGGTTTTGGCGAAGTCATGATCCGCTTTGCATCCGGTAGTACGATTCAAACGGCATCCAGTTTTGAACACCTCCCCATTGCGGCGGGAGCACGTGTTGTTGTGGTGGATGTTGTAGATGGCGTATTGCGTGTGTCGGAATGGGATGAAAATGTACTTAAAGATTTATAAAGTATTCTTAATTAGTTTAAGCACTCATCATGAATGAATAAGGGGAGAGATGTGGAATGGGAGATTTAAATTTGAACTGGGATGTTTTGTTGATTCCCATAGTTGTGGTTGGTGTGATTCTGATTTTAGGATTGGCTTTCTGGGCGAGATACAAAACGGTTGGACCGGATGAGGCGATGATCGTTACGGGTTCATTCCTGGGTAGCAAAAATATCTCCGATGATGATTCTGGCCGAAAAATTAAGATTGTTCGTGGTGGCGGTGCATTTATCCTGCCGGTATTCCAGCAGTCCGAGTTTATCTCCTTGTTGTCCCACAAGCTGGATGTCTCCACACCTGAAGTGTACACGGAGCAAGGGGTTCCGGTTATTGCTGACGGTGTAGCTATTATCAAGGTTGGGGGCGCTGTAGAGGACGTTGCTACGGCAGCTGAGCAATTCATCGGTAAACCTGTAGAAGCGCTGAGAAGCGAAGCACAGGAGGTACTGGAGGGGCATTTGCGGGCCATCCTCGGTACAATGACGGTGGAAGAAGTATATCGGAACCGGGATCGTTTTGCCCAAGAGGTTCAAGGCGTAGCAGCTAGAGATTTGAAAAAAATGGGTCTGCAAATTGTTTCATTTACCATCAAGGATGTTCGTGACAAACAGGGTTACCTGGATGCTCTCGGTAAACCGAGAATTGCTGCTGTGAAGCGGGATGCCGAGATTGCTGAAGCGGAAGCGATGCGTGATGCACGTATTCAGAAGGCTAATGCGGAAGAACAGGGGCAAAAAGCAGAGTTGCTGCGTGATACGAATATCGCCGAGGCAGCCAAAGAGAAGGAACTGAAAGTAGCCACGTTTAAACGGGATCAGGATACAGCCAAAGCGGAAGCCGATCAGGCGTACCATATCCATGAAGCACGTGCGAGACAGACCGTGGTGGAAGAAGAAATGAAGGTTGAACTCGTTCGTAAAGAACGTGAGATCGATCTTCAGGAAAAAGAAATCGTTGTACGTGAGAAGCAATATGATGCTGAAGTGAAGAAAAAGGCAGAAGCGGATCGTTATGCGGTGGAGCAGGCAGCCGAAGCGGATAAAGCCAAGAGAATGCGTGAAGCCGATGCGGTACAGTATTCCATCGAAACACACGCCAAAGCAACAGCTGAACAGAAGCGACTTGAAGGTCAGGCCATGGCGGATGCGGAACTTGCCAAAGGTACAGCTGATGCAGAAGTTATTCGTTTGCGTGGTCTTGCAGAAGCAGAAGCGAAGGAAAAACTGGCAGAAGCATTCCAGAAGTTTGGCGAAGCGGCTGTACTCGATATCATTGTCAAAATGCTGCCTGAACTGGCTGGCAAAATTGCAGAGCCAATTGCATCCATCGATAAATTGACGGTGGTAGATACAGGTAAAGGTGAAGGTGCAGCGCGAGTAAGCAACTATGTTACCGAACTTATGGCGACCGCTCCAGAGATGCTCAAAAGTGTATCCGGCATCGATGTAGAGCAGCTGATTAAAGGCCTTACGAAGTCCAAAACACCTGCGCCAGTTGCCATTCAACAGAGCGAGGCTGTTACAACTCCTTCTATAATCGACAAGATTGTGGAAAGGGCTGGCGTTGACGAGTAAGAAGCACTTCGAATCTTGCAGGGTTGCTCTATTGACCTTAAGACGAATTTTTGTTACTTTTTAAGCGAGACGTCCGGCGCGGTTTGCCCGCTCCGGGTGTCTTTTCGTTCGTAACAGGGTGTGACTTAATCACACCTAAGATGGTGTGAAAAAGAGGTGCAAACAATGAGCAGCCTGCATGTAGATAAAGCGCTAAATAATAATGTAATCATTGCACAGCATCCTGAACACGGGGAAGTCGTTGTTATTGGTAAAGGCATTGGCTTTAACCGAAAACCGAGTGATCACATTCCATTGATGGCTGTGGAGAAAATGTTCATTTTGAAAAACCAGCAGGAGCAAGAGCAGTACAAACAGCTTCTTCCACAGGTGGATGAAGCACTGATCGAGATTATTAACGAAGTTATTACGTATATTGCAGAGCGTACGGACGTTCCTCTGAATGAACATATCCATATTGCATTAACCGATCACATTTCTTTCGCGTTAAAACGCAAGGAGCAGGGCATTATCATACAAAATCCATTTTTATATGAAACCCGCGAGATTTATCCTGAAGAATATCGAATGGGAGAATACGCTGTTCGTTTGATCAAAGAGAGAATGGGCGTAGATTTGGGGATGGACGAGATTGGTTTTGTTGCCCTCCATATCTATAGTGCAATGACCAATCAAAATATATCCCAGGTACGTGAACATTCACAATTGATCACTGATTTGGTGAACCTGGTGTCCGATCAACTCGATTATTCGTTTGAAACGGAATCACTCGATTACTCTCGTTTGCTGACTCATCTTCGTTTCGCTCTTGAGCGTGTTCGCCGTGGAGACAAAGTGGAAGAGCTTCATAAGTTGGATTCCCTGCTTAAGTTGGAGTATCCCGAAATGTACTCGCTTGCATGGAAACTGACCAAAGTAATGGAGAAAAGACTGAAACTGCCGGTTTATCCTGCGGAGGTAGGTTATCTGACCATTCATCTGCAAAGGCTGAATCAGCGGAAGGAAGAAGAGAATAAGTGAGATCATTCCAGTGATGGAATGCGGAATTTATTTTTTTGGTGTAAAGGCTTGCAATGGATTAGAACTGGTGCTACAATGATTTCCGTAATCAAGCAACTGAATAAACATAAGCGACGTGTTACTGACTCGATCAGGCATGAGTTAATTAAAGTGTGATTGTTCTTTCCTTGTACAGGGTATGCTATACCCCAAGGTTGGCACATTTCACTTTGTTAATTCATGCCTTTTTTGTGTTCCCTTGCTTGTATCACAACATATAACATAGACGAAAGGGAGAAACGACGCGATGTTCAAAAAGCTTTTTGGTGTATTGCAAAGAGTAGGTAAAGCTCTCATGCTGCCTGTAGCCATTCTACCTGCGGCAGGTTTGCTGCTCGGAATTGGTAACATGCTGGTTAATCCAGATTTCTTGCAATATGTAACGGCGCTCGACACCCCTTGGGTGAACTCGATCGCAACAATTATGATGAATGCAGGTCAGATCGTATTCGATAATCTGGCATTGCTGTTCGCCGTCGGTGTAGCCGTCGGATTGGCCGGTGGCGAAGGGGTTGCAGGTCTCGCAGCGATCATCGGTTATCTGGTCATGAATGTCACACTGGGTACCGCAGTAGGGGTTACTCCAGCAATGATCGGTGAAGTACCGGGTTATGCCAGCATCTTGGGTATCCCAACATTAAGTACGGGCGTGTTCGGAGGTATTATCATAGGTATTGCCGCCGCGCTGTGTTACAATCGATTTTTCAAAATCGAACTGCCGTCTTACCTTGGTTTCTTTGCGGGTAAACGTTTCGTTCCGATTATCACTTCGGTTGTATCCCTCTTAATCGGGTTGCTTCTGGTGATTATCTGGCCACCGATTCAAAATGGATTGAATGCTGTATCTCATTTCATGGTAGATACAAGCCCGACATTGTCGGCATTCATCTTCGGAGTTGTGGAACGGTCATTAATTCCGTTTGGTCTTCACCACATTTTCTACTCCCCATTCTGGTTTGAGTTCGGTGAGTACGTAAACAAAGCTGGAGATGTCATTCGTGGTGACCAGCAAATCTTCTTCAATCAATTGCGTGATGGTGTGAACCTCACAGCGGGAACATTCCAAGTTGGTAAATTCCCGTTCATGATGTTTGGTTTGCCAGCGGCCGCACTTGCGATGTACCATGAAGCAAGACCGGAACACAAAAAGTATGTAGCAGGTATCATGGGCTCTGCAGCATTGACTTCGTTCCTGACAGGGATCACGGAACCACTAGAATTCTCGTTCCTGTTTGTAGCACCAGTCCTGTTTGCAGTACACTGTATCTTTGCAGGTTTGTCTTTCATGACCATGCAAATTCTGGGTGTCAAGATCGGTATGACCTTCTCCGGTGGGTTCATTGACTTCCTGATCTTCGGGATTATTCCGAACCGTACACCTTGGTGGGACGTTATTATTGTCGGATTGATTCTTGCGGTGATCTATTACTTCGGTTTCCGGTTTATCATTCGCAAATTTAATCTCAAAACACCTGGACGAGAGGATGCAACGCCTGAAACCGAATCTGGCGGAGGCTCTGGTTCAACGGATGAGCTGCCCCATAACATTCTTGAAGCTTTCGGTGGCAAAGAGAATATCAAACATCTGGACGCTTGTATTACTCGTTTGCGGATTGAAGTTAATGAGAAATCCAATGTGAAAAAAGATCGTTTGAAACAATTGGGTGCATCTGGTGTACTTGAAGTGGGTAATAATGTTCAAGCCATCTTCGGTACACGTTCCGACACGATCAAATCTCAAATGCAGGATATTATTGCAGGACGAACACCAGCACCAACGCCAGCAGCTGCCAAACCAACTCCTGAAGAGGAGAAGGCACAAGGTGAGCAAGGCGAGCGCATCGTTGCTGAGGATATCGTCATGCCAGTCAACGGTGAATTGCTGGACATTACAAACGTACCTGATCCGGTCTTTGCTGAGAAAATGACAGGTGATGGATTCGCAATTTTGCCACATGATGGTACGATAACTTCTCCTGTGTATGGTAAAGTGTTTAATGTATTTCCAAGCAAACATGCCGTGGGCATCATGTCCGATGGTGGCAAGGAAGTGCTTGTTCATATAGGTGTTAATACGGTGAAGCTGAAAGGTCAAGGCTTTAACGTACTGGTACAGGAAGGTGATCTGGTATCGGCAGGTCAGCCGATTATGGAAGTGGATCTGGAGTATGTCAAAGCAAACGCTCCTTCGATCATTTCACCAGTTATTTTCACCAACCTGCCAGAGGGCTCCACAGTAACTCTGAAGAAGAGCGGAGTGCTGAAAGTTGGCGAACAGCCAATCATTGAGATAAAATAAGAAGTGTTACGACAATGGCAAGCAAGTGTAAATATATGCAATGCCTAAACCAAACTACTGAAAGTGAGATGATTGTAATGCAACAAACATTCAGAATTACAGACGAAGATGGTATCCACGCACGTCCGGCGACAGCCCTGGTAAATACAGCAAACAAATTCAAAGGTGCAGAATCCTTTGCAGAAGCTAACGGTAAAAAAGTAACTTTGAAATCCATTCTGGGTGTTCTTTCCCTCGGATTGGAACAAGGCGACACCATCAGCATCATCGTTGAAGGCGAAGGCGAAGCTGAAGCTCTTCAAGCTTTGACTGACGTTATGGTTAACGAAGGGTTGGGCGAAATTAATGCTTAATGTCTCCGGGATCGCGGCTTCGGCGGGTATTGCTATCGCCAAGGCGTTTATCTTGGAGCATCCTGACTACTCTGTAGAAAAACGCCAAATTAACGACGTTGACGCAGAGATCGCGAAACTCGACTCAGCTCTGGGTAAATCCCAGGCTGAGCTTGAGGCGATCAAAGAGCGCACTTTACAAGAGCTTGGCGAGAAAAAAGCAGAGATTTTTGCTTCGCATTTGCTCATTCTGAATGACCCGGAACTAATTGATCCGGTTAAAGCTAGAATTGCGGATGACATGATCAATGCAGAATTTGCTTTGAACGAAACAGCATCGCAATTTATCTCCATGTTTGAGAACATGAAGAGTGCTTACCTGCAGGGACGTGCTGCAGATATGCGTGACGTTACCAAACGTGTGCTAAATCACTTGCTTGGTATCGACTTCATGAGTCCGGCTGAGATCAATGAAGAAGTGATCGTGCTTGCGGAGGATCTAACACCTTCCGACACGGCTCAATTGAACCGCCAATTTGTTAAAGGTTTTGCAACCAACATTGGTGGACGTACTTCTCACTCGGCGATCATGGCGCGCTCACTTGAAATTCCAGCTGTTGTTGGAACCAAGGACATCTTGGCTCAAGCGAAACAAGGCGATATGATCATTGTTGACGGTCTGGATGGTCACGTACTGGTTAACCCTACTGATGAAGTTATTGCTGAATACCGTGCCAAACAGGAACAGTATGATGCACAACGTGCAGAGTGGAGAAAACTTCGTGATGAGCCAACGGTAACGGTAGATAACGTTCATGTTGAACTTGCAGCCAACATCGGTACACCAAATGATGTAACTGGTGTTCTGGAGAACGGTGGCGAGGCTGTAGGCCTGTACCGTACCGAGTTCTTGTACATGGGCAGAGACAAGCTCCCTTCCGAAGACATTCAGTATAATGCTTACAAAGCGGTACTGGAAAAAATGGAAGGTAAACCTGTTGTTGTTCGTACACTCGACATCGGTGGAGACAAAGAGCTTCCATACCTGGATCTGCCAAAAGAAATGAATCCATTCCTCGGCTTCCGCGCAGTTCGTCTGTGTCTGGACCGTCTGGATATCTTCCGTACACAATTGCGTGCATTGCTGCGTGCAAGCGTACATGGAAACCTGCGTGTCATGTTCCCGATGATCGCAACACTCGGTGAATTCCGTGAAGCAAAAGCTGTCTTGCTCGAAGAGAAAGAGAAGCTGGTTGCTGAAGGCATTGCTGTTTCTGACAGCATTCAACTCGGAATCATGGTCGAAATTCCTTCGACTGCAGTTCTGGCGGATCAGTTTGCCAAAGAAGTGGATTTCTTCAGTATCGGAACGAACGATCTGATTCAATACACAATGGCTGCTGACCGTATGAACGAAAGAGTAGCGTATCTGTACCAACCTTACAACCCAGCCATTTTGCGTTTGGTTAAAATGGTTATCGATGCAGCGCATCGTGAAGGCAAATGGGTTGGCATGTGTGGTGAGATGGCAGGAGACGAAACAGCAATTCCATTGTTGCTTGGTCTTGGATTGGATGAGTTCAGCATGAGCGCAACCTCCATTCTGCCAGCTCGTAGTCAGATCACCAAATTGTCCCGTGCGGATATGCAGGAACTGGCTGCTAAAGCTCTGGATATGCAAACGGCTGAACAAGTTGTTGAATTGGTTCAAAGCATTCAAGCGTAATTTTGCCGGGGTTTCCTCCGGATTTGAGGTTTTTTCTTTTTCCGATAATAAGCTGCATTGATGTAGCGATTTTGCCGATATCCGCGATTCATTGTGGATATCGGCTTTTTTTGTTGCGTAGATGTATAGGGAATAAAGGGGAGTACGAGGGAAAAGTCCTGTAATGTCTAGCCAAAAAAATGCTCTTACTGGTGTAGTTAACATCAGCAAGAGCATGGATAAGAAACTCACTTAGTTTTAACTGCAAGCGCAGTTCAGTACAGGTTTGCGGGCTGCGGTAGTCTCATCGAGTCGAGTAACCGGTGTGCCATAAGGTGCGTTCAGGACTAATTCAGGTGTCTCTTCCGCTTCTTTGGCAATCCGTATCATCGTATCAATGAACCCATCCAGCGTTTCTTTACTTTCGGTTTCTGTCGGCTCGATCATAATGCATTCTTCGACGTTGAGCGGGAAGTACACGGTTGGTGGATGATATCCAAAATCAAGCAATCGTTTGGCAACGTCAAGTGTGCGTACACCATATTGCTTCAACCCCCGACCAGACATGACAAATTCATGTTTGCATACACCCGGATACGGAATCTCGTAGTATGGTGCGAGGCGGGCCATCATATAGTTAGCATTGAGTACCGCACATTCAGATACACGGCGCAATCCTTCCGGTCCATAGGTACGAATGTAGGCATAGGCACGTACCAATATACCGAAGTTACCGTAGTAGGCTTTCACTCGGCCAATGGATTGATCGCCTTCACGATCGAATGCATACATACCGTCATCATTTTTAATTACCATGGGTTTAGGCAGGAACGGAATCAGACGACTCTTCACGCCGACTGGTCCGGCACCGGGTCCACCACCGCCATGAGGCGTACTCATGGTTTTGTGCAAGTTCAGATGCACCACATCAAAGCCCATATCACCCGGACGGGTAATACCCATAATGGCATTCGAGTTGGCTCCATCGTAGTACAACAAGCCACCAGCCTGATGTACGATGGATGCAATCTCCTGAATGTCTTTCTCGAACAAACCAAGTGTATTCGGGTTGGTCAGCATCAATGCTGCCGTATCGGAACCAACTGCTGCACGGAGTGCGTCCAGATCGACCAGTCCATCTGCGCGGGATGGAATCGTCACAGTTTCAAATCCTGCAACGGTTGCACTTGCCGGGTTGGTACCATGAGAAGAATCGGGTACGATGACTTTGGTACGTTGTTCACCACGACCTTCGTGGTAGGCACGAATCATCATGAGTCCAGTCCATTCTCCATGGGCACCAGCGGCTGGTTGCAAGGTCACAGCGTCCATACCTGTCAGACCTGCAAGGTCGTTTTGCAACGTATATAACAGTTCAAGTGCACCTTGAATGCTGGATTCATGCTGGTACGGATGGATTTTGGCGAAACCGTTATAACGGGCCACGTCCTCATTGATCTTCGGATTGTATTTCATTGTACAAGAGCCCAGTGGGTAGAATCCGTTATCTACGCCGAAGTTGCGGCGGGACAATGCGGTATAGTGTCGAATAACATCTACCTCAAACACTTCCGGCAGTGCTGCTGCTTCCGAACGGAGCATTTCCCGGGGAATCAACGTATCGGCAGCCTGACGAGGAACATCACATTCTGGCAAGGAATAAGCGACACGTCCAGGGCTGCTGAGTTCAAAAATCAATGATTGTTCTGGAGCAGGAGATAAGGTCTGTGCACTAAATGTTGTATCCGTCTCAGGTTGAACCGAAGTGGAGACAGAGGTACCTGTTACCGATTGTCCTTGTACCGATGTTGTCGTTGTCGTTTCCTGAGTCACAGCAATCCCTCCAATGCTCGTGCGAATTCGTCAATCTCTTCCTTAGTGCGCCGTTCGGTAACAGCAATCAGCATATGTCCGGAAAGCTCCGGATAATCACGTCCGAGTTCGTAACCACCAATAAAGCCCGCATCCAGCAGTTTCAACTGAAGACCATCCACATCGGTTCCTTCAGGAAGCTTAATTACAAACTCATTAAATGTTGGTGCATTAAAAGTAAGGCTAACTCCAGGAATCGCAGTTAATGTATTGAGGGTGTAATGACTCTTTTGCAGATTCAGATCCGCGACATCGATCATACCCTGTTTACCCATGATGGACATATACACAGATGCGCTGAGCGCAAGCAAAGCTTGGTTGGAACAGATGTTGGATGTCGCCTTTTCGCGGCGGATATGCTGTTCACGTGCTTGCAGTGTGAGTACAAAACCACGTTTGCCGTTGCGATCGGTTGTTTGGCCTACAATTCGGCCAGGAATTCGGCGCATATGAGGCTGGGATACGGCGAAATATCCGCATGTTGGGCCGCCGAGTGAAGCGGCGATGCCGAGGGGCTGCGCATCACCTACAACGATGTCGGCACCCAGCTTGCCTGGGGCTTCCAGCAGACCCAGCGATAGCGGGTTGGCACTTACAACGAGCAGGCCCTTGTGCGCATGCACGAGGTCGGCAGCCTGCTTCACATTTTCCACGGCACCAAAGAAGTTCGGACTCTGGATCATGACAGCAGCGGTATCGTCTGAGATGGCGGCTTGCAGAGCATCCCAGTCAGTTACTCCATCCTTATAACCAATCTCGACAATCTCCAGACTTAATCCGTGCGCATATGCCTGCAATACCTGACGGGCTTCCGGATGAACGGTACGGGATACGATAAGTTGTTTGCGACGTGTTGCTGCTGCGGCGAGATTACCGGCTTCCGCAAAAGCTGTTGCGCCGTCATACATGCTGGCATTGGCTACAGCCATACCGGTTAATTCACAGATGTAGGACTGAAACTCGAAAATGGCCTGTAGTTCACCTTGGCTGATCTCAGGCTGATAAGGTGTGTAGGCAGTGTAGAACTCGGAACGGGAAATGACATGATTGATGACGGAAGGAACATGATGATCGTATATACCTGCGCCGAGGAAGCTGGCGTGTGTTTCGAAATTGGCGTTGGCGCCGGCTTGTTTGGACATATGACGTGTCAGCGCATATTCATCAAGTTTGGAGGATACGGGCAGCTCGCCCTGATAACGAATCTCCTGCGGAATGTCCTGAAACAGATTCTCCAGCGTATCCACACCGATGGTTGCGAGCATGGCGCTCTGATCTTGCTCAGTCATGGGAATGTAGCGGTGCTTGCTCATGCTTGATCAGCTCCTTGAGTAGGTGTCTTCGACGTACGTGTCCGTTTATGAAAAGGGGTCTTCACGACCTCGGCTTTTAATTTCTTGCCGCGAATCTCAATCTCAAGCGGGGTTCCCAGCGCAGCGTATTTGCTGTCGATGAGGGCAAGCCCCAGATTACGCTTCAATGTAGGTGATTGTGTGCCTGTAGTAACTTCACCAATCTGTACGCCTTCGGCGTAAATCGGATAGTGGGGCCGGGGAATACCACGCTCCAGCACTTCGATGCCGACCAGTTTGCGGGCAGGCCCGTCAGTTTTTTGCTGTAACAAGGCTTCGTATCCGATAAAAGGTCCGGCATTCAGCTTCACAAACATGCCTACGCCAGCTTCGAGCGGAGAGATGGTTGCCGACAATTCCTGTCCATACAGGGGGAGCTTCGCTTCAAATCGTAGTGTATCCCGGGCACCAAGTCCGGTTGGTACGAGTCCGTGACCTTCACCCGCTTGCATTAACCCATTCCAGACCACAGCGGCCTGATCTGCAGGAATATATAGTTCAAAGCCATCTTCACCGGTATAACCGGTACGGGACAACAGTAATTTTACTCCACATACTTCAGCATCCTGCACAAAACGAAACGGTTCAATCGTGGATACATCCGTATCTGTAACTTTTCCGATAATATCTACAGCCAGTGGTCCTTGCAGGGCGAGTAGCGCCGTCTGCTCCGAATCGTTGGTCATGCTTACGCCGGGGATCAAGTGCTCTTGCAGCCACGCCCAATCCTTGTCGATGTTGGAGGCGTTAACCACGAGCATATAATGCTGATCTTCCAGCTTATACACGAGCAGATCATCCACCACACCGCCATCTGGATAACACATCAGGGTGTACTGTGCTTGACCGGGAACCAGCGTGGTCACATCATTGGTCGTCATTTGTTGCAAAAAAACTTCGGCCTGCTCACCCTGTACTGTGAATTCGCCCATATGGGATACATCAAACAGTCCAGCACGCTCGCGTACCGCTTCATGTTCTTTCTGGATTCCGCTAAATTGTACCGGAAGCTCCCAGCCTCCAAAATCAATGCACCGTACGCCTTCATATTGCTGATATAGTGGGAAGAGTGGTGTTCTAAGCAAATCGGACATCAAATCACCTCGTTATTGGCCGTCAGCCAGCCTGATATACAATCGTGGATCAATGAACCAGGGTATTTTTAAATTTTCAGCTAGATAATTTCATCACATAAGTATGGTAAGGCAGCTATGGCAGCGCCATTCTACATCCTGTTTTTCGTTTTTTTGGGAAAAAGGAAAAGGACAGGCCAAAGAATCGGCATGCCAAGTAGCACGCTGTATTCTAAGGCTCTGTCCCTTGTACCTGAGAGTTACCCCGCTGCGTTGTGCAGCAGGTTTCCCCTTGGGTGATCATAACGCCCGCACAGGGCGAATAGATGCTCTCCAGAGTTGCGTCCCGTAAAAGTCCTTTTGCCTGAGAGATTCACCCCCGCTTATCGGTGGTTTACTCCTTCGGCGTTACCTCATGTGCATCCCGAATCGGGTGTCACGGGTAATCTCTCCCTTTACATTCATCCGCGGGTATATCATGGTCCAATAAACACATTTACTCCTCTCATTAAAACGTGAATCCACTACCGATGTCAAGAACGATATCATAGATAATGATTTAAAACCGAATATTTAATCTATTTTAGGTATTATTGTTCGTGTATTTATAAAGAGTGCGCTTACTATTCTAATATTCACCAGTATATGAAGAAAGAGTGTAATCCGGTTACAGGATTTAGAGGTGTTCAGCAAATAAATTGTGAGGTATCTTGACATTTGATTCAAAAATATCATACGCTATGTTCTGGGAAAAAGGTTAAGGTCAAAGAACGCATGTACTCATTAATGAAAAGCGAGGCGGATATCGATGAGCGAATTGAAAAGTGATTTCCTGTACAGTGAAGAGCACGAATGGGTGCAAACCGTAGGGGAGGATACTGTACGTATTGGCATTACCGAGTTCGCGCAGCATCAGCTGGGTGACATTGTGTTTGTGGAATTGCCTGACCTTGAAACCAATGTAAAAGCAGAGGACAGCATTGGAACGATCGAATCGGTCAAAACGGTGTCGGACTTGTTTTCTCCAGTCACTGGTTCAATCATTGCGGTGAATGATTCGTTGCAGGACTCTCCTGAACTTGTGAACAGCTCTCCTTACGAGGAAGGCTGGATGATTGAGATCCGTGTTGAGGGAGATCTGACAGCAGCATTGTCTACATTGATGAATGCAGACGCGTATCGGAAACATACGGAAGAATAGTATCAACGAACTTGTACTTATTAACATATATTTTATAACCAAATGAAATGAGCTTCATATTGTTTCGACCTGTGTGAGCCTGATAGCTTGCACAGGTTTTTTGTGCTTTCCAACAATGGTTTTGAATGTGGATTGAAGCAGATTGTGGATGTAAATCAACTGATTGGACCAAGCTATAGGTTAGAAAATGATTCTGGAAATGATAAAAGTCATAGGCAAAAAAAGCCTTGTGTATCAATGGGTTCAGCCATTATGCATCGATTAAAACGATTACATAACCTAATGTTGTCATCATTGTTCATGACGAAAGTACGCTTTCATTTCATTGAACAGGAGAGCATTCTCGCTTAGGATTACAGCAGGGGAGAAATGATACCCCTTTCATAAATCATAATCACTTGATCCAAGGAGGATAATACAATGAGTAATTTGGACCAAACGTCCAATTCCAAAGGTGGGCTACGGGTAGGTGTGCAACGTTTTGGCCGATTCCTGAGTGGTATGGTCATGCCGAATATGGGAGCGTTCATCGCCTGGGGATTAATTACAGCCATGTTCATTCCAACAGGCTGGTTCCCTAACGAGACGCTTGCACAGCTAGTTGATCCGATGATCAAATATTTGCTGCCACTGTTAATTGGTTACACCGGGGGTACGATGGTGCATGGTCAGCGTGGTGGTGTCGTGGGTGCCATTATGACCATCGGGGTCATCGTGGGTAGTGATATCCCGATGTTCCTCGGTGCCATGATTGCCGGACCACTGGCAGCATGGATCATCAAAAAGTTCGATAAATCGATTGAAGGTAAAATTAGAGCCGGATTTGAAATGCTGGTTAACAACTTCTCAGCCGGTATTATTGGCGGGATCTTGGGGATTTTTGCTCTACTGGGCATCGGGCCTGCTGTAGAAGCGATTAGCAAAGTATTGTCTGCCGGGGTACAAGGCTTAATGAATCTGGGCTTGTTACCGCTGGTCAACCTAATCATTGAACCAGGTAAAGTATTGTTCCTGAACAATGCAATCAACCACGGGATTCTGACACCGATTGCAACAGATCAAGCGAGAGAATTAGGGCAATCCGTATTATACATGCTTGAATCGAACCCGGGTCCGGGACTTGGTATCTTGCTTGCTTACTGTTTCTTCGGACGCGGAATGGCCAAATCTTCTGCACCAGGTGCCGTTATCATTCATTTCTTCGGGGGAATTCATGAGATCTACTTCCCTTACATTTTGATGAGACCGATTCTGATTCTTGCCGCAATTGCGGGTGGCGTCGCAGGTACATTAACATTCATGCTCACCGGAGCAGGACTTGTTTCGGCACCATCACCGGGTAGTATTATCGCGTATTTCCTCTTAACACCAAAAGGTGGATACCTGCCGATGCTCGCAGGGGTGCTTGTAGCAGCAGTCGTATCCTTCCTGGTTGCAGCAGTGTTGCTGAAAACGGGTAAACAAAAAGACGAAGATCTGGAGTCCGCATCCAGTCGGATGAAAGACATGAAGAGTCAAGGAACCGTGCCAAACGCTGGTATTACGGCTAATCAACGTGAAGCAGCCGCAGATATGGCTTCTTCTACAGTGAAAACAGACGTGAAGAAAATTGTCTTCTCCTGTGATGCAGGCATGGGGTCAAGTGCCATGGGTGCTTCCATTCTACGCAAGAAGATGAAGGCAGAGGGGATTGACGTTACGGTGACCAATACGGCTATCAGTGATATCCCGTCGGATGCAGACGTGGTGATCACACAACAAGTATTGACCGATCGTGCCCGCTCCGTTGCACCGAATGCAGAACATATATCCATCGACAACTTCCTAAAAAGCCCGGAATACGATGCGCTCGTTGAACGTCTGAAGTAATTGCACGCATTTGTTTTCCCTGAGCCGGAGGCTGAGATATGAGTATTACCAAAAGACAACGTGAAATCGTGGAGTTCCTGCTAGAGCATCCACATGAAGTTACTGCCGGCGAAATCGCCGTTGAAGTAAAGGTCAGTACCCGAACGGTTCACCGGGAGCTGCAAATGATTGAACAATGGCTTGAACCTTTGGGCATGAGGCTGGAAAAAAAATCAGGAACCGGTATCCGAATCGATGCCGGTTCCGATGATCTGGCTGTATTACGCCAGCAACTAGAGGGTAAAGAATATGTAGAGTTTACGCCAGAAGAGCGTAAGCTCTTCATGCTTTGCATCCTGCTGGATGAACCGGAGCCTGTAAAGTTACTCGCCTTGGCTTCGGATCTGAAAGTGACCGTATCCACCGTAACCACGGATCTGGACGATCTGGAGTCACGGATTCGTCAGGCGGGACTAAAGCTGGTTCGCAGACGTGGATATGGCGTCAAGATTAACGGAAGTGAGACGATTCATCGCACAGCCATAGCTGCACTTGCTCTCGAATTTTTGGATGAGTCCGACCTATTCGGAAGACAGCCAGAACAAGGGGGCTCCGTCGTAAACCAAAAACTGTTGGATATGATTGGACACGGTGATGTGCTTACGGTCGAAAATGCGTTATGGCAACCAGACATCGAATGGCTGGAGAACATCCCGGAACGCCAATACATGAAGTTGCTGATTCAATTAGCCGTAGCGGTTGTACGTATTCGTAAAGGCTTTGGCATTGGCCGTATGTCTCCACAAGAGAACACGGGAGATGAAGTTGCAGAGCAAGATGAGATGAAGGTTCCACCTTATATGGCTTCCCGCTTGTGTGGTGTGTTATCCACCCAGCTGGGGCTGACATTCTCCCAAGATGAGCAAGCTTATTTTCACAGACTATTAGTTGAGACAGAGCAGCGAATTCACTCTTCGAGGCTGTTGCCAATAGACGACTTGATTTTACTGGACAGGGTACATTCACTGATTGATCAGATGCAGGCGAGAACGCATTACGCCTTTCATGAGGATCGTTTGCTTCGTGAAGGTCTGCTTGGTCATATGCAACCTGTCATGGAGCGAATTGAAGGGCAACAGATGATCCGTAATCCGCTACTGCAGCAGATTCGCAAGGATTATGATTCCCTCTTCGAAGAGGTCAAACAATCCGTGCATCAAGCTTGGCCAGGTACTGACGTTCCGGATGAGGAAATTGGTTTCCTGGTCATGCATTTTGGCGCTTCCATCGAGAGGTTACGTGCATTGAAACGGGAGATCAGGGCCATCATCGTGTGTACAAGCGGAATCGGATCAGCACGCATGCTTTCCAGCCGATTATCCAAGGAGATTCCCGAGATTCGGATCATGGACAGCGTGTCCTGGTATGAAGCTGCCCGGATACCTACAGATCAATATGATCTGGTGTTATCCACTGTTGATCTGCCGATGGATGAGCATCAGTATTACAAAGTGAGTCCACTGCTTACGGCGGAAGAGAGCGAACGTCTGCGTCATTTTATCCGAACAACAACATTACAACAACAGCATAATAACCCCCGTGAAATAGAGGTTCAGACGACAAGTCGTTACTCTGACCCGGATGGAATGGAAGCTATTTTAGTTGAGATCGTCCGAATTATTGGCAAGTTTCAGGTGTATCCGCTGGATAACCAAGATATCGGATTCTATAAAACGGTGTATGCGATGTGCAACGTCCTCCATGGATCTGGTGTGTTGAAGGAACCGGAGGAGGTGGCGAAACGATTGGAGGCACGTGAGGCAGTAGGGAGTCAGAAGATTCCCGGCACAAGACTTGCGTTGTTTCATACACGCAGTGAGGGAATTTACAGGCCGTCCATTAGTTTGTTTCAGCTCACGGAGCCACTTCTTCGTACGCCGGATGATCCGGCAGGAGTTACTCATGTTCTCTTGATGCTTGGTCCCCGAGAATTATCCAAGGAAAGCCTGGAGGTTCTCAGTGAGATCAGCGCCCTGTTATTACAGGAAGAAATGATTACATTGCTGGAAAAGGGAATCAGGGATGAACTCATTCATTACCTGTCCCAGGAACTCGTTGGATTTTATCGCAGTAAAACCGAAATTGGAGGTCAACCATTATGAGTATGTTAACAACAGATAAAGTCATCATGAATGCGACGGCTCAGGATAAATACGAAGCGATTCGCATGGCAGGACAGATTCTGAAGGATGCGGGACATATTACCGCTGATTACATTGAGAAGATGATTGAACGTGAAGAGATTGTCTCGACCTATGTAGGGAACGGCCTTGCGATCCCACACGGTACGAAGGAATCCAAAGCTTTCATTTTATCCACAGGTATCTCTGTTATTCAGTATCCACAAGGTGTTGATTTTGGCGAAGAAAAAGCCTATATGGTCATTGGTATCGCGGCTCAAGGCGGAGAACATATGGAGATCTTGACTAGCATCGCGGTAATCTGTGCTGAGGATGAGAATATGGAGGCCCTGCGTCTGGCGAAAACAGCCGAAGAAGTTATTGCTATTCTGGAAAGTGAAATGGAGCTATGAAGGCCCTACACTTTGGCGCAGGTAACATTGGACGCGGGTTTATCGGCTTGATTCTGTCCCGTGCGGGGTATGAGGTGGTCTTCTCAGACGTGAATCAGACCTTGGTAACAGCTCTCCAGCAACAGGGGCAGTATACGGTAGAACTGGCTAACGAGAGCAAGGATCAGGAGACTGTCACAGGTGTAAATGCAATCGATGGAACCCAGCTGGAGACTGTTGCCCAAACCGTGGTGGAAGCGGATCTGATTACAACCGCAGTGGGTGTAGGAGTACTAAAGCATATTGCACCAGGCATTGCGAAAGGACTTGAGAAAAGACTGAATTCAGGTCCTGCTCAAAACCCTCTTCACATTATTGCTTGTGAGAACGCAATTGGAGCCAGTACACAATTGAAAGAACATGTATATGCTTTGCTCAATGAAGACGTACGTTCCCTTGCTGATCAGTATATTTATTTTCCAGACTCGGCCGTAGACCGGATTGTACCTATTCAGCATCATGAAGATCCGTTGCATGTACAGGTGGAGCCTTTTTACGAGTGGGTGGTGGACCGTTCCCAGATGGCTCCTGCATTCAAACCGGTTGAGGGGATCGTATATGTCGATGATCTGGAGCCGTATATCGAACGTAAACTGTTCACGGTTAATACAGGACACTGCGTTGCTGCGTACATCGGTAATGTGCACGGGTATGACACGATTCAGAAGGCTATTGCTGATGAACAGGTGAAATCCATTGTATACGGCGCTTTGCAGGAAACTGGAAAAGTTCTGGTGAAGCGTTTTGCATTCAACCCGGAAGAACATGAGCAGTATATTGTCAAAATATTGGGACGGTTTGTCAACCCGTATCTTACCGATGAGGTTACTCGTGTTGGTCGTTCCCCGCTGCGTAAG
This sequence comes from Paenibacillus sp. GQ49, assembly GCF_059759055.1. NCBI lineage: Bacteria > Bacillati > Bacillota > Bacilli > Caryophanales > Paenibacillaceae > Paenibacillus > Paenibacillus sp. GQ49. The sequence continues at coordinate 101,599 of NZ_JCAXEL010000020.1, forward strand.
TTGTCTCCGAATGATCGTCTGGTTCGCCCGGCCCTTCAGGCATATGCGGATGGAAGCGAAACGACCTATCTGGCTATGGGCATGGCAGCAGCCTGCAAGTTCGATGTCTCCGATGATCCGGAAGCAGTTGAACTACAGGACATGATCCGCGAGAAGGGGATTACAGCTGCGCTCCACCATTATACGTCCATGGATGAGCATCATCCGGTGCTTGAACAGGCTGTTGCCCAGTATAACCAAATGTAAGAGCAATGGCTGTAAGCTAATAGTATAGATGAGACATAATGAAGAAGAGCCATACAGTTGTTAACTGTGTGGCTCTTCTTTTGGTTGGCTTTTATCGGCATAGTCATCCAAACAGCGTTGACATATGCACGATTTTCGGCGCTGATCTGCCGGAATGCGGTCAAATACACCTTCGAGGAAAGTAGCCCGGTTACACCAACATTCCGAATGAGGATGTCCTGCGGCATAGGAACAGCGATTAGCTTCCCCGCATAACGGGCAGACAAGAACATCGATATGGATGTGCTCTTGATCGTCTTGTTCTGCAGACATTCGGTTCTTCCCTCCCTGTACAATAGCTACGAGTTGAAGTTGAACATACTGGTCCCAGTATAACAGAAATACGCCGGTGATTATGGATTTCACTCTGTATATATGACTTCCAGTTCACCACATCTGTTTCTCCCATCGGTTATTCTTCAGGCGGTAATTCGATCTGTAGGCCTTCCACATGTTTGCGTCCCATCAATTTACGTTTCTTTCGATTTTCCTTTGTTTCTAACACAATGTCCAAGTCATAATCATCACCTGGATAAAGCTCATTGGCAGATATATGCAGGGTCAGGCGTTTCTTATGGATTTTGACTTTGCGTCCCCGCAGCATGACCCCGATATTTCCACGGCTATCCTCCACATCACAGACGATGCCGGACTGATTGAGATAGGCCGCATACACCCGATCTCCTTTGCGAAAAGTTTTGGCAGGAGTAGGAGAATCCGACTCTCTGGTTGTTGTCTTTTTGTGGAGACCGATTGAATCCTTTGACTGCTTCGACTGGTTCTTCCTAGATAACTCTGCTGGGTTGACTGATTCTACAACGGAACGATCAGGCGCCAGGACCGGAGTTTCCAAAGGAGATGACGTGAACCCTAATGTACGATCTCTCGAAATACTTTGATCTGACAGGGACTTGGATCGCTCGATAATTCGCTGTGGCATGCCCAGCTTTAATGCGATGGAATAGGCGTAACTTTCACCAGCTTCTCCGATACGCAATCGATACAGCGGCTGGAGAGAAACGGTGTCAAATTCCATACGGGCATTTTCGAATCCTGGCGTGGCAGCTGCAAAATGTTTGATTTCACCAAAATGTGTTGTCGCGACAACGGTTGCTCCGCGGCTGTGAAGTTCCTCCAGCATGGCGATGGACAGTCCGACACCTTCACCGGGATCTGTGCCGGAAGCCATCTCATCAATGAGCACCAGAGTCGACGTATTGGCCTGTTCCAGTATGCCAATCATATTGCGAATATGTGCAGAGAATGTACTGAGCGCTTGTTCCATACTCTGTCCGTCACCAATATCAACCGCTACCTCGTTATAAACGGCCATCTCGCCACCTTCCTCGACCGGAATAAGCAAACCGGATTGCATCATCAGGGTTAACAAACCAAGTGTTTTGAGTGCGACCGTTTTACCACCGGTATTCGGGCCAGTAATAATGAGCGACGAGTATGTTCTGCCGATTGCAAAATCAAGGGGAACCATGGAAGAACCCATGAACGGATGACGTGCACGTTGAAGGCTGATGTGGCCGTGTGTATTGACTCGAACGGTACGCCCATCCATGGTGGCCGCATATTTGGCTTTGGCAAACAGGAAGTCCAGCACACCTACCGTTTCGGTATTTAGGGAGATTTCACGGTTGTACGATTCGGCCAGGGAGGTTAAATCACCTAGAATTCTCATCTCCTCTCGGGACTCCTCGGCTTGTAGAGCAGCCAATTCCATCTGCAGACTTACTAATTCAACGGGTTCAATATACACGGTTTGCCCGCTCCCCGATTCATCCAGCACACTGCCCTTCACCTGTTTGCGAAACTCTTTCTTAATGGGCAGAACCGTTCTTCCTCCGCGTTGGCTGATGACATGCTCCTGCATGATGGAGCGATGTTTGCTTACCAGAGAATCAAGCTTTCGTTTCATGCGCTCCTCATTCACCGTTATTTTTTTACGAATTCGAATCAGTTCCTTACTCGCCTGATCCTGAATGCGTCCACTATGGATGCAACGCTCAATCTCACTCAGCAAAGGTTCGATCAGAATCATGGATGCTGCATAACGACTGACGGTGGGAGCGGCCCCGGATTTGCCCTCCATGTATTTCATAAGTTGTGCACAGCTTCGCAGGAACTGAGCGAGATGACTGAAGTCGCGTTCACTGAATAGATAACCGGTGCCAAGCAGATCCATAATGGTCTCCATTCCGTCGAGTGACGGGAGGGGGATGCTGGCTCCGAAGCGAATCAACGCAGCTGCTTCTGCTGTTTCTTCCAGGCGAATCTGAATCAGGTGAGCATCTGCCATCGGTTTCAGTTCTCTGGCATAACGTTTGCCCAGATAAGACAGGGCGCAGTCTGCAACGTTTTTTTGAATTTGTGGATAACCCAAACTGTTTAATGTGTTTTCATTCATGCGTAATCTCTCCTTGAATTTGAATTGGGATTTCAGTTAAAGCGGTACAACGTATTCCTGAAAACGCAAAAAGGGCGGAGAATGAACAAACGTCATTCTCCGCCCTAAACGTATGGGAAAGCAAAGTCCACTACAGGTCTATATTAAAAAATCCGCGCTGAACTCAGCGCGGAAATAGACCCGGACAATTACAATCCCGGAGGCGATTTATGATATCCGCTGTTCTTAACTAAGTACAGGGATCTGGCGCATCATGAAATACACGTATGCCATATGGGCACAAGCGCAATGAAAGGCCAAACTCCTGAATATGAAACTTGGTTAGTTAAGAACATTCACCGACATTAAAAATCTCTCCTTTGATTGAGGAATATGCAACCAATATAAACTGGAAATTGGTTTGAAGTCAACCTTTAGAATAAATGAGTGGACTTGAATAAGAATGGGTTTTAAAATAACAATAGTAAAATAATCCAATGAAAGCGATTTATTTTAATAAACATACGTATAAAGGAGGATGCTCTTCTTGCCTAAGTATTTACTGCGTTTGCTCTGTTTTACCCTGATCCTCGGAGCCCTTCCGGTCATTGTTATTGGTTCGGTCTCGTATACGATTGCATCACGTGACATTGAACAGAAAGTGCGTGAGAGCAATCTTCAGATATTGCATCAGACCCAAATGAGGGTAGAACAAGTTCTGCGCAGCCTGCAATTATCATCCATCCAGTATGTTAATTCGCCCTTGGTACTACAGGCGATGAAGAAACCACTAGACAGCAGCGAGTTTCAGGAGATTCGTGATCTGACATCCGGTTTTAACAACTTGCAAGCGGTTACGAACATTGACCAAGCCTATCTGGTTAATCTGGATGAAGATTGGGTCGTGTCGATGCGTTCTTTTGGCAAATTGGATGATTTCAGTATTCGAGACCGAATTGGCTCCTACCTAAGTTATACCAACAGCCTGTTCTGGGTCACTCAGAATGTCAGTTCAGCCAAAGAAAGTGTACCTGTGTCAGCAGGTATGGGTGAACTAACACCTGAACAGGCACCTGCGCTTATATCATCGGATAATGTGGTCAGTATGGTATTCAAAATCCCGATGATACCAACCAATGTGAAACCAAAGGGATTTCTTGTGATTGATATCGCCGATACGGAACTGAGCACCTACTTGAGCCGAAATACGAATTCTGGAGATATGTACGTTCTGGATCGGGAGCAGAAGTATTTTCTGAACGATATGCAGCAAGGCGGGAAATATGACGCGCTGAATAAGGAAATTCAGGAAATGGTACAAACGACGGGGCAGCCAGAGGGTTTCTTCAGTGCGGAGGTGGAAGGTAATCAAGTGGCGGTTAGTTACAGGCAATCTCCTCTCAATGGCTGGTTATACGTGTCCGTTGTATCTCTTGGACAGATTACAGCCCAGTCACAGAAAATTGCATTGGTTACCGGTATCGCTACACTTGTCATGTTATGTGTAACGGGATTGTTCGCCATATACGGCAGTCGGCGGATGTACTCACCGATCTCCAGACTGCTGCAATTTACGAAGGGGCTGGATGCTCCAGTTGCTCCATCAGGGCGACGTCAAGATGAATTTATCTATATCGAGGAGCAGCTGTCAACGTTGTTCAGTTCGGAGAAAACGATGCGTGAGCAGATGAAGGGGCAGCATGTGCACCTCCAGGAGTTTTTTATGACCAAATTGCTGACAGGCAAAATCTCGGAAGAGGATTTCAGATATCAGGGAGAATTGTACGATTTCCCGACAGGGTGGGCGAGTCTTGGCGTACTCATGCTCCAGATCGATACCTTGGAAGGGACCCGATATGAGGAACAGGATCGCGATCTGCTCCTGTTTGCTGTCAACAATATGGTGGGTGAGCTACTCCCTTCGGCAGTTCGGTTCACCCCAGTCATGCTGGATGATGCTCAGGTCACCGTACTTGCCTCCGAACTGACGGATGAGGTGAAGCTGAAGGAATGGATGCATACTCAGGCAGACTGGATTCGTGAACGTGTCGTGACCTACCTGAATCTGCCCGTAAGTATTGGCATCAGTCGTTCCTATGCTTGTATTGGCGATACGCCAAGAGCGGTTCAGGAGAGCCGAGAGGCTCTGCAAGGCCGGGTAAGTCTGGGCAGCCGTATTATTTTGCATTACGAGGATATACAGCCACGTGGTCAGATGGAAGCCGCGTTGTATACCCAGTTACGTATGATCGAGGATCAGCTTGCGTCTGCGCTCAAGCAAGGAGATGAGGAGAAGACGGACGCCTACTTTAAGCAATATTTGGGACTGCTTGCAGACAAAAAGCTTCATTTCAGTGAATACCCCGTCATTATGGTTCAGTTATTGTCTCGTGTATATCAGCTTGTACAGGAGCAAGGTGGGGATGTAGCCGAAGTACTGGGTGAAAAAGCATCCATGTCACATTTGCTGAAGTTGTCCACATTGGACGAAATGACCAATTGGTTCCGCAAGCGGCTGTTCCTGCCCGTCATCCGTTTCTGGCGAGAACAGGAAGAATCCCAATATATGAATATTGCGAGACGCATGATTCGCTTGATCGAGGAACGTTATGATCGTGAATTGTCGCTTGAAGCCTGTGCAGCAGAGCTTAATTTCCATCCTGTCTACCTAAGTCGGGTATTCAAGAAGGAAGCTGGAGTCAATTTTACGGAATATCTCGCAGAGTATCGTATGGAAAAAGCAAAGACATGGCTGCAAACGACAAATCTTAAAATATCGGAGATTGCCGAGAAATTAAACTATACCAATCCAACCGCATTTATCCGTACGTTTCGCAAAATCACAGGAACAACCCCCGGCAAGTACAGGGAGCAGCAACGATAAAACAAACCTGCTCTGCCCGCCATGGCAGGCAGGCTTTTTCATGTCTGGCTGAAGGAAGAAGACCACTTGCCTCCATGAAGTTAAGACAGGAATATGGAGGTTGAAAGCAGTTCATTATGCCTTTAGATTCTGTGAGGGGAATGAGCTAAACCCTTGCTACATAAGGAAAAACAAAAGGCTAAAACGAGACGATAGCCAGTCATTCGTTTATCCTCCACAATGAAGACATGAATTCAGGAAGTGATATTTTGTAATCGTTTCCAATGTGGGGAGGAAGACAATATGAAAGCCGAAACGGCGGCTCGAACACGGCCCGCTACCCGCAGTGACAAAAACCTGCTGTGGAGGGACATTATCAAAAACCGGTGGCTGTATATCATGTTAATACCGGGTGTGCTTTACTTTGTTATTTTCAAATACATACCCATGTATGGCATCACGATGGCTTTTCAGGATTACACGCCTTACAAGGGCATCTTGGGAAGTGACTGGGTAGGGTTCAAACATTTTCAGCGTTTCTTCGGAGAACCGCAGTTCTGGACATTATTTCGGAATACCTTTTTACTTGCCATTTATAACATTGTATTCTTTTTCCCACTGCCGATTGTACTGGCACTCATGATGAATGAAGTTCGCCGTGAACGGTTCAAACGATTTGTACAAACACTTGTCTACGTTCCACACTTTGTTTCCTGGGTTGTTGTTGTCGGTGTGTTCTACATGCTGTTCACAACCGAGGGTGGTGCGATTAATGAATTGCTTTATAACCTGACTGGACAAAAGGTGGCGTTCCTGCTTGAACCTGGATGGTTCCGAACGATGATTGTCGGACAATCCATCTGGAAAGAAGTCGGTTGGGGCACAATTATCTTCCTGGCTGCGCTTTCCGGTGTTGATACACAGCTCTATGAAGCTGCACGGATTGATGGTGCCAATCGTTGGCGCCAAACCTGGCACATTACGCTGCCTGCGATTCGCAGTACAATCGTCATTTTGCTCATTCTGCGTCTGGGAAATTTCCTGGATACAGGCTTTGAACAGATCTTCCTGATGCTAACTCCGACGAACCGAGATGTGGGTGAGGTATTTGATACCTACGTGTACACGAAGGGTCTTACACAGGCACAGTACAGTTATAGTGCTGCTGTCGGGTTGTTCAAATCGGTTGTCGGGCTGGCGCTTGTCCTTGGTGCCAATACGATGGCCAAAAAATTCGGGGAGGAAGGCGTCTACTAACCTCGGGTGCAGACGTTCTTCACCAGACAGGAGTGAACATTGATGCAACAGGATAAAACGTGGGGCAACCGGATCTTTGATATTCTCAATCATGGCTTGCTGCTGTTGATTGGAATCGTGACGGTCATCCCGTTCATTTATATTTTGGCCGTCTCGTTTACAAGTCCGCATGAAGTGGCTAAGGGAGGATTTATTCTTTTTCCAAAAGAGTTCTCTCTGGCTGCGTACCGTTACATTTTCTCTACAGATACCTTGATTCGCAGTCTGGGCGTATCGATCTATATTACGGTGATTGGTACCTTCATTAACCTGCTGTTTACGTCACTTATGGCGTATCCGCTCTCCAGAAGATATTTGCGTGGACGCCAGCCCATATTGCTGGGTGTATTGTTCACGATGCTCTTCAGTGGCGGGATGATTCCAACCTACTTTGTCGTGAAATCCTTGCACCTGACGGATACGTTGTGGTCACTGATGTTACCTACCGCTATTAGTGCATTTAACTTGATTGTACTCAAAAACTTCTTCCAGGCCATTCCCGACGAATTGGAGGATGCAGCCAAAATTGATGGATGTAACGATGTCAGTGTATTGTTCCGGATTGTACTACCGTTGTCCATGCCAGCGATGGCGACATTTTCACTCTTTTACGCGGTGGCTCACTGGAACAGTTTCTTCAGCGCTGTTATCTATATCAACGATAGTGAAAAGTGGCCTGTCCAGGTCTGGCTGCGTGAGATTGTCATTCTGGCACAGAGCCGAATCGGAGACACAAGTATCGAAGAGACCGAGATCCAGCCGCTTACCATTCGTATGGCCGTTATCGTGTTCTCCACGATTCCGATTATGCTGGTATACCCATTCCTGCAAAAGCACTTTGCCAAAGGAGTGATGCTGGGTTCGGTGAAAGGTTGAGTCGGCAGATGGTTCAAAGTCAGTTCAATATGACTGCATAAAAAAAGGGAGGTTTTCATGTTATGAAAGCAACAAAAAAGAAAGCCGTAGCTGTCTTGAGCACACTGGCACTGGTGACAGGTTTGCTGGCAGGATGCGGATCAGACGAGGGTCAGGCTGCCGAGGGCGGCGTACAAAATGTGTCCATAGCCATTGCACAGGTGGGTGATGTGCCAAGCAAGGGCAATGAAGTTCAGCAAAAGATTGAAGCGTATACCAATACCAAACTGGATATCCAGTGGATTCCGGCTTCGGCCTACAATGACAAAATCAATGTGATGATCGCTTCAAGTGATATGCCGAAAATTGTGAAAGTGCAATATAACCCAACGGTGACCAGCGCGATGCGTAATGACGTGTTCTGGGAAGTGGGGCCTTTGCTGAAAGACTACAAAAATCTGTCGGCACAGAACGAGCGTTTTTTTGACAACATCAAGGTAGAGGGCAAAATCTACGGGGTTCCTGTATTCTCGGATATTGCGCGGGCTACAGTGATCTATCGCAAGGACTGGTTCGAAAAGCTGAATCTGAAGGTGCCAACCACACCAGATGAATGGTATGAAACGATCAAAACACTGGCAACCTCCGATCCGGATGGAGATGGTCAGGATAATACGTTTGGACTGATGCTCTTCAAAAAATACAATGAGGACCAATATTCCTTCACGACTCGCCTTGGCGTAAGTTTTGGTGCACCTAACAAATGGAAGGTCGAGGATGATGGCAGCTTCACACCGGAATTCATGACACCGGAATATATGCAGGTGTTAGATCTGCTGAAACGTTTGTACGATGAGAAACTGCTAAATCAAGATTTTGCCGTATTCGACTCTACGGAAGCGGAGAAAAAGTATGATTCCGGTGTTGTCGGTATTCGTGTTGGTGTTGCTCAGAACGGAAAAAGTCAGCAAGAGCGTCTGTCCAAAAACAATCCGGATGGTGTGGTAGACATCGCTGGTTTGCTTGGAGCGAACGGAGATCGTGTTGCAGGACAGACGGGTAACTCCGGCATTCTGGCATTCCCTAAATCGACGGTGAAATCGGAAGAAGAACTCAAGGATTTGCTCTCCTTCCTCGATAAATTGATGGACCCTGAGATGGCGACCCTGTTGATGCGTGGTATGGAAGACAAACATCACACCAAAGTGGGCGAAGATCAAGTGGAGATGAGTGACTTCGATGCATTCCAGCGTGAAGTGAAACCTTACCGTGACAACCTTCCTTATGTGGAAGGATATAACGTACCGAAATTGAAGGATACCGAACTGGGTGAAAAAGGTACGGCACTTGCCAAGGAACTGGCGGAGCACGCTGTGCCAAACCCTGCGCTGACGTTATATTCTCCAACGTATGGTGACCGTGGGGCGGATCTGGATCAGGTGATTGCCGATGCACAAACCAAATACATCATGGGCAAGATCGATCGAAGTGGCTGGGAAAAGGAAATCGAGAATTGGGGCAATGCGGGTGGAAACAAGATTCGTGAGGAATATGCCGAAGATTACAAAAAACAGGCTCAATAAAGAGCCGGAAGCGGAGGCTTGATCATGAAGGAAACATTACAATTCACATCGGTGCGCATGGCACAGCAATTCATGGAAAGTTATCGCAACCATGAGCTGTACGCCACTTGGCATTATGAGAACGGCTGCTTCCTGAAAGCGCTGGAGGAGCTGTATATGCACACGGGGGAGCAAAAGTATTTTGACTATATCCGTGAGCTGATGGATCATTTCGTTCAGGAAGATGGCTCCATTCGCTCCTATACGATCGAGGAATATAATCTGGATCAGATCAATCAGGGAAAATCACTGTTCCTGTTACATGAGAAAACGGGTGAAGAAAAGTATCGCAAAGCTGCGGAGTTGCTTATGACTCAGCTTAAGGGACAGCCACATACGAGTGAAGGCGGGTTCTGGCACAAAAAGATTTACCCTTTCCAGATGTGGCTGGATGGATTGTATATGGCTACTCCGTATCTGACCCAGTATGGCGCAGTGACGGGTGAAGAAAAGTGGTTTGACAAGGCGGCTCTGCAGCTCTTGCTGGTGGAGCAACGTACACGTGATCCGCGTAGCGGTCTCTTGTACCATGCCTGGGATGAGAGCAAAGAGCAGCGCTGGAGTTCGGGTGAGACGGGATGTTCACCACATGTCTGGAGTCGGGCTATGGGCTGGTATGTGATGGCGGTTGTGGATACATTGGATCATCTGCCGGTAGATCATCCGCAGCGTGGGCAGATTGTGGGTATTTTCGAACGGGTAGCAAACGCACTAGTGCATGTGCAGGATCAACAGACCGGACTATGGCCACATCTGCTGGATCAACCGGGACGTGAGCGGAACTATCTGGAGGCTTCCGGGACCTCGATGTTTGTCTATGCATTGGCCAAAGGTGTGCGCAAAGGATATCTAAGTGACAAGTTCAAAGCGGTTGCGGAAAAAGGATATCAGGGTCTGCTGCAGCATCTGTTGCAAACGGACCGTGAAGGCGTGCTGTCCTTGACGCAGTGTAACGGCGGAGCCGGTCTTGGAGGAAGCCCGTATCGCGACGGCTCCTATGAGTATTATGTGACCGAGTCCATTCGGATCAATGATCCGAAGTCGGTCGCTCCGTTCATTTTGGCGGGAGTGGAGATTGAACTTTACAAGTCCAACTAACATGTACATGAGAACGTAGAGGACAGAAATAACTTGAGGAAGCGAAGCGTTCGCCTAAAAGCTTTCTGAAAGAAAGCTGCATCGGAAGCATAGACTTATCCCCGGATTTTCCCCTTCTTTAGAAGGGAATCAAAAAAATCTGGGGATAACAGCGATCTGAAGGTTGTTCTGTCATCGGAGTGGTCTGTGTACATAACCTTATCCAAAAGGAGAGATGGTTCATGAGTCCAAAAGGTCCAATGTCCCGTTTAGGCGGAATCGTTGTAATTGGTGCTATGTCCGCTGGATTGCTTGCAGGTTGCGGGGGAGAAAAAGCACCTGCTGCAGGGGAAGGTAAACTTCCTATTTCCATCTCTTTAATGCAGGTAGGAGATATACCGGCCAAGGAGAACGGGATTGAAAAGAAGATTGAGGAATATACAAATACGGATGTTAATGTACAGTGGATTCCGCAGTCTGCTTTTGATGATAAGGTGAATGTTATGGTTGCTTCAGGCGAGATGCCAACCATTATGCGTGTGAATTATGTACCGACCACATTTAATGCTGCCAAGACGGGACTGTTCTGGGAACTGGGGCCTTACTTGAAGGATTATAAAAACCTGTCTGCCCAATCCGAAGCTTATTTTAACAATATCAAAATTGAAGGCAAGGTCTACGGTATTCCGAACTTCCGGGATATTGGACGGACTGCGATCGTATATCGCAAGGACTGGTTTGATACGTTGAAGCTGGATATACCCAAAACGCTGGATGACTGGTATGAAGTGATGCGCTCTATTCGTAAGGATGACCCTGATGGGAATGGTAAGGAAGATACGTACGGTGCACTGCTTTTCAAAAAGTATAATGAGGGTGTCTCGTCCCCACTGACGCGGATTGCTGTAAGTATTGGCGGTGTTAACAAATGGGGAGTGGATGATGCCGGGAAATTGACTCCGGAGTTCTTGACCACCGAATATGTGGACACAATGAAACTCTTCAAGCGACTGTTCAGCGAGGGACTGATTAATAGTGATTTCCCTGCCCTGGACCCTTCTGATGCGGACAAAAAAATGGATTCAGGCCTGGTTGGCATGAAGCTGAATGGTGTGGCTCAGAACGGAAAGTCCTCTCAACAGCGGCTTACGCCTAACGCTCCAGATGGGGAGATCGATGTGGCTCCATTCCAGGGAACCGATGGTATTCGCATCGCCGGGGAGCCAGGGAACTACGGAATGCTGGTTATCCCGAAGGCATCCGTTACGGACGAAGAGCAATTGAAGCAGGTTCTTACGTTCCTGGATCAGTTGATGGATGAGGAATTGAGTACGTTGCAGCTCCGTGGATTGCTCGATGTGCACTACAGCAAGACTGCTGATGGGAAAACCGAACTTAAGGATTTTGACGCTTATCAGCGTGAAGTGAAGCCATATCGGGATAATTTATTAAGCATTGAAGGTTATAATGTGCCTGAACTGGTTGATGTTCCGATTGGTATGAAAGGTACAAAGATGGCGCGTGAGAATGAGCAGTACGCCATTGCCAATCCGGCACTCACCTTGTCTTCGGCAATCTATACCGAGCGTGGTCAGGAGCTGGATCAGATGATCTGGGATGCGCAGACCAAGTACATTATGGGGAAAATCGATGATGCTGGTTGGGAGCAGGAAATCGCAGGCTGGAGAAAAGCTGGTGGTGATCAATTGATCACGGAACTCGAAGCATCCTATAAGGAATTAAACGGGAAATAAAGCTGGCTGATATAAAAAAAGAGTTGATCAAATGGAATGATATGGTTTATTCTATGAGGGAGTTCATTTTTCCAATATCATAAAAAAACCCACACCCTTAAAGCATAAGGCTATGAATCTGCGGATTCATGGCCTTTTTTTGTGTTTTAGGCGAATGAAGTGGGTCTATGGAAGGAGGCGCGCACACCTTGAAGTGATGGGGATGGACGAAAAATAATACCAATAGCCTAGTACAACATGGTAGAATATTGATTATTATGGCAAATTTAGGTTTTGGTTATGAAGAGAAGTGACTAGGTTGACCAAGTAAAGCATCCCCATACTAAGGTACATAGGAGCGTGAGTAGATTGAAGAAGCAGATTGAAGGTCACGAGAAGAAGAAAAAACGGAACGTGTGGATCGTCGGGTTATTAACGACAGCTGTACTGGCAGGAACACTATTGCCCGTTGGCCCCGTACATTTGACGTCAACAGCGAATGCTGCATCGGGAACAAGTGATACTGCTCTTAGCAAGTTCAAGGATATCAAGGGCCATTGGGCTCAAGCAACGATAGCCAAAGCGTATGAAAAAAATCTGATCTCTGGTTACCAGGATGGAACGTTTCGTCCCAATGGCAAAATCACGCGTGGGGAATATGCGACCATACTTGCCCGTGCGACTGGACTGGAGAAGGTAGAGGGGCAGAATCCCTTTGCTGATCTCAAGGGACATTGGTCTGAAGCGGCGGTTAGCCAACTTGTTGGACAAGGATTCATTAATGCTGGCGATTACGCCAAAGGGTTCAATCCAAATGCGGAGCTAACGCGTTACGAGATGATGAAATGGATTGCAAATGGACTGATCAAGTCCGGAACCAGCTTCCAGGATGCTTTTAATGATACGACGAATACGCTGCTCCCCACACCGGAAGTGAATCTCGGCACCATTCGTGCCGAACAGATTCCGTATCTTGCCCTTGTCCGTGGGACGGGCATTGTCGGTGGATTCCAGGATGGCACATTAAAACCTGCGAATTCCACCACTCGTGCAGAAGTATCAGCCATTTTGCTGCGTTATATGGATGTGGAGGGCACGGACGCGGGGAAGTATAGTGACCTGAATGAAATGAGAGAGGTTGGCACGACGGGTACGAATTTAACGACAGTATCAAATTACAAATATATTAAAGGTAACTTCGGAGATATAGTTAACACAGAGTACACGTTGAAAAATAATGTGGGGGTCGTAAGGTACCATAGATTTATCGTAGTGGATACCCGAGGGACTAAGCCCAAGGGACTGTACGCCACGTTATTTGTAGATCAAAATAACTTGACTAGGGCACAAAAGGGGCGCTTCTCTACCTACGCTGAGATAACGTTTACTTCAAAACTTGATAAGTCAAATCTTTTAACTATTGCTAGAGCGAATGATAATATAGCTATTCCAATTCAACGATTATTTAACGTGAGCTATTTGAAAGAAAAAGAGTTTATTACTTTACCAGACGATTCAAACGCAATGTTGAAGCAAGGGATATCTACCAAATTTTGGTCATCACATACTCTGGATCCTGTAAAGGGAGGATATATGTTGAAGAATGATGCTGGTAAAGAAGTTCAAATCTATCAATAGAACTTTTGGTGGTGTTTAAATTTAATATTAAACGTTATCTACTAGGTGGTTTTAAAAGTTTATATAGAATCCTAGTAATTATATTTATGATATTACCAGTCTATTACTGCACTTTTGATACTCTTAAAGCTAATGCCGTAGAAGAACAATATGGTTCCAAATCCATGAAAGGGCCAGCAGTAACAGTTGATGCAAACCCAACTCAAGGAACACCGGGAGTTTACTGGTATCAACTTGATTCAGGAGAATTTAGGGCAGAATATCAAGGCACACACAAAGATGTGGATAACGGAGGAACTGATTATGATGCATACCCTGTAAAAACAGAAATTCCTGATAATGTTGATATGAGTAGATGGCCGCCACTAAGTTGGAAGCCATATAGAGGTATAGGAATTGATAAGGAAATGGTAACTGATATTAAGTTAAAGAACGATCCTGATGGTGTAAAATATCAGCAGGTAAATAGTTATGAAGGAATAGGTAGTCCAAGAGTTACAAGTGAAAAAAATGCGGATCTTAGAACATATACTGGCAAAGGGTTTGAGTTCTTTGAAAGGGAACCTTATGGGACTAGGCCAGGCAATAAACCCAAATATAAGATGGTATACCACACCCCTGTTAGCATCTTCTGGGAAGGTAAGATTCACGAAGAAAAAGAAATCGATGTAACCCCAGATTCAACCCTTACCATAGGGAAAACGCAACAGATGGAAGCCAAGGTGAAGACAAAGGGCTATGGTGCGACAGATTTTAATGGGGGCATCGACGTATCGCGAAGGGAAACGGAGATCAAATGGTTTTCTTCTGACGAGACAATTGCGAGTATAGAGTTGAAAACAGGGATGTTAACGGCCGAAAGTCCGGGTACGGTCACTGTGCGTGCAATCTGGAACAATGGTACATATCTCATCTCGGATACAGCCACCATAACCGTTACGTCTGAGCCAGGACTCGTGGTGAATTTGCCGAACGCTTGTAAAGCCAATACAACACCACTACAGGCGGAAGCAGTTCTAACCAAACCGGATCGCTCTGTTCATAAACTGACAGCTCATCCTAAATTGACGTGGCAGAGCTCGAATCCGGCTGTGGCAACGATCGGCACTGATGGCAAAATCACGACAAAAGGGATCGTGGGTAGCACTACCATCAAAGCTCATTTTCTTGATTCTGCTCAGCAACTGGATGAACAAGGGACTCAGGTGCTTGAGGTGAAGGATTGCACAGATAATGGAGAAGGTGGTAATGATGGTGATCCGGGGGGCGACCCTGTGAACGCTTGCCCTGTGACCATCAGCCCACCGAGTAGAGGCATGGTTATTGAAGCATCGGTTATGGACCCGTCTGTTGGAGGTGTGTTGAAGGCAGACGAGCGTGGATCTGAGAAGTTTGATGTTACCCGTGGTATTCCCACTTCGGAAGATCTCTATGCCAATATTTTGGCCAAGGAATATCTGTTTCAGCACCGTTGGATTAACATGACAGGAACGGTGACTTACACCGTTAAAGTGAAAAGGGTTTATCATAAAACCTGGACGATCCCGGGAAGAGCGTCTAGTGGTGAGGGGGATCCAGGAACACCTCCTGAGCCCAAAGAACTTGATGTGCCTGGGGATAAAAATATACAAGTAACACGGACATATAGCTATTGGCAGATCGACAACCTGGAGGTATACAAGTTAAATGAGGCAAAGGTATCTAACTATGCGCTAGGCGGTTATGGTGACACCGTGACCCTGACGCCCAACGCATATACACCACCAACTTTGCAATCAGCTATGGATACAGCGGTTACTAATCATGTGAAACCTGCGCCATGTCGAGAAATTGATCTTGGCATCAAAGGGGTTCCGGGTGGTTCTACTGAACCTTCTACGCCAGATGAAACGTCATTGTTTCAATCTGAAGCTCAAGCGGAGGTTAGAGAGAACACCGTTAATAACGACAAGGTAACCTTTAATGGAGCGACAATTATGGATCCTGCCCCGGTGGAGCAAACAGCTCCAAGACCTGGGACGATCCCGCAGCCTGGCGTGATTGGAGAAAATGTTCTGTACCAGAATCGTCTGACAATCAAGAACACATTGATGAACAAAGCTAACCAGCCGACCACGGGTGAGATTACGTATGGACTGCTCCCTGGCAATGTTAACGGAGGTCAGGATCAGAAGTTCCCCATTCTGGGAATTAACACGGTGACAGTACATACTCCAGTTGTGAACTATGCCTGGGTGTCTGATGATCAGCCTCATAATCAGAAGACTACGCCTGATCCGACCAGAGCTGCACTTATTTTAGAGCGTCCATTCATTGTGCGAATACCGACCTCAGATCAACATTTGGATGTAGCGAGTTACCCAGGTTATGGAAACCATGATTATGCGAAATATTTCCGGATCAAACAGGTTCGTTTCCCATTTGATGTCTATAACGGTGCCAGAAGTCAGTTTATTCCGGCCATGACATGGGTGGATATTCCGGTAAATCAGTTGGACACCCCTTTTTATCTTCCTGTATGGGTAGATGAAGGGAATTACCAGGTTGAGTTTCGAAATATCGCCGAAAATGCACCTGCAAACTTCACAGAACAACAGGATGCGAACACCAATCTGACCCATCATGTCGCAGCAGATACCGTTGCTGTAGAGGTTATCGGACGATTATATGATTTTCACATCACTGATATTTCAGACTACAACTGGGAGAATGTGTTCCGTAAGCGGATGGGCAGCCCCGAACCAACGGGTGTAAGCTACTGGACCGGAGAAAACCGTATAGACGGAGATCCCCGAGGTAATTTGGCTCCCTATGTCCTGCCTATTCGTCCCGGCAGTCATCCGGTACAGGGGTTCCGAAATGCAGCGGTGAAGACGGGTTACCATTTCAAGTTTGATCTGAAAACCAAGGGTAATATGTTTGGGAAACAGGATGGTATCCGAATCACGCCGACGTTCTCTTTTGTGAGTAGAGATGGCACCACCCGGCAAGGAGTGGATTTATACTACCATCGAGGACAGGAACGACTCATTCGTATCGGATCGGCACAAGATTTAGAAAAACGTTTTGTTGTCTTGAACTCACGGTTGCGGAATGTCCCCGGTACGGAGTTAGGTGATACAGCGCGTTATCAGTATACCTATGAACTGTCGGAGGAGGAACGCAATCAGGGTACAATGGCGGAACATATGGTTCGTTTCGTGGATCAGACCTCACATCATAAAACGTGGGTAGGTCGTTATGACTGGATGATTCTTCCTTCACAGATCCGTACACTCATTGGCCCAAAAGCAGATATTCCCTCCAGTGTTAATGTGGATCGGGCGAATGCAGCGATTCAGCGCTGGTATGGGGAATATAGCTTGCCCGCAGATGTATATGCAGTGCCCAAAGGAACCGATCTCGAGTCACTTGCCAGACAAAACCAGTTGGATGAGAAGGCAATGGTATTTCTGAGGGACGGTTACATTGTGGTTAACTTCAATATCGAAACATTGCGCAGTGGCAATACGAGTGCACCGCATCTGCAATATATTCATGCACCGTTGATGAATCAATGGCAAATGGAAGGTTTTGATAACAACCCGGTAGATAATCAGGGGAGAAGCTGGCCGATGCAAGATGGGGACGTGGTTTTGTACCACGCCGATCAATCCAGCCGGAATGATTTCCAATCCCAGGTACCACATTAGAGAGATATCGTTTTACCCATAAAGAAGGCAAGCGTAATGTGAATCTACATGACGTTTGTCTTCTTTTTTGTGTAATTCGGATTATGGTTGGGCAGCAGAACGGGTATAAAGGGTAAGGAGCACTCGTACCATCCATATTCATCAATTTTCTCAACGAGAGGGGAACAACACACATGATTGAAGAGGATAAGCAGGAAATAATGATTTCAGAAGATACATACAAAGGAAGAGATTTAGGTGTCACATTAGAAGCACAAACCTGTCACTTCAAAGTCTGGTCACCGTTAGCTGTTCAGATGGAACTACTTCTGTACCCACCTTTGACAGGGGGGAGCCCGGAAGAAGAGCCCAATCAACAGAAACAGCAGGCGTTACCTATGCAAAAGAAAGAACAAGGCATCTGGGTTCTGGAACTGGAGGGTGATTTAAGTAGCTACCGTTACATGTATAAGCCTACTTTCGAAGATGGACATTCAACCAATGCTGTAGACCCCTACGCACGAGCAGTGACCATGAATGGAGAAATGGGTGTAATTGTCAGACTGGAGCAGACACATCCGAATGGATGGAGTGAGGATATTCGCACGCAATTGACCAGTCCTGTAGATGCAGTCCTGTACGAACTGCATGTACGTGATTTTTCCATTCACCCATCATCTGGTATAACGAATAAAGGCAAATACATGGCTTTCACCGAGACGGGTCTGCGTGATTCGGAGGGTAACACACTGGGGATCGATCATTTGGTTGAACTCGGGATCACCCATGTGCATCTGCTTCCTGTATTTGATTTTGCGACGGTGGATGAATCCAGAGTAGATGGTGATACGTCTGATGACTCCAACTATAACTGGGGATATGATCCGCTTCATTACAATGTCCCGGAAGGTTCCTATGCATCACGTGCAGATGATCCGGAGACACGAATTCGTGAGTTCAAATCCATGGTGCTTGCCCTTCATAACAAGGGAATAGGTGTCATTATGGATGTGGTGTATAATCATACGTTTGATACGGCAGGCAGCTCTTTTGAAAAACTTGTACCAGGATACTACTATCGTCAAAACGCCGATGGGACCTATAGCAATGGTTCAGGTACGGGCAATGAGGTGGCTACTGAACGCACCATGGTTCGTAAGTTTATCATCGACTCGGTCCGTTACTGGGCAGAGGAGTATCATGTGGATGGTTTTCGATTTGACCTGATGGGTCTAATCGACACAGCTACAATGAAACAGCTTGCAGCGGAGTTGCACACCGAAGTGTCACCTTCCATATTGTTATATGGTGAACCATGGGGCGCACTGGATTCGCCGCTTGGAGATGATATGACCCTAAAAGGAGCACAGCGCGGGGCGTGTTTTGCTGTGTTTAACGATAATTTCCGCGGAGTGATCAAGGGAGACAGCGATGGCATGGGTACGGGATTTGCGACAGGCGCGGACGGAAAAGAAGACGAATTGTGGACTGGCGTCCGGGGAGCCATTGAGGATTTTACGGATGATCCATCCGAGACGATTAACTATGTAACCGTGCATGATAATCTCAATCTGTGGGATAAAGTCGCGCGTACACAAGGACTCCACGATACCTTGAATTTCCTCACCTATGACGAGGATGGAAGTATTCGTGGATGCCAGAGTGTGGAAGAGGCCGTAGAGAAGGCTAAGCCGTACCTGCAGATCGATTCGGAACACATTCTGGAGAATGAGACCGTTAGACGTTGTCTGCTTGCCAATGGTATCGTTCTAACCTCCCAGGGTGTTCCCCTGATCGCGGCTGGAGATGAGTTGCTTCGTAGCAAATATGGGGATGCCAACAGCCACCAGAGTGGAGACGTGGTCAATGCCATACACTGGGAGCAGAAGAAGCTGTTCAAGCCGGTATTTAATTATTATCGTGGGCTGATCCGTCTTCGGCGAGAACATCCAGCCTTTCGGCTTAATACTCGGGAAGAGATCGAGAAGCATGTTCGTCTGATCGAGAAAGGCAATGGGCTGCTAGCCTATGAACTGAACGGTACAGCAGCCAGCGATTCATGGGAACGTATTGTTGTTATCTATAACGCGGCAAAAGAAAATCGTGACATCGCTGTTCCCACAGGGACATGGAATGTGATTGTAGAAAAAGGACAAGCAGGCGTTGATACGATACGTACCATACAGGACGGACAGGTACATGTGAATGCGATATCCCTAACGGTGATGTATTCCAATTCCTTATGAACGCAATGCTTGCCAAGAATCGAACGGTCCAATCAAATTTAATCAAATAAATTGAGATAAAACAAATCCTTCTTTCCCGTTTGAAAGGGGGATTTGTTGATGCTTCTGAAACCATTGCCTGGGTCGCAGGACTATACATCGTCATGTCTCGACCTTCTTTATGCTGTGCACCGGTTAGTACATTTTTAATCTCAACCAAATGACATCCTGCATGATATTCTTGTATATTCCAAACTTTTTTTGTCAGGACAGGTACAAATGCTGTCAATCTATGGCGCTTGTTTACATATCTATATTTTGAAAGCGATTGCTAATTGAATATTCGAATCGAACCGATATGATGAGTACAGACAACCCCGGGTTGACAAACAACGTCCCGCTCCGTAACATCGGGACAACACGAAATCAATGGATATAAAGGCGGTGGGAACGATGCCGGAATGGACTTCTTTTCGTTACGAAGGCAACGATCTTGGCTTAACATATACTCGTGCAGCAAGTACTTTTAAATTGTGGGCACCTACGGCACAACAGGTTTATTTATTGGTTTTTGAAGATGAAGGGCATTACAACGATAGTGGCAAAGTACAAGATCATGATGGTGGGCAGGAATATTCTCTGACGCGTGATGCGGACGGGATATGGAGTCTGGAGCTTAACGGCGATTGGGCAGGACATTTTTATATGTACCGTATTATACATGATGAACAGCGAATGGAAGTGGTTGCTGACCCTTATGCCAGAGCGGTCACAGCTAATGGGCAACGAACGGCCATTATAGATCCTGAAACGACCCATCCGGTCGATTGGGACCTGGATGTCAAACCTGCTTTTCTGCGTCTGGTGGATGCTGTCCTATATGAGCTGCATGTACGTGATTTCTCCTCCGACCCCCATGCGGACATTCCGTATAAGGGAAAATATTTGGCGTTCACAGCATCTGGACTCACTGATAGAGCGGGGAATAGCATTGGGGTAGACCATCTTGCCGAACTGGGAGTTACTCATGTGCATCTTTTGCCTGTAGCGGATTATCAGACAGTGAATGAACTCGCTGCGGCGGATGTGGGTTCAAATGTCAGAGTACCATACAACTGGGGGTATGATCCCCAGCATTATAACGTTCCCGAGGGTTCGTATGCGACTGATCCTCGTGATCCTGCGGTTCGCATTCGGGAGTTCAAATCACTTGTTCTATCACTGCACAGACAAGGCATTCGTGTTGTGCTTGACGTTGTCTATAATCATACGTATAGCGTGGAAGAAGGACCTTTTAATCGAATTGTACCCGGGTATTATTACCGTTATCGGGCGGATGGCACCCTCAGTAATGGTTCTGGTGTAGGCAATGAATTGGCGACAGAACGCCCAATGGTGCGAAAATATATTCTCGATTCTCTCCGATACTGGGCAGAAGAATATCATGTGGACGGATTTCGATTTGACCTCATGGCCCTGATTGATACGGAAACGATGAATGAATTAACGCGCGAACTACGGGAACAGATCGATCCGGCGTTTCTGGTCTATGGGGAACCCTGGACGGGTGGAGAATCGCCATTGGACCGCAAAACGTTAAAAGGAACACAGCGAGGTCAGGGATTTGCTGTATTTAATGATCATTTTCGCAGTGCAATTAAGGGAGACAGTGATGGTGGTGGAAAAGGGTTTGTCACAGGTGCCGGGGGGCAGGAATATGAGATCTCTAGGGGATTAGCGGGGGCACTGGATGATTTTACATCTTCACCTGTCGAAACCGTCAATTATGTAACTGCCCATGACAATCTGAATCTGTGGGATAAAATCGCAACAACGATGAACCTCAGACATGAATTAGGTTTTCCCGTATGGAAGGACGGACAGCCGGTTGGAGGCGGGAGTGCTGAGTCGGCGGTAAAAGCAGCAGATCCATATCGGTATGTGGATGCAGATGATGTACTGGATCATGAGATGGTTCGTCGTTCGTTACTGTCTTCCGGCATTCTGCTCACCTCCCAGGGCATTCCGTTTCTGCATGCAGGAGATGAGATGCTCCGATCCAAAGCCGGTGATCATAACAGCTATCGGAGCGGAGATGCGGTGAATACCATCACATGGGCCAACAAATCGCGGTTCAGACCGGTGTTTGACTACTATCGTGGTCTGATCCATCTGCGACGTACACATCCCGCCTTTCGTATGATAGATGCCGAACAGGTACGGAATCACCTTCGTATCATTCGTGCTGACGGCAATGTAGTTGTATTTATGCTTCAGGATGGCGCGAATCAGGACACCTGGAATCAGATTATGGTGATCTATAACGGAACCGAACATCAGCAACATGTGGACCTGGGGGAAGGTGACTGGCATGTCGTGGTCAATGATCATCAGGCAGGTACGGATCTGATTGAGACCGTCCGTGGCACTGTTCGGGTAGAACGGTGGTCATTGATGGTTTTGTACGATACAGAGCGTGCTGGAGGCGCTGATCCGGCCACCCTGGAGATTAGTTTTCCAAGACAGGTATATAGTCCGAAAGAGACCGTTCAACTCCGAGCGATTGTAAGGGACAGCATTGGCAATGTAGTAGAAAAAGCTCCAGTTACCTGGACTTCTTCTGATCCGGATATCATTCAGATCCAGCCTGATGGAACAATCCATGCACTGGAACGAGGGGAAGCTTCGATTACAGTCCATTGTGGGGACATAACGGCAAGCTGTATGTTACAAGTGGATTATCGTCATGCTGAACGAATCGAAATTGTGGGCGAACCTGTCATGTATATGACTCGAATCAGTCGCTTCCGTGCCTTGGTTCTGGATCAATTTGGTCAGCCGCTTCAGGATTCGAATATACGCTGGAGCTCTTCTCATCCAGAACTTGCAGCGGTGAGTGCAGCAGGGATCGTACGTGCGATGACACCTGGAGTAACCCATATTATTGCTGAAGCTGGAGGAATCCGGGCAACGCTTGGTGTAACGATTCATAAACAGATTTCGCGAACCGTCACGCTTCGATACGAACGGGAAGACCAGCACTATGAAGGTTGGGATGTCTGGGTATGGGGCACAGGTATGGAGGACGGAGCAGTACGGCTGGAACAAGTCGGAAATGCCGCCGAAGCCCGCTTCCGCGTTGCTCCGGGTCTGCATCACCTGGGATTGATCATTCGATTAAACGAATGGGAAGCTAAAGATACGTTCGGAGACCGTTACGTGGACATTGTACCTGAAGACGGGGATGTGCACATTATTGTCCGTAGCGGATCAGACGAGATGCAGATCATTCGTGAAAGCGAAAAAACAGTGGATCGTGATAGCGCATAGTTTCTTTATTTATAACGTCGAATGTAGTTCGTCAAAACCTTGTTAAACCAGCAGTTGGAAGAGATTCCGACTGCTTTTTTGGTTTGATTATAAGCCGCATAACTTGCCAAAAAATAAAGAATTGTCCTCTTTCGTGTTTGAGATCCTCTATCATTGGGGTAAATATAGATATGGCCCACGATTCGGCCAATGGAAAAAAGACCATCATGGTCTATGAGATAAGCCTCAGCGCTTTCCAACAAATATAATGTAGTGATCCCTTGAAGGAGGATGTTCAATCATGAAATCCAACGGAAAAATGGCTCAACTTACAGCAACGCCAAGAACGGAAAAGAAAGGTGCAGCACTGCGCCTGTTAAGACAAGGCGGACGAGTTCCCGCAGTCGTTTACGGCCCGGGACTTGAAGGTGCTTCAATACATGTAGATGAAAAAGAAATGCTGAAAGTGGCACGCACAGGTCGCTCCGAAATGTTCAATCTGAATGTGGAGGGCGGTAAAACGCTTCCGGTGCTGATCAAGGATCAGCAAGAGCGTAACGGACGTTTGCTGCACGTAGACTTTTTGCAAATTTCCAAGAACAAGCCGATCAGTGTTAGTGTATCGATCGACTTCCAGGGTACAGCGGCCGGCTCGAAAGCTGGCGGTGTATTCCAGACACAGGAGACACAGCTGGAAGTAGAAGGATTGCCTGCGGATCTGCCAACGTCCATTGAAGTGGATGTTAGCGGATTGGATATTGGCGATCGTTTGACTGCTGCGGATATCAAACTGGACAAAGGTTTGACACTCATAACATCACCTGAGTCCATCATCGCTTCCGTCATGCCGCCACAAGCTGCTGAGGAAGACCCAACGGCTTCTGCTGAGGAAGCTGAACCGGCAGCTGAAGAAAAAGCTACAGAAGAATAAGCGAAGCTCAGGGATCTTATCAGATCGCATGTTTAGCCGAAGCCCAGTCCTGGTGACTGGGCTTTTTATACTTTCAGGACAAGAGATTGTGCTAGTCGCATGAAAATTGAGAATGTACTACAATGTACTACAATGCAAGTTAATGGGGTTAGAAAGTAGGTTATTTCAATGTTTGATCCAACGGTGTATGACAATCTGAAAGTCGGGTTTGAGAACTATCTCTATGATATGGATAACCTGGATGAACGTATTCAGATTACGGGGCGTAAAGATCGGCTGGAGATGGCAGTGATGTCCAGAGAGTTCACATTACAATTCTGTTCCAGGGATCGCCCGGAAGTAACAGGGGAAGTAGTATTAAGCAGCTCCCTTGAGGAGCTTGCAGCGGAGATCCTGGAGACGCCTGATGCGAATCCGGGTTGTCGTTTGGAACTACGGTTTAGCATGGTTGTGAAGGAGCTTGAGAAGCAGTGTCCGGATATTCGTTCAATATTACAGAAGAGCTGGCCTGAGCAGAGGATGTGCCAGAACATCCAATATATCTTTGATGAACAGCCAATCATGTATAACGTCACGGCTCACGTTTATTTTGACCGCAGTGTGAATGAAGACCAGATGGGAGACATTGCTGAACTCTGTGAGCATATGGCGAATGTGATGGGTCAATTATTACAGTTGCATAACCAGTAATTTCGAGAAAAGCCTTGTCTCTTAATAGAGATCAGGGCTTTTTTTGTATTATTTTAAGAAAATTGTATAGGCTTTCAGACTTAGGTTTATGGTCTTTTGGGTTAATGTTTTACGCAAGCAAGTAAGAGAATGTATATTAAAAGGGGGTAAAAGTGCAATTGGACTATACAAAAATGGTGAAATTGCGAAAATAAAATTGGGACTAAAGATTTAGTCCTGTACTAAAGGAACTAGTTTTCCTTGCCGATAAAATATCGAAGGGGAGAAACTACATGACAGAGAAATTAATTCGTCTGCTGCGTATACTTCAGGCTATACAAGCAAATCCTGGAATTTCGGCCAAGGAATTGGCGCTGAAATGCGGTACGACTGTACGCACGATTTATCGTGATCTCCGGATTTTGGATAGGGTCGCCCCAATTATGAATGAAGGATACGGCAAAGGTTACCGATTTATTGGTGAGTTTGCGATGTATCCATTAGATTTTACTGAACAGGAAGCAATGGTCTTCTCCTTGCTGCCGTCCGTAGTTGATACCTCCAAGTTACCTGCTGAGTTTGATTCAGCTTTTGACAAGGTCATGTCGGCTCATACCAAATTAAAATCAAGAAACAGTGACATTGTAGAGAATATTGCGGGAATTATTCGGATGGGCACGCCAGCTTATCGTGAGGAAGGAAAAGACCCTAATTTGCTGATTCCCATTATCGAATCTATTCTAAGCCAGCAAACCATTCGTACTCAATATCATACGCTGACAAGAAATGAGATCACAGTCCGGGATATCGATCCCTATTATCTCATTCCACGTGATCAACGTTTTTATTTGATCGGATACTGCCATTTGCTGCAAAAAGTTCGATTGTTTCGGATCAGCCGTTTTTTGGATGTGACACGAACAAATGCCGGTTTCGACAAGGGTGATTTCAACATAACACAGTACATGAAGAACACATGGTCTATTGACCGTGGCGACGAAAATATCCATTTCAAGGTAAGATTCTCTGAGAAAGTGGCCCCCTACATAAAAGAAGAAGAGATGTTTGTTCGCCCGCGAATGACGAATATGTCGGATGGGGGATTGTTATTTGAAGTGACACTGAATAGCAGCAGAGAATTTTTGAAATGGTTGTATCAATTTGGGCCCGAGGCAGAGGTACTTGAACCTCGTGAGTTTCGTAGAGAGATACGCAGGCAACTTGTCGAGTGGTTGGAACATTATGAAACCGATGTATCTTTGTGAAAATTTTAATCATGGAGAAATGCAGGAAAAGGAGCAGGTAATATGAGCACCAAATTATTCGCAGCTATGTATGGGATGGACCACTACCATGGAGTACAGGCTCTACATGTGGGGGATACCGTGTATCTCGTCAAAGATCCAGATAATCGTTTGGATCATCAAGCGATTAAGGTTGTTATTCCCCCGATTGGAGCCGTAGGTTATATCGTTAATGATCCGCTGGTCGTACCTCATGGATGTTGGGCCGGGACGGCATTCTATGATGTGTTTCATCAACTCACGTGTGCCAAAGTACGATTCATGATGAGAGATATGGTGATTATGGAGTTAATTGAGATGAGTCACATTCCTGTTCCGCAGATGGATTCTTTGATTAAGGGATGGCAATTTCGTGAAAAAGCTTGATCATCGTAACAGAAGAAGGCTCATTTACGGATGAGCCTGGTATAGGTCGCTTCCAGATGCATGGCTGTTCTTGCCCAACTAAAATATGCCCTTGCGCTGTCTCGGCCAGCCTTTCCTAACTTCTCGGCAAAAGTGGGATTGCTTGCAAGTTTGTACAGGTAAGAGGTGAAACGTTGGGGACGCTTATAAGCGGTGACAAGGTATCCATTGATACCTGATTCAATAATTTCACGAATACCTCCGTTATCCGAAGCAATGACGGGTAATCCTGAAGCCATCGCCTCAACATTAACCAGGCCAAAAGCTTCATGTTCTTGAGACGGACAGACCAGACAATCGACTGCCCGATACAACTGATCGATATGCTCATGGTTTATCTGACCACGGAAGGAAACATGGACTTTTTGTTTTTGGGCAAGTTCGCGAAGTTTACGCATGTAATACGGAGGTCCTTTGCCTGCAACAACCAGTTGAACAGGCATCTGTTGCTGAAGGAGGGCAGTTGCACGAATTAATACGTCTACCCCTTTTCCAGGGATCAGTCTGCCGACATAGAGAATAGAGAATGGTTTAGTTACTCCATATTGTGTACGCAGATGAATCTGTTCTTCGCTGGATTCAACAGGTCTGAAGCGGCTTAGATCTGCACCCAATGGAACAACACTCATCCGGTGTTTTACCAAGGGAAATCTGCGGCCTAACCTTTGTCTGAGGGATTGACTATTGACGGCAATCCAATCGGCTTTTTTCATTAGTGTGAGTGTGGAAGGTCCGGGCTGAGCAAACGTTAACGAGTGAAGATAGAGTACAACAGGTGTGCGTGGAAAAGCTCGTTTGATGGTAGCCATGCTTCGTGGCCTGTTATCCACTTGAATTACATCAAAGGGTTGTTGGGATAACAGACGTATGACTGCTTTGGTGTACATGACAGGGCTCGTTGCAGGGACACGTTGAATGGTGATCCCATCGATCTGTTCTGTGGCGGCGAGACCTTGCATTTGACGACTTATAATGGTCACCTGATGGCGATGGGCTAGTTCACGAGCGATGCCCAGGATACAGATTTCCACGGAACCATTACCGGGCAAAGGCAATTTCTCGGGTGCAACCATAGCTATTTTCATGATCCGGCTCCTCCTTGTCCGACATCTGTAACAATCTTCGTCATATATCTTATGAGAAGTTAAAGCATTTGGCTCCTGCGAAATGGTAGGTGAACCACCTATAAAGCGTGCAGGAATAATCTGCTGCATGGCATTTAAGCGAGATATTCAGCTTTTGTGATATACTGTACGGGAACAATTGAATTCGTTACATGTATAAAAGCAGGAGGAAAATAATGTTACATTCTACGCTGGGGCGCTTCCGGCTGTTGTTGTGGTTGCAGGGCATTTCGTACGTGTTGTTACTGTTTGTTGCTTTTCCGTTGAGAGATGCCGGGGTTATGCCGCAGGCTGTCACATGGTTTGGGAATCTGTACGGTTTTTTGTTTTTAATGTATTTGTTATTTATGGTGACTATGTACACCTCACAGAAATGGCGTCTGCGCCGTCCAATTGCTCTGTTCTTTGTTTCTTTCATTCCACTGGGGAATATGATCTATGATGTTGTCGTATTCCGTAAGCTGTATCGTCAACTAAATAAAGCTTGACTTTATTTAACGTTATGAAATATGATGAGTACAGGTTAAACAACCCGTTCCAACTAAAACTACATATTCCTGTTAAAGGGGAGTAGCTTTTACAGTAAAGTCGTCAGTTCGGGATCATATCCCCGGCTTTATTGGCAGCAATTTTGTTGTTAGCGAGACCTTTACCAAGTTTTCATGCTCGGTAAAGGTCTCTTTTTGTGGATATAAAAGGACCTTACCAGTGATGGTAAAGGTCCTTTTTTTTGTACATCATAAGAATATTAAGGAGGAGTCAATGTTGGATGTTTCATTATTATTAGAATATGGGTGGGTGCTTGCTGTCTTAGTGGTCCTTGAAGGATTACTCGCAGCGGATAATGCATTGGTACTCGCAATCATGGTTAAACACTTGCCTGAAGATAAGCGCAAAAAAGCGTTGTTCTATGGTCTGATGGGTGCATTTGTTTTCCGTTTAGGTTCGTTGTTCCTGATCTCTTTCCTCGTCGATGTATGGCAGGTACAAGCGATCGGTGCCCTGTATCTCCTGTATATTTCGATTAACCACATCGTTAAAAAGATACTGGGTAGTCGCAATAAAACAGATGAAGCAGCTGATTCCACGCCTAAGAAACCGAAAAAACAATCCGGTTTCTGGATGACCGTTTTCAAGGTCGAAGTAGCGGATATCGCATTTGCAGTTGATTCCATTCTGGCTGCGGTTGCTTTGGCCGTGGCGTTGCCACCAAGTGGATTGCCTGCAATTGGCGGACTTGACGGTGGACAGTTTATCGTTATCTTCCTCGGTGGATTCATCGGGCTTGTGATCATGCGTTTTGCAGCTTCATACTTTGTGAAATTGCTTCATTCCCGTCCAGGGCTTGAAGTTGCTGCCTTTGTGATCGTAGGTTGGGTAGGGGTTAAGCTGGCAGTTATTACACTCGCACACCCTTCATTGGGTGTTCTGGATGAGCATTTCCCGGAAAATAAAATTTGGAAATTCGGATTCTATATTGTCCTGATCACCATTGCGGTATGTGGTTGGTTCCTGTCTTCCAAAGTTCCTGAAAAAGAAGACGAGAATCCGGTTGAAGAGTTGGAAAAACAAGCAGGACTGTAATAATCATGTTACGCTAACAACATCATTATTATTTGGAAAACAGGAGATTGTCCCAGGACAATCTCCTGTTTTTGTTTACATATGCAATCTACACCATGGACCAATTTCCAAGAAAAGGGTTGACACATGAATTCTAGTCCCCTTAATATAAGACTAACATTAACGAAGGGAGGCCGAGAGACATGATGCTTGGTTATGATTTGATTCAAACAGGGCGCAACGTAGACACAATAGCATATCCGGCTCATCGTTTCATTGGCCTCATACGGTCGACATAGGGGATAGGCTTATCGTTTAGCGGGTTTTATAATCGATATGCGTTCTTCGCTTATATTATAGCGATGGATGACAGACACACAGCATGTTTATGCTGTCCTGTTCTCCGTTATTGTCATTCAGTAGAAGTCATGGGCGATTAGCCTATGGCTTTTTTTATATTTATTATACAGATGAATCAGCAAACCGAATTTGCTGAACGTACAGGAAGGAATAATACACTTTTATGAATACAGAATTTAATTTATTTACTAATCCAAATGAAATCGCAGGCGGCTACCGGCATGAAGTAAAATTGCCTGCAGGTGACCTAACCGTATATGCGGCGCAACAGCTCTTCTCCTCGCTCGATTACAAGGTATTCGAGATGGCAAACAATAATCTGCAGATTCCGGGAATCTCTTATATGAGTTACACGCCAGACGTACACGTGGGGGTAGGTACATGCATTGGAACGACAGCCGTGTGGGATGCGCACAGCGGATACGTTTCTCCCTCCATCGTTGGCAGTGACATCGGCTGTGGCATGCGAGTGCATATGACGAACTTGCACAAGGACGAATTGAAAGACATCAAGCTCCGCCGCAAACTCGTCAAGGCGATTGAAAAAGTATTGCCGATGGAGGCGAACCAGCGAGGTCATTACTCGGATATAAGACTGGAGCATATTGTTCGTAAAGGACTGCATGGTTTACCCAAAAAGTATATTCCGGACAGCTATACACCGAAAAAATCAATTGCGATGACACATGTGGAAAGCAGCAAGTTCAGTTACGATGAGGATGTGTTAAACCACGTTCCTGACATGACATGGCATCGTTCGCATCGTCAGCTCGGAACACTTGGTGGGGGGAATCATTTTGCCGAGATCCAGGCAATTGAGATCGCTGAAGAGAATCGTGAAATCGCCGAAGCTTGGGGATTGTATGATGGACAGGTCGTGGTCATGATTCATTCCGGCTCTCGTGCATGGGGTGGTTATGTAAGTCAGACGAGTTCCTCAGCGATTGCCAAAGTCATGCAGCGGCTTAACCTGGGTACATCCGATCCCAGACTGGTATTTGCCCCACTTGAGCATGCGGAAGGTCGTCATTATGTGAACATGATGTATTCTGCATTGAATTACGCTGTTGTCAATCGTCACCTGATTGCGTATGCTATTCGCGAAGCATTCCGGGATGTGTTTGGCTCCAAATGTGAATTTCGTACGTTATACGATCTGATGCACAACTATGCCTGGGAGGAATCTCACGTAGAAAAAGGTTCCGTTTTTGTGCATCGCAAAGGGGCGACACGTGCGTTGCCTGCAGGTCACCCGGACAATCCAAAGCCTTATCTGGCAACAGGGCATCCGGCGCTTATTCCCGGTTCCATGGGAACTGCTTCATATATCATGGTAGGTCAGCCGCAGGGTGCTGATAATTATTATTCAATATGTCACGGTGCGGGTCGCATCCGTTCACGGACGGCAACAAAACGATTGATTAGTGTGGAAGATTTTGCTACGGCACTGGGTGTGGGTACAGAAGATGAGATCGTGGTAAATCAACGCTCACTTGAATCCATTATTGACGAATCACCTCAGGCTTATAAAAATGTAGATGAAATTATAGACAGTGTTACCGGCGCAGGCCTGGCTCAAGTTGTAGCCAAATGCAAACCGCTTGTAGCGGTAAAGGGAGCGAAATAATGACAATAAGCGAAAAACAAACAGATCCAACTCAAGCGATCTATACCTATGACAAACAACATGATACCCGAATTCGAGTGGAAGGATATGCCATCTATTCAAGGCTGATTCGTGGAATCAGTGAGGCGCTCCATCAGCGCTATGGGGTTGAATACAAGCTGTATGCCAGTTCTGACCCGAACAATGAATACTGGGAGTTACTCCGGGAAGATCTGCAAAATGGCAGTGACGAAGTGGAATTGGTAGCCCGTATATTCGAGGATCTGGAGCTTCAGACGTTGCATTACGACGATGATGGAGATGTACCCACTTATGGTGTGCACTACTCCATTCGCAACAACGTATTTGCTTATCCGAAATGGGGCGTAGCACTTGTGCGGGTTCCATTTTTCCGAGAGAATGGGATCTACAGTGAAGACTTTGTCTTTGCCATCGGTGATGAGGAGATGAAGCAATTTCTGGGAAGTGTACGGGAACGGGAACGTCAGCAAAATATGAAAAAAGTAACGGTCTACACCGATGCCCGTAATGGCAGCGACCGTCATGTCGAATCCATCACTCGCTCCGTGGGACGAGAAGATGTTGTTCTCTCGGCACAGATCAAGCAGGATATTTTCCGCTCGCTGGATCAGTTTTTCGAAGCGGATCGTTCCTTTTACAGAGATTATGATATCCCGTACAAACGGGGCATTCTGCTGTATGGGCATCCGGGAAACGGCAAGACCACTTTGGTGAAATCCATTGCGGGAAGTATCCCGGGCCCGGCTGCGTATTGGCAGATTACGGAGTATACCAACAGTGAATCGGTACGTGAAGTGTTCGAGGCTGCCAAGCGGTTGGCACCGATGGTACTGATCATTGAGGACATCGATTCGATGCCGGATGAAGTCCGTTCCTTTTTCCTGAATACACTGGATGGAGCTACGTCAAAAGAAGGCATTTTCCTGATCGGGACAACGAATTATCCGGAGAAAATAGATCCTGGCCTCATGAACCGTGCTGGACGGTTCGACCGGGCTTATGAAATTCCGTTGCCAGATGAAGCGATGCGCTTGCAATATTTGCGCCAACGAGGCTTTACCGTATTTGCGGGTGAAGAAGGCACGATAGAAGCAGCCCGCCTGACCGACACGTTCTCTCTTGCGCAGCTGGGTGAGTTGTATGTGAGCGCTGCGCTGGAATGGCATCAGAATGGACAGACAGACATTGTAAGAGTCATTCAGTCGATGCGTGGCGAGCTGGACAAGAGCCATAAACATACTTGGCTGGCGCAGCCAGGTAAGGGCCGTGCAGGCTTTTATTGATCAGACCTAACCCATCCATCCTATAATATGACGCAATTTTATAAATAATCCTACCTCAATTGGTGATACTAACCTTGTCTGCTCTAACATACAATGACTTTCGGGAGGTACATAACGCAGCCCTGAGCTGGTGAGATGCCGGAAAGTAACGCGATCTGTTTCCATACCTGACCAAGGTTTGTTTTGCAGAGGAAGATGCATGGGGACAAAAGGTAATATGCAAAAATTTTTATGCCAATTGTTTAAATGCTTCTGTAGCGGTTAATAGTAGACAGACAACAACAAAAACTTTAATTAGAGGTGAATGATATGGGTTGGTTATGGTCATTAATTATCGGTGGTATCATTGGATGGTTGGCAGGTTTGATCGTTGGTCGTGACATTCCAGGTGGTGTTATTGGTAACATCATTGCTGGTTTTATCGGTGGCTGGTTAGGTGGAGTAATCTTGGGAGATATGGGTCCTGAGATGGGCGGATTCTACATTGTACCTGCATTGATCGGTGCGATCGTTCTTGTAGCCATCGTAAGCTTGATCTTCCGTTCGATGGGACGTAGTCGCGGGTAACTTAATCAAGATAATTTCTTGAATTAGTTGTCAGCTAAATGCATTACCAATGAAGAGGTTGATTGAGAGCCATAACCATGGCTTTCAATCAACCTCTTGTTGTTTTAAAATATAAGAATGTATGCGTAACTTAGCATCAGTATTCTATAGGTAGTTTAGATAAGAGGGGATGAACGGAATGGAAAAAGCTACATTCGCTGGCGGATGTTTCTGGTGTATGGTTACACCGTTTGAAGAACAACCGGGCATTCATGGCATTATATCGGGTTATGCTGGCGGTCACGTCGAGAATCCAACATATGAGCAGGTAAAAACCGGGGAGACCGGTCATGTCGAAGTGGTTGAAATTACATTTGATCCAGATGTATTCCCTTATGAACGACTGTTGGAGCTATACTGGCCGCAGATTGATCCGACGGATGACGGAGGCCAGTTCCAGGATCGGGGGACACAGTATCGTACGGCAATCTTTGTGCATAATGAACGTCAACGTGAGCTTGCTGAACAGTCCAAACAGGAACTGGCAGCCAGCAGACGATTCACTCAACCGATTGTTACGGAAATTCGGGATGCAGCTATATTCTATCCGGCTGAAGACTATCATCAGGATTACCACAAGAAAAACGAAAAAGATTATAAGGAAGACCGTGCGTTATCCGGACGGGACGAATTTATAGACGAGAATTGGAAATAGGATGATACTCTATTCTGCCCATGTAATAAGCCGGGAGAGCTCCTTATGGAACTCTCCCGGCTTATTATTAGATCGAGTATTTATTTTGAAGAACTGGACTTCAGTACATATTTGGACAATGTCTCATCGTTCATGGAATAGATGACATCATCGACATAGGTTGAAACACCTTCTAATGAAGGAAGCGAGGCACTGGTAGTGTAGATATGCACGTCTTCCATCTTCTGTGGATCAAGAATGTATCCTGTTTTGGCAAAATCAAGCTGGTACTGTCCATCCTGCGTCTGGTCCACACGCATAAGTGCAGGCTGTGCGTCCTTGAATGTACGCTCAGTCACTTTGCCTTTCATCGTGTACAGCTCCAGCTTCTGCCCTGTAAAGACTGTATAACCGTTGCCAGCCGTCTGAATGTAGGCATCACCAGCAATGGCACGTCCCCAAGCAAGCTTGCCATCGACGCCAAAGCCCATCAGTCGGTTACCTGTGTTCTCAAAATTGGCGCGCATAATGATGGAACCATCGTCCAGAATGGCCAGGGATTCACCGCCGCCATCTCCTAATGTATTTGCATTGGCAGGGAATTGGTAGAAGGACAGACGATTCAACGTACGATCATAGATCTCCACTTTGGGATTCGCGGCTTGCTGCCAGAAGTTGCCTACCTTGGTTTGTTTACTGGCATCTACCACAATTCGACCATGATCAGCCTTAAGCACGCTACCGTTAATGGTCTTCTCGGTAATCAGCTTGCCCTTTTTGTCATATAACGAGATGGCTGAGCGAACCGAACCATTCGATTGTACGCCCTGACTTGAAGCAACCATCAGCGTATCGTTATCCAATAGGGATATGCTTGCAGGTGAATTCACCGTTTTGATCCAGTTGGTTTTACCGGATGTATTGAATGAGTACAATTTTTTGGTTTTGTCCGAATATTCCATATACACATAAACCGTACCGTTGCTGGCATATACCGAATTGGAGTAGGTGGTATAAGGACCACTTTTCTCATGGAATATCGTATTCCACTTCAATTGTCCAGTTGTAGCATCGAATGCTTGGAGAGAGTCCAGTTGCCAGTCGAGTGTTGTTTTGCTGCTTGTTTTGGTCACGGGCTGCGAGGCATGTACATATACAAGATTTTTGGATGGCACGGCATGGATTCCTTTGATCATGACATCTTTCTCTGTATTAGCCTCAGATAACATCAGTGATGATGATGTCCACGCCGGTTTGGGCATGGATTCGGTTGAAGCAGCGGCGTAACCTGTTGTATTCATGGTGAAGAGGAGCATGCCGCTCAGAATGAGGGCAGCCCATGTTTTGGACTTGTGTTTGGTCAATGTATGCAAGTGATAAACCACCTTTCTTCTTCGGTTCAAATAGAACCGATTGTTGAATTTTACCATTAAAGTCAAGCTGAATTCAACCGAACACACTGTAACCTTTTATCATTGGTTTATCGAACTAACTATGTTTCGTGAAGTATAAGGGTTACAAGGAATTCATCTTCTTTCGATGAAGGTAGAAGTCTGATATATTTAGTGCGGTGACAAGCCGTATCTGCGTACGTTGGATAGAACATAGGAAATGACACAAGGAGAATAGCTATGAACTGGAGTGAAAATGTGACCCTATGGGTCATTGGATGTATCATCCTATTGTTGCTGCTGGCCTGGATTATTCGGCGTGTTATCGGGCGCGGGCAGCGGATCCGAAGTGAAGCCAATCCTCGTAAGATCACAATAAAGGACATCGACAAGATGGAGGATGGTTCGGAATTTGAATTATATCTCTATCATTTATTCGAAGAGCTCGGGTACGATGAGGTGCATAAGACAACGAGCAGCCGGGATTTTGGGGCAGATCTAGTGTTTGTTGATAGACTCGGCAGACGAAGTGTGATACAAGCGAAGCGCTATGGTGCGAACCATCCCGTAGGGTTGAGTGCAGTGCAGGAGATATATACATCGATGCGTTATTATGAAGCCGACCGTTCAATTGTATTAACGTCCGCCCGTTACACCGAAGCCTGTCGGACGCTTGCAGCGGTTAATGGAGTGAAGTTGCTGGACCGGGAAGACCTGATGGAATTAATCCTGTTATTCAAAGCGAGAAGAGTGGAAGAAGCATTGGAACTGATCGAAGAAGATGATCATGAACCAATCGAGACGTGGCAGTCCCGGCGAAAGCGGCAATCCCGCTAGGTTGCATTGTGTTACTGTGCTAGATTTTTTAAATATAATCGAAAGTAGTAATGTAGTCAGGATTAACGTTTTAAAAACAATTATAACCAATCGCTAGGTAAATATAGGCGACTGGTTATTTTTCTGGATAGATATTTAGAGCTCCGTTTGTTCATCTGTTGGTTGTAGCATTCCGAATATTTGATTCACCCCCCCCTGGTATCGACAATGTTCACCTCAAGACCGTGACATTTAAAATTGTGGTTAGGATTTTTCCTAACCTCATCTTTTTGAAGTTCATACATAGCTAATTTATAATTTATTTCTTCCATATGTTTCAAACTTTCTTCGATTTTCTTTTGTAATTCAATTTTATGTTTCTTTAACATTTCCTCTCTTTCTGAATAGGTGGAGTTCCCCATCTCATAAGATTCCTTGTAGTCTTTAATTTTAGAAAGTGGCATTCCTGTTTCTTTGAGACAAAGAATAAAAGAAATCCAATCGATTTGTTGTTCGGTATAAACTCTATTCCCTTTTTCGTCGCGCGAAATATTCGGTAATATCCCTTGCTCTTCATAAAATCGAAGTGTCTTTGCAGTTATATTATAATTCTCCACCACATATTTCATTGAAAAAAACATCTGACCGCCTCCATAGTTACAGTTACTGTAACTGTTATTTTATCACAATAGAAAATTATTAAAAGCAAATCCTTTTAAATTACGTATCAAATTCCTACTTTACTTCCCCTTAGGTTAACCTGATATTCTTGAGTAGAACTTGTGATTGGGATGGATGAGATAGGGTTACCTTCATCTGTTCCATAAATAAGCACTTAGAAATCAAAATACAAAGGAGAACGTACAATGAGTAAATTTAATAACTTGTTTGAACCCTTTACATTCAATAAAGGGATTACCTTAAAGAATAGAGTGGTTATGTCTCCGATGACGACATGGTCAAGTAATGATGATTACACTATTTCCGATGAGGAAGTTGCATATTATAAAAAAAGAGTGAATGGTGTAGGTTTAGTTATCACGGGCTGTACTCATGTCCTACCCAATGGGATTGGATTTACACATGAATTCGCCGCATATAATGATTCATTTATCCCTAGTCTAAAAAAATTGGCAGATGCTGCTAAGAGTGGAGGAGCTCCAGCAATTCTTCAATTGTTCCATGCTGGAGATAAAGCGATTGCTGAATTAGTTCCTAATGGTGACGTGGTAAGTCCGAGCGGTGTTGCTCTGACTGAAGCAGTATCCCCTAGAGAACTCAAGCATAAAGAAATTCTGGAAATTATACATGCGTTCGGTGAAGCAACAAGACGTGCAATTGAAGCTGGTTTTGACGGTGTTGAACTCCATGGAGCCCACGGTTTTTTACTTCAAAGCTTTTTATCTCCATTCTTCAACAAACGTCAAGACCAATGGGGGGGATCACTGGAAAAACGTCTGAGTTTTCCAATAGCTGTTATTCGAGAGGTGAAAAAAGCTATTGAGAGATATTCGACAAAACCATTTATTTTAGGTTACCGCATTTCCCCAGAGGAACATCAACAAGATGCCCTTAGAATGAAAGATACTTACGCACTGATTGATAAACTGATTGAAGAAAATGTTGATTATGTTCATGGTTCCTTGGTACAAGCCCTTACGTCAAAACCAAAATATAACCAAGATAACAAAAAAACGTATCTTGAGCTGATTGTTGAACATGCCAACAATAGGATTTTTGTAATTGCAGCGGGTTCCTTGGAAAGCCCAGAGGATGTCTCTGAAAGCATGGAGAAAGGACTCTCTTTAGCGGTAATTGGACGTGTATTAATCTCCGATCCAGAGTGGGTTGAAAAAGTTCAACAAGGAAGGGAGGCGGAAATCCAAAACGTGATTAAATCATCTAACGTTAGAGATCTTGTGTTGCCAGCGAAACTATGGGGTGTCATACAAAATGCAGGTCCATGGTTTAAAGTTGAACAATAAAGAAGATGAAAGATCAAAAAAGGACGCTAATAATAGCGGCCTTTTTTGATTT
>NZ_JCAXEL010000021.1:0-120764 GCF_059759055.1 Paenibacillus sp. GQ49
TAGGGGCATAGTTTAAAGGTAGAACAACGGTCTCCAAAACCGTTGGTGTGGGTTCAATTCCTGCTGCCCCTGCCAATTAACTTTTTATAAATTAACCTTTTATGGCGGTCGTGGCGAAGTGGTTAACGCACCGGTTTGTGGATCCGGCATTCGGGGGTTCAATTCCCCTCGATCGCCCCTTTGTTTTTTCATTTTTTATTGGGGATTAGCCAAGCGGTAAGGCAACGGACTTTGACTCCGTCATGCATAGGTTCAAATCCTATATCCCCAGCCATTATGCGGACGTGGCTCAGCGGTAGAGCATCGCCTTGCCAAGGCGAGGGTCGCGGGTTCGATTCCCGTCGTCCGCTCCAAAATATGGCGCCATAGCCAAGTGGTAAGGCACAGCTCTGCAAAAGCTTTATCCCCAGTTCGAATCTGGGTGGCGCCTCCAGCATATGCCGGCGTGGCGGAATGGCAGACGCGCTCGACTCAAAATCGAGTGGGAAACCGTGGAGGTTCGAGTCCTCTCGCCGGTATATTGAATAGCCCTACATGTTGCTTATGCAATGTGTAGGGCTATTTTTATTTTATATGAAACGATTTATGTGCAGTAAGAAAATCTAGAGTAAGAGAAGATGGACGATAATAAAGATTGACGTATGATTATATTGAGTATATTGTAGATAAGTAAAGTCTTTAATATGGAGGAGTGAAGTAGAGTGACTAATGGAAAAAATGTATCGGATACCGATCTGTTATTTGATCTTTCTGTATGGGAAGAGGCATGGAAGAATCGTCCGAGAAGTTCAAAATATAAGAAGAAAAGCGCCCCCTTTAATATAGAAGGAGCTTTTGAGCGATGGGCCAGGGATTATCATGCACAGTCGTTCACTGAAGAAGGAAAGCAGCGTTCTGAACGCATTATGGGCTGGATTGAAAACTAGGGTGTGGAATTCTCAGGATTATCCATTTTGGACATTGGAGCGGCCTCAGGCATATTTACCATTCCTTTTGCGGAAAAGGGGGCAAGTGTGACGGCAGTTGAGCCTTCTGAGTTGCTTGTCTCCCTTATGAAAGAGACGATACCTCCAGCTCTGGAATCCAAAATCGAAATCGTAAACGAACGATATGAAGAAATCTCCATTAAGGATAAAGGCTGGGAGAAGAAATATGACTTTGCATTTGCATCCATGTGTCCGGCGATGTCGGATTGGGAAACGATTGAGCAGGCGATCAACTGTGCCCGGAAGTATGTGTATATAAGTACTATGGCGGGACAGAAGGAACACACACTAATGGATGAACTTAAAGATGTACTGGGTGTAACTTCTTCATACAAGGCCGGTGATATGGGGTATATCCAGCAGTTGCTGTATTTGAAGGGTTATTCTT
The DNA here is from genome assembly GCF_059759055.1 of Paenibacillus sp. GQ49. Taxonomy (NCBI): domain Bacteria; kingdom Bacillati; phylum Bacillota; class Bacilli; order Caryophanales; family Paenibacillaceae; genus Paenibacillus; species Paenibacillus sp. GQ49. The sequence goes on from NZ_JCAXEL010000021.1 coordinate 1,375, forward strand.
ATACGATGATCATTACGAGAGAAGTTAACTCATTTGAAGTACCGGTGGAAGAGATTATCGAGAAGCTGCCAGAATGGCTTAATACGTATGAGTTACCATCGGATGAAGATTCCCTCAGATTGGCTGAGAAGTATATCCGAGATACATACAAGGATAGTACAGTGACCTTCTCACGCGGAGCAAGGTTTGGTAAAATTCTAATTCAACTTGAGCAGCCAAATATGAAAACAGTTCGCACTAAGGATAAGCGATAAATCGTATAAGCTGCGTACGTGTCTGAGGATCAGGAATCGAGACGGACAATGAAGTCTAACATCTAAGATGACGCTAGGAAGCATCACATTGCTGCGCAAAAAGATAAACGGTTGAAACAAATGAAGTTAAGATTATAGAAGTGAAATTGTAAGTGAAGGGAGCAGATATATGCTCCCTCTTTTTTTGAAGTGAATAATTAGTTGACTATACTAAACAAAATCCTCGGTTACTTGAAGATGTTAAGCTGCTTCATGAGACTGCACATGGGCTAAAGCCAACCTTATTCAAACATCGAGACAACGAAGAGCAAAACACAGACATAGTTTTCAGAGAATGATCTCTGAAGCATATTCATTCCCTGATATTTCAGTGGTAGAGCACTTCACGGTTAATCGAGTTGTCACAGGTCCTAGCCCTAGCCCTAGCCCTAGCCCTGTTCGGGGAGCCATATGGATAGATATCTGAGCTGGCTGAAGGAGTACGACTTACAATCGTTCTCCTTTTCTAATTTCTGTTCGACACTTCTGCTTTCTGCTTACGCTCCCGATACTGACCGGGGGTGATTCCTTCCCATTTACGGAATGATCGGATAAAGTTTTGCGGATTGTTGTACCGAAGTCGTGCTGCGATATCTTTAACGGTTAGTTCACTTTCATCCAGCCATTTTTTAGCGATATTAAATCGGTACTTGGTCAGATATTCACTAAATGCACAGCCTGTCTCTTTGCGGAAAACACTACTTAAGTAGTTTGCATTGTAGTGAAGCTTCATAGCACATTCCTCAAGCGTCAGATCCTTATCATAATCTTGATGAATCATGGCAATCATTTTCTCAGATATATGCTGATACTGGGCGTACTGTCTCGCTTTAAAAACCTGGATGACGGGCAAGATGACTTGATATTTAAACCAATCCTCAACTTCAGCAGCGTACTGCAAACTATGAAGTTCATGAAACATCGAGCCACGACCTTGGGAGATCTGTCCGAGTCGTATGCCGGATTCCTGAGTCATTTGCAAAATATGCGTGAGCAGCCTCGTAAGAGCTACCTCATACTCCTCGGGTGTAACCTCCATACCAAAGATTACTTCAAGCAGTTGTTGCAGAAGAGCAGAGGCCTGGACTTCGTCCGCATTTTGAATAGCTTGGATCAACGAATATTCCAATGATTCCGGGTAGGCCATGGACCAAGTGGGAGCGTAATGATCTATGTTCTCATATTGAAAAATAATTCCTGTTCCCAGCTTCATCCGATGCCTCAATGCTTCTATGGCTTCTGTGTAAGCTTGAGGGATGTGATGTAGAGAGTTGTGCGGCTGGCTGAATCCTATACTGACTTGAAGAGCTAGAATCTCATCAATCTGTTGTTGTAACTGGTCTGTTAATACATATAGCTGTTGTGAAAAAATAAACTGGTCCTGTTCAACGGTCCCAATCACCGTGGCTACCGTATGTTCCAGCACAATGGGAAGCAATTGTTGGTTATGCACAACCGTTTCCTCCAATATATTTTGAATAGCGAACAATAAGAGGTCACGATCACTAGCTCTATATTTTGTATGATTAACAAGATCGGCCTGTAGTGTAATAACAGCAATTTGTTGCCATTCCCGAACCTGATGTGTGTAGCCATATTCATGCAGGGTGTCATGAAGAGTATGAACAGGGATCTTATCCTGGAACAGATTCATCATAAAATGATTGCGAATCTGCAACAGATGCATATTAATTGTGTTCTCTAATTGGGAGTGAGAGGCAGATAATTGTGAGACCCCTGCTCTGATCTGTTCGAACTCATCAGAAAATGGTGGTGATTGCTGAGCTACTGTGTTTCCTTCTTTGGACAGATGGTTGTCACCAAGTTGAGTTAAAAGTTTACGAATCGGGACATGCATTCGCTTGGAGCCGAGCCAGGCGAGTAATAATGAAAGTAAAAGTAAGAAGATACTGATATACAAGGTGTGTAATCCGATATCGATATATTCTTGTGTCAGAATATTGGTAGGTGAGATTAGAACATAAGTCCATCCTTTTAAGGTAGAAGGGCTATACGTCAGAGTATAATGTGTATCGGCGATCTTAACTTCCCGTTTTTCAAAGCCTGTTGAAAATGTAATGGGTGATAGTTTGGTTATGTTGGCTTCCGTATCCCGATCCTGTAATCCAATGGCAGACAACGGTTGTCCAATGTATACAGGATCGGGATGGACCAAGATACGTTGTTCCCGATTCAAAATGATCAGTCCTGAGGCAGCATTGCCTAGGGAGGCTTCTCCTAGTGTATTTTGCAAAGAGCATGCAGGAATTCCCGCAATCAGGGCAGTATCGGAAGACGTATTCAGATTCGGAATAGATCTCGCAAGGGCAATATGATAGATACAGCCTGTACCGGGTGAACGCTCATCATTACTGAACACCGATGAAGGGGAGAGCTGCCATCCAGAGGTCAGCGTGTCCGATATCAATTCCTTCATGGGAAGAGCCAGTGGAAAATCCGTATTACGATATAATCCGGCATGATCAATAAGCCAATTCTGAGATTGGTTCACCAGGGTAATATCCAGCAAAGGTTCCCATGACCTCATATTCTGAAATTCGCTCTGCAGCTTGTCGGCAAGCAAAGGTCCTTTCCCTTCTAGTGAAGAAGAAGCAGACAGGGAACGGAGGGTTACTGGAGAGCGAACCGCCTGATCAAGCATATAACTGACTGTAGCGAGTTTGTGCTCTACGTTGGATTGCATTTGTTCCAGCAACTGTCTATTGGCCTGTGTACGATGCAGCTCAGTTTGGTTTGATGAATAGATAAATGCGGCAATTCCCGTTAACAAAATGGGCAGGGTGCTTAACAGGATTCCAAAGATGATCATTTTATGGAGATAGCTGATTGGTCGCACAGTTTCAGTTCCACCCCTGACATTAGAAATAGTAACACTTTCTATTTTAGTAAACGCTTACATATAGAACAATCTAAATTTTGTTTATTTGGATAAATAAGTAATTTTACAAGAGAGTATAGAAGTAGAGATAAGGGATTGCTGATAGATGATTTTGCAGAAAAGGTTAGAGAAACGGCTTGGAATGACTATCCAATACGGAATCATGAGAAACGAAATTGCAGTGTGCACGTAAATAGAGACATGGACATCATTCTTGCTACCTGGTGATATCGGGTGAAGTAGAGCCTGAATACGGGGAATAGAAGGTATCTGGAGTGCTATTCAGCTTAGGTGGAACGTTGGTCTTATATAGGGACAGTCAAAGGTCCAACTAGATCCCCGACCTGAGTCTAGGATGAAAAACCGTCCACGGTCTGTTTTGAAAAGTCGCGGAATCCCCTAGAATAAGGACATAAGGTTAAACAAGAAACAAAGAAGCAAAAAAACAAGAAACAAACGAACAAATGACTCAACACATTAAAAGGAACGAATGGAAAGGGCGGTGAACAACAATTATGAGATTAAATAAGGGAAATGGCTGGGCGATTGTATTGATTGCGCTGGGTGCACTACTCCTCTTCGGAAAGTTAACTCCACTTCTTGGACACTTAATGGGTTATCTGATTCCGGTCCTGATGATTGCACTGGGATACTACGGAGTTAAACGAGGGAATGTGATGCTTGGCTGGATTGTTCTCATCATCGGTATCATCTCACTGATGGGTAAACTGGCATGGTTGATCGGACCGATCATCGCGATCGGGTTAATCATCTTTGGTATCTCAATGCTAAGCAATAACCGCAGTCGTCGTGGTCGGTACTAAGCTTTCACGATTATGAAAAGGAGGGACAGAACATAATGAGTGTATTTCGTCGAATGCGGGATATTACCGTAGCCAATCTGAACGAACATTTGGAGCAAAGTCAGGATCCAGTCAAACTGATTGATCAGTTCCTGGTCTCGACCCGCCAAGACATCGGTGAAGCCGAGAAACTTCGTCATCAATATGCAAGCCATACCAGACAAATGAAACAACAAGCCGATCAGGCAGCAGGTATGGTGAACAAACGGGAAGAACAGGCTTCCATGGCTCTGAAAGCAGGGGAAGAACATCTCGCTAAGCTGGCCTTGCAGGAGAAAATCCTCCACGAGGAAAAAATGGAACAGTACAATGAATTGTATGCACAAAGTTATGCGGCATTACAGGAGCTGGATGAACAGATCGATCAGCTGAAGGTTGAATATCAGAATGTATACAGCAAACGCCAATATTACTACGCTCGTATGCAGACGATTCAGTTACAGCAACGTATGAACCAGAGAGGCAATCACAACGGTCAGAATGTACCCCGCATGTTTAACCGACTGGATGATCAAGTCTCTGATCTCGAATATGAAGCACAGAGTCTCCGCGATATCCGGCGAATGAATCAAGATGGTTCAGGAGTGACTGGCAGCATGTCATCCTCTACGCTGGATAAGGAACTGGAACGCTTAAGACAAAAATTGAACAATGACAGAAAGGAGTAGTCACAATGAGTAAATTATACCGCTCGGCGCGTAATCGAATGCTAACAGGTTTGATCGGTGGCATTTCTGAAAATCTCGGATTGAGTACCACGCTGCTACGTATCATTTTCTTCATCAGTATTTTCGCTACGGGAGGTACATCATTGTTGATCTACTTCATCGCTGCGTTGGTGGTACCCAAGGAATCCAATCACGTTGATCCATATGCTTATGATTCCAACGTAAGAGGATACAAGTAAACGAAAGGAGCAAGCACATGAGCAAATTATACCGCTCAACGCGTGACCGGATGTTAACCGGCTTGTGCGGCGGAATTTCCGAAACCATCGGAATGGATTCCACCCTGCTGCGTATCATCTTTGTTATCAGTATCTTCGTAACTGGCGGCACGTCGTTGTTAATATACTTTATTGCAGCACTGGTGGTACCAAAAGAACCGTATCCGCCTTATGATCCATATGGCTACGGTCCGGGCCCAGGCCCTGGTCCTGGCAGAGGATACAACAACTATGATCACCAGCCACCAAGAGGTCCTTTTCAAAATAATCACAACCAACAAGGTCCTGGTAACTTCGGTCCCGGCCCTGGATACAACAGCAGACCTCAATCTGGTCCGCGTTCTTATGACAACAACGCTTACGGAGCAGGTGCACCGCAAGAAAGTGAACTTGATTCCATGATGAAAGATATCGAGAAAAAAGCACTGAAAAAAGAAGTTGAAGAGCTTCGCCAAAAATTATCTCGTTACGAGAAGGGAGAAAAGTAAAATGGGAGTATTTAAACGGATTAAGGATATGACGAAAGCATCGGTAAATGATATGTTGGATAAAGTAGAGGACCCAATTGTAATGTTGAACCAGTACTTGCGTGATATGGAGGCAGAGATTCATGAGGCAGAGGTAACTGTTGCCAAACAAATGGCAAATGAGCGTCGCATGAAACAACGTTTGGATGAAGCAGAGCGTACTTCGGTACAACGTGAATCCCAAGCAGAAGCTGCTCTGTCTAACGGTCAGGAAGAAGTGGCACGCAAGTTGTTGGAAGAGAAAATCTACTTTGATCAAAAAATTACGGAGTACAGCGAACTGCATGCACAGTCCGAAGCACAAGCAAAAGATCTGTTGCAACAGTTGCATGATATGAAAGATGAGTTCTACAAAATGCGTAACAAACGTAATGAACTTGTATCCCGTGCACAAATGGCAAAAGCTAAGAAACAAATGTCTTCCATTAACAGCTTGCATTCGATCGAAAGTGGCGGCGCATCACTTGGATTCCACCGCATGGAAGAGAAAATCATGCAGCTGGAAGCTGAAGCTGACGTAGCTCGTGCACCTTATCGCAACACATCATCCACGTACACGAATCCTGTAGATGTGGAAAAACAGTTCAAAGTGGATCAGCAATTACAAGCCCTCAAAAATAAAATGGGCAATGGTTCCAAGAATGAAGCGAACGGAACTTCAAAAGAATAACTGTTCGCTTAGTGGACAATATGATATTCTATAAATCGTGTATAATGTACGGTTGGTAGAACAAAAGTTAAGCCATACAGGACTTCATTGCCTGGTATGGCTTTTCCGTTGAATAAAGAGAGGTTAACTTACAGAGGAGGTGCGGCTGGGATGAATCAAAAGAGTAAATGGCTTGCAGTTGTCATTATGATTATTGGCACAATGATGTTATTGAATGACAATATTAACTTCCTGACCGCTGCCGCACTGATTCTGTTAACGGTTGGAATGCTTCAAGTCCGCAATGGGGATACCCGCAAAGGTCATCGGTATCTCGGCATTGGTGCGGCACTGTTATTGCTGGATAATTTAATGATTGTATTTTTGATTGTACTTGCTTCTTTAGCTTACTTTTATTCAAAAAACAAAAAGATTCATCTAGACGAAGGTGTTATGAAGAAACAGAATTTTATGGCTCGGTACTACTGGGATCAATCATCCTGGACGTTACGTAGTATGAGTCTGTGGCATGCCATAGGTGAGGTTAACGCCGATCTATCTCTTTCGATTCCGGAGGAGAAACAAACAATTGTGCTGCTGCAAGGAGTTATGGGTAATGTTCGCCTTACACTACCAGAAGATTATGGTGTGGAGATTGAAGCATCGGTTCTTTTCGGCCGGATTAATCTTCTTGGAGAACAAGATAGCGGCATGATGAACAAATTAGTATGGAGAACGCCTGGATATGAATCCAGTGAACATAAAGCAAAATTTGTCATTTCTTATATAGTTGGCGACCTAAGCATCAGTAATCCGTAGTAAAATAGATGAAGAGAAGGAGGAGACCCCGATGAAGACAAAACGACATACCGACATGGTAACCCGAAGTATGGGTGAAGGGATCCTCCTGGTTTTCATTGTGCTCGCTGTTATTTTGTATGTATTGTATACATATGGTTATCTTGCTCCGTTTGCAGGCTGGCGTCATCTGATTCAATCGGGTCTGGCCTTATTGCTGCTTCTGATTGGAATCGGTGCTGTTTTTGGGTTCTATCAGAGTTACCGGGTTAAACGCCGGCTCGAACTGCTGAGGGAAACACTTCTACTGTGGGAGAAGGGCTCTCTATCACGCACTGTACCTGATCTGGGCGATGATGATGTGGGCCGTTTAAGTGAGCAACTCGGACGAATCGGCAAAAAGTGGGAAGATCAGATATCTTCGCTCCAGCGATTGTCTACTCATAATGCACAGCTTGCTGAACAAGCCAGAATTACGGCTATTGTGGAAGAGCGGCAACGTTTGGCACGGGAACTGCATGATGCGGTATCGCAGCAATTGTTCGCGATATCCATGACAGCAACAGCCGTTGGACGGAAGATGGAGAAGGATTTTGAACGTGCTCAGAGGCAGGTGGCTTTGATTGAGGAGATGGCTTCGGTAGCCCAGTCTGAGATGCGTGCGTTACTGTTACATCTGCGTCCAGTCTATCTGGAGGGTAAACATCTCGAACAAGGTCTGCGAGATCTGGTAATGGAACTGAAAACAAAAGTACCCATGGACATTGTGCTCGAAATGGACGAAGACATTGATCTGATCAAAGGCATCGAGAATCATCTGTTCCGGATCGTTCAGGAGGCTATGTCCAATACGTTACGGCATGCAAAAGCGGAAAAAATGGAGATACGGATCCAGCGCCGTACTGACGCGATCCGGGTATTGATTCGTGATGATGGGCAAGGCTTTGATTTGGATGAGAATAAACAAGCTTCTTACGGTCTGGCTAACATGCGTGAACGTGTTACGGAGATTGGCGGGGCCATACAATTTGTAACAGCGCCTGGTAAGGGAACGCGGATTGAGATTACGATACCTTTGATGAACGATGAAAGCGAGGAAGAACATGTCAATGGAACCGGAAGTCGAAACGGAGACGGAAACGTCGATCAAAGTATTGCTCGTGGATGATCATGAGATGGTACGTATTGGTCTTGCAGCGGTACTGGATACCGAAGATGGAATTGAAGTTGTTGGTGAAGCAGGTAGTGGAGAGGAAGGCATTCGGCTCGCACAGGAATATAAGCCTGATGTTGTTCTGATGGACCTGGTTATGGAAGGCATGGACGGCATTGAGGCTACTCGTCAGGTACTTAAAATGTATCCGGAATGCAAAGTCATCGTATTGACCAGTTACCTGGATGATGAAAAAATGTATCCTGTCATTGAAGCAGGCGCATTCAGTTATCTGTTGAAAACATCAAGAGCCAATGAAGTGGCAGATGCGATTCGCGCAGCCGCTCGCGGGCAATCCGTTCTGGAGTCACAGGTGGCTTCGAAAATGATGAATCGCTTCCGGCAGCCACAGGCAGCAGCTCCTTTGCACGATGAATTAACAGACCGTGAAATGGATGTGCTCCGGTTGCTCGCCAAAGGTAAATCAAATCAGGACATCGCTGATGATCTGATCATTGGTATCAAGACAGTTAAATTCCATGTTACAAATCTACTGGCAAAATTGGGCGTTGACGACCGTACACAGGCCGCGATCTATGCTTATAAAAATGGACTTGCAGAGTAATAACAGAACTATATGCAATAACATAATCAAGCCAAAGAACCGTGCATTAATGTGCGGAAGTTATAGAGAATGGAAAGCTCCGATCTGCCATGCATGTGGCGGGTGGGGCTTTTTTGTTGTGTGCAGAAGAAGTATAGCAAATATGCGAAAGGGGCATGCTGTTGATAGATTCATAGAATGCAAGAAAGAAGCGGGGGATTCGAATGTTAAATCGTTGGATGACAGCAGGTATATTGGCAATAGCAATCATAATTCTTATTGGTGTGACACAGGTATACGCGGAGAAAAACGAATCCAAAGCTGCCCAACTGGAACAGTTAATCTATACGGCTGACAGCGTGATTGATAATGTGGATCGTCTAGTTATTAAATGGCAAGGAGAAGGTAAGGGAGATGCACAAGCGCAGGCCGTATTACTGGCTAGTCGCTTAGGGCTTGAACCACCGATGCAGGTACGTCAGACGGGTCACAATGTGTACCGCAGCAGTGAGGTGGCTGTAGGTACAGCTAATAGTGGCGTAGGCATGTTGGTCAATGTCGTCGAGACAGGAGATAACGGCTACTACGCCATCGTACAACTTTCAGGGGATGCACACACGGATCGGAAGGCATTAATGACAGTACATGAACAGGTGGATCAACTGCTTGTAGACTCAGGGATGAAGGCAACCTGGAATATGTCTGTGCAAGGTACGGCAACTACTGCTATTAAACGTGATGCGAGTCAGCAGTTGGCACTGATGGAGAAACACTTGTCTGCTAATGTGGATATCGCCTCCGTTGAACGTTATACAGATGCAGGCACTGCAAGTGTCTCTTATAAGGCAACTGAGCTGCCCCTATCGATCAAGAGTGGCTCGCACATATTGAATATGCAACTCGCAGTTCACCAGGTTAGAGACGAGGTCGATAATCGAATTACAGTGGGGTTTCCAGTGATTACGATTGAATATTAAGGGATGAATTTTTCATGAATTTGGACCCAATATTGAGAATCTTTATCAGAAAAATGAGTTTGAAATAGTGCATCCATTCAGTTGATATGCTAAAATGGCATCACATCCAAGAAGGAACTTGCTGGTAATTGACAGTTGTATGTCGTGCATATATAACACCATTACATAGCTCGGGGAGAGCGTGAAGGTTATCTTCCCGGAAGAAAGAGGAGCCCATGGTTGAAAAACAATTGCAAGATGAAGTACAGACACCAGGCGCAGTATTTTTCATTTTTGGAGCAACGGGTGATTTGGCCCGCCGGAAGCTGTTTCCGGCTATCTACAGTCTTTACCGCGAAGGCAAGCTTGCCGAAGACTTTGCGGTTATTGGCGTAGCACGTCGTCCGAGGTCCCCAGAAGAATTCCGGGAAGACATCTATGAATCCATTAAGGAGTTCTGCCGTTATGCAGCGGGCGAACCTGATGAGTGGAACACTTTTGTCGAGCATTTTGAATACAAAGCACTGGATATCAATAATGTGGAAGGATTCAAAGAGCTGCGTGCGCAGACGGAGCATCTGGAATCAAAGTTTAATACGCCGGGGAATCGGCTGTTCTATCTGGCACTGGCACCTGAGCTGTTTGGCAGTGTCTCTTACAGTTTGCGGGACGGTGGTATGTTGGAAAGTCAGGGGTGGAACCGTTTGGTGATCGAAAAACCATTTGGTTATGATCTGCAATCGGCCGAACATCTGAATGAGCAGATTCGTGAGGTATTCCGTGAAGAGGAAATCTATCGGATTGATCATTATCTGGGCAAGGAAATGGTGCAAAATATTGAAGTGATTCGCTTCGGGAATGCTTTTTTCGAACCGCTCTGGAACAACAAACATATTGCCAACGTTCAGATTACGCTGGGTGAAACAGTAGGCGTGGAAGAACGTGGCGGTTATTATGATCACTCTGGTGCACTGCGTGATATGGGGCAGAATCATATGCTTCAGATGCTGACGATGATTGCGATGGAACCGCCGAGTCGCCTATTCCCGGAAGACATTCGGGATGAAAAGGTGAAGGTATTACGCTCTCTACGGGCGTTCACCTCGGATGAGGAAGTGAGCAACAACGTTGTGCGGGGGCAATATGCCGAAGGGGAGTACCGTGGCAAGCAGCTTCCGGGGTATCGCCAGGAAGACAAGGTTGATCCGCAGTCGAATACGGAAACTTATTTTGCAGCACGTGTATTCGTGGATAATTTCCGTTGGGCGGGTGTACCATTCTACATTCGGACAGGCAAGCGTCTCCCGGTGAAAACAACCGAGATCGTAGTTGAGTTCAAGTCGATGCCAAACAACGTGTACCTTGGGAAAAAGTATAAATTGGAACCGAATCTGCTAGTCATTCGGGTGAATCCGATGGAAGGCATATATATCAAAATTAATGCCAAGAAACCAGGCTCGGATTCCGAGATTCAGCCACTTGCAATGGATTTCTGTCAGAGCTGCATGATTGGAATTAACTCGCCTGAAGCATATGAACGTCTGCTGCACGATGCCGCTGAGGGGGATTCTACGTACTTCACCCGTTGGGATGAAGTGGCAACAGCCTGGTCCTTTGTGGATCGGATCGCAGCAGCCTGGGGACAGAATCAGGGAGAGCTTCATACGTACCCTGCTGGAACATGGGGGCCAGAAGCGACAGATAAACTGCTGGAGCAGGACGGATTCCACTGGTGGCCGGTGAATGGTCAGGACGAGGACAGCGTGATCTGGCAAGTGAATGGTTAGGGTAGGGTAAAGGCATTAACATCAGTATTAACAACATACACAACATGACTGAGCCTGGGGAAATCGCAAATTTTGCGGTGTACCCAGGCTTTTTAGTGGGGAAAAGGCAGGTACCCATCATAAGGAAACAAGTAAATTAAATTAAGTTGTTGACAAAAAGTAAGTATGTAACTTATACTCAACACATGAGTTAAAGAGTTACGCAAATGACAAACTTCATTCGGGCAAACATTTCGGATAAGTTATCATTCATGAGATAAAATGTAAACCAGTTGAAGGGGTTTGCGTCACAGAGAATCATGAAAAAAGTATGCATAATATCTTTAATCTAAGAATACTATTTTGTATATATTGAATGGAGGAAAAAGAAAATGATGTTGGACTTAGGGTTGTTGTTGATTCGTTTGGTGATTGGATTGTCGTTCATGGCGCACGGGGCTCAAAAGCTGTTTGGTTGGTTCGGAGGTTACGGGATCAAGGGTACAGGCGGCTGGTTTGAGTCGATGGGCATGAAGCCTGGTGCATTGGTGGCGTTACTGGCTGGACTCGCTGAGTTTGGTGGTGGACTGTTGCTGGCTCTGGGTCTGCTCACACCGGTAGGCGGCATTCTGATTGCATTGACGATGGTTATTGCGATTGTGAAAGTCCATGGTGCGAACGGTTACTGGTCCACACAGAATGGATTCGAATATAATCTCGCGATTCTGGTGATTGGTGTAGCGCTGGCCCTGACAGGTGGCGGACAATACGCGCTGGATGCATTGATTTTCTAAAACCGATAAATAAAAATGAATGAGGAGTGCCTGGATGCCATGGAAATGGCTGAAGGGTGCTTTTTTTTGCAAGTGAAAAGAGAAGAATCTGCGGTAGTAATCGGTTATTTTCGGTACAGATTATGGTACAATAGGAGAGTTGGGTTAAGAAGCAGTTCACGGTATACATGAAAGCACAGATTTGAGGAGGATGAACTCCATTGTAAATGTGTAAAATTAATCTAGTGTGTAAATACCTAGTACGTAAAAACTCGTGTACAATCAACCGGCCTCGCCGGATTGCATAAAGATTGAATGATGGACCGGCCATGCCGGATTAACGTGAATGAACGGACGAAAGGGATTAAACCTATGAGCAAAGCTGCAAATGAAATTCTTCAACAGGAAGTGGACAAACGCCGGACGTTTGCCATTATCTCTCACCCGGATGCGGGTAAAACTACATTGACCGAGAAACTGTTGCTGTTCGGGGGCGCGATTCGCCTTGCGGGAACGGTAAAAGCTCGGAAAGCCAGCAAACACGCAACAAGTGACTGGATGGAAATTGAGAAACAACGGGGGATCTCGGTTACCTCTTCCGTAATGCAATTTGATTATCTGGATCATCGCGTCAACATTTTGGATACACCGGGTCACCAGGACTTCAGTGAAGATACGTATCGTACACTGACTGCTGCCGATAGCGCGGTGATGTTGATTGACGTGGCAAAAGGTGTCGAGGCACAAACGATCAAGTTGTTCCAGGTATGTGCGAAGCGTGGCATTCCAATCTTTACGTTTATCAACAAACTCGACCGTGAGGGTAAAAGCCCATTTGACCTGATGGAAGAACTTGAAAATGTACTGGGTATTCGTTCGGTTCCGATGAACTGGCCTATTGGTACAGGTCGCGAGCTGTGCGGTGTCTATGACCGGATGAAAAATCAGGTGGAATTGTTCCAAGGGGACGATCACTCGACGATCAAAGTACAAAAGGTAGATGGCTACAAAGATCCGATTATCCGTGAGATGGCTGGAGAATACCTGCATGATCAATTGTGTCAGGATCTGGAGTTGCTGGATATTGCGGGCGACCAATTCGACATGGAGAAAGTTCAACGCGGCGAATTGACACCTATTTTCTTCGGTAGTGCGATCAACAATTTCGGCGTACAGACTTTCCTGGAGAACTTCCTGGAACTGGCACCGAAGCCTGAACCACGTCGCAGTACGGCAGGAGAGATTCAGCCAACGAATGAGAAATTCAGCGGTTATGTGTTCAAGATTCAGGCAAACATGAACCCGGCACACCGAGATCGTATTGCGTTCCTGCGAATTGTATCAGGCAAGTTCCAACGTGGAATGAGTGTGAAGCATACTCGTGTGGGCAAAGAAATCAAGCTGTCACAGCCACAGCAATTCTTGGCACAAGACCGGGATATTGTCGAAGAGGCATATGCTGGCGATATTATCGGTTTGTTCGATCCAGGTATCTTCCGGATTGGTGATTCACTGAGCCAAGGCAGCGAGATTGTTTTTGAGGAGTTGCCAACGTTCTCCCCAGAGATTTTCGCCAAAGTTACCGTGAAAAATGCATTGAAACATAAACAGTACCAAAAAGGAATTGATCAGTTGACGGAGGAAGGAACCATTCAGGTGTTCCAGACGGCAAGTTTCGACGAGACAATCCTCGGCGTCATTGGTCAACTTCAGTTCGAGGTATTTGAATACCGGATGAAAGGTGAGTATGGGGTAGACGTGCAATTGCAGCGCATGCCTTATCAGTTCGCTCGCTGGATTGTGGACGAGAATCTGGACCCAAGCAAATTCCGGATTAACTCTGCGCTTGTAAAAGATAAAAAAGGTAATTATGTGGTGCTCTTCGAAAATGAGTACGCAATGAGAACGGCTATGGATAAAAATCCTACAGCTCAATTCCTGGAGACTGCGCCTTAAGTGAAGACAGAAGTATTTCGTGGGAGTTGTTAAAAGATTAGTTGAACGTGACAAGCTCATGTGATGAGATAGAGCTTGTTATAAATAAGATCCCTCCGCCGATTGGCGGAGGGATCTATTGCTTTTGCTATACACCTTACTTAGAGGCGGGTATGATCCAGCCGAATAAGGGAAAGCTTTCTTTTGCAGACAGAACAAACGTAATGATGGTTACCTTACCCTCAACTGCTTCGATTAGCTAAGCGGTTGGACGGGAATGGTGTGCAGATGCTCCTGCGCGATTTGAATCAGTTCTTCCTGTTTGGCAGGTTCTGTGTTCTTCCAGATCATCTCGAAAATGGCGCCAAGTCCAGGTAATGCAGCTTCCGGTCCATCTACTGAACCTTCAATCATCTCCCGGAGCTGATCATCACTTTTGTCATGAACTTTATGAACAATCGCTTCACGCAGGCTTAATGTAATGGGCATCGCAATTCCCTCCTCGTATATTCGGCTGCTCTAATACTGTTCCCTGGGAAGCGTGAGCGCATTCAAGTTTATCCTGCTTTGTGGTATACTACGAAGGATTATTTACGTTGGCATGGGTATCCGGAATGATGCATCATGCTGAAGTGCAGCGGGAGGTTAAGAACCTAATGGCGAAGAAACAGTATGCCGTAATTGGGATGGGAAGATTCGGATCAAGTGTTGCCAGTGGACTGAGCGGCATGGGATTCGACGTGCTGGCAATTGATGCGGACGAGCAGCGGACTCAGGAAATGTCCAATGTGGTAACCCATGCGGTATCGGCGGATTCAACAGATGAAGAAGCGCTTCGTGCGCTGGGCATACGGAATTTCGACGTTGTCGTTGTGGCGATTGGTGAAGATATTCAGGCGAGTATTCTGACAACCCTGATATTGAAAGATATGGGAGTACCGGTTCTGATCGTAAAAGCTCAAAATGAGCTTCATGGTAAAGTGCTGCAAAAAATTGGTGCAGACAAGGTGATCTATCCAGAGCGGGATATGGGACTACGTGTAGCCCACCATCTGACCTCGCCCAATATACTTGATTACATCGAGTTGTCTGAAGATTACAGCATTCTGGAGATGAGAGCTTCCGAGCAAATGATCGGCAAGAATCTGCTGGAATTGGACATCCGTGCACGTTTCGGGTGTAACGTAATGGCGATCCGCAGTGGGAATTCGATGAACATCTCGCCGTATGCGGAGGACCGGATCGAAGCTGGAGATGTGCTGATCATTGTGGGTCACAAGGATCATTTGACGAAAATGGAGCTTGCGTATCCGAAGTGATGGATGCAGATGGGAAGGATGGAAAGATGGATATTGTATCACCGCAAAATACACGTGTAAAAGAATGGGCACAGTTGCTGGAGAAAAAGCATCGTACCCGTCAACATAAATATATCATTGAGGGCATTCATCTGGTACAGGAAGCGTTGCGCGCCGGAGCAGATCTGGAGTGCATTGTGTACGATGGAGAGCAAGGCGTACCTATTGACCTCGCCGGGTTTGAGAATCCGCTACAGCGTGTGGAGTGGGTTAGTGTATCTCCAGCGGTTATCGCCAAATGCACGGATACGATGACACCACAGCCTGTATTCGCAATTGTGCGTAAAGGCAGTGAGCCACTGGAAAGCCTGATCGCAGGAGCGCGCGGGCTTGTCGTGGTGCTGGACGGAGTGCAAGACCCGGGTAATGTGGGGACGATCATCCGTAGTGCTGACGCAGCTGGAGCAGCTGGGGTCGTACTTGGCGCTGGCTGTGCAGATGTATATAACCCAAAGACGATTCGTTCGACGATGGGGTCATTGTTTCATCTGCCCATTGTGGAGGGCCAGTTGGAATCCTTGCTTCCCGAAGCGAAGGCTGCGGGCGTGAAGCTGGTCAGTACTTCTTTGCAGGCAGAGCATTCATGTTATAGTTATGATTTTACGCAGTCGGTATGGCTTGTCATTGGTAACGAAGGCAAGGGTATCTCGGACGCTACAGCACGCTTGGTAGATGATGCGATTACGATCCCGATGCAGGGACAGGCAGAGTCACTTAACGCGGCAATGGCAGCAACGATTTTGCTGTTTGAGGCGATGAGACAGCGGATGTTTAACTAACTAATAATTCCTGTCCAATTTTATTTTTAACGTCTCTAACTAAAATTAACTGTCCCCAAACCACCAAAGACTGGAGCCTGGTTGATGATTGCCCCAACCATTTCTCCAGTCTTTTTCTCTTCCATTAAACCACCACAGCAGGGATTCCTCATCCAAATCCCGAATAGGTAATCAAGCAGAAACCCAGGCAAATCAAGGCTTTTGGGGATTGAAAGCAGTTGATTCAAGCTTTTACTCAGGCATTTCCCAGGCTCTTACCCAGGCGTATTTAATGCCGATCCTTGCTTTTCTCAGGCATCTCTCTACCCCTTCAGGGACATGAATTATTAGTCGTTTTCGTTCACAATTGAACCAGTTTCTTTCCAGTTTTCAGGGCTTTTTCTCAGCGTTTTTGGGACAGTTATTTTTAGTTTTCTACAGGATGTTTAACAAATAAATTATTCCTGTCCGATGTGGTTTATATCATCAATTGAGACAACATAAATACCTGGAAACCCTGTCAGGACGGGGATAAAGGATAAATCTATTCTCAAGTTCTGTTAATCGTCTAATTAAATATTTCTTGTATTTGTACAAAAAAATCTCCTGTTTTTTTATATGATTTAGTAAGATAAACTTCCTGCTGATAACAAACTTAATAACTAACTCGAACAGTCCCCATGAATAGTAATAATTCTTCGGGGACTGTTCGTTCTTTACATGTATTTATTAAATTTATTAATGAGTAATGAACCTTATCTGCCATAAGTAGCACATATGTGAATTATATTTACTTATACAACTTTAAAGGTAGGCTTATTAAAGATTGTCCTGCGGCAGAAAGAGTAAGATTATCTTCTAGTATGAATCCATCCACTGGCTCAATTTTGTTGAAAGTTTTTAAAAATGTAGTCAGTACAATTTTGCTCTCCAAGCGTGCCAATGGTGCTCCCAGACAGAAGTGCGTACCAAAACCAAATGCAAGTTGTTTGTTATTGTTTGGGCGATGAATATTAAGTTTGAACGGATCTTCGAACATATTCTCATCCATATTGGCTGCACTCATCCAAGCTACGATGGCGTCTCCTTTTTTCATCTTAACTCCAAGCAGATCGTTATCCTCTTTGACCATGCGGTCCATTTTACTGATGTGAAAGCGATATCTCAGCATTTCTTCTACCGCAGCAGGAACAAGCTCAAGGTTATCCCTGAGTTCGACATACAATTCCGGTTGATCATATAAAAGGGCATAGAAAGAGTTGGCTAGCAAATTACTAGTCGTTTCGATGCCAGCTCCCAAAATGAACATGGTGGTACGTACAATCTCTTCATCTGTAAAGTGTTCGCCATCGTGCTCAACCTGGATTAAGTCTGATATGATGTCTTCTCCCAGATTAGATCGCTTGGACACGACGAAAGGGTATAAGTACTTAAAATATTCTTCACCAGCAATTTTTTTTAATTGGTTAATTTGATCAAAGGTGGCATCGGTAGAGGGCATAAACATGGTATCCACCCAGCCCTTGAATAGATGATGATCATTTGATGGAATGCCAAGTAGATCAGACATGATAATGATAGGAAACATACTAGTGTATGCTTTGATAATATCCACTTCCGATTGATGTTCAAATTCTCTGATCAACTCTTCGGCCACGGCTTCAATTCTCGGTTCCCAAAGCTTCAGACTTCTTGGCGTAAATGCACTTGCAAGTAAGGATCGCCGCTTGCGATGTTCCGGGGGATCTACATTGTGTATATCTAGCTTGTCCGGTATATGATGCTCGCTATCCGTACCTTCTTCTTCACTACTTGAATATCCCACGTTAGAAATAGATCTTTTTCTCACACTGGAGAAGTGCTCATGATCATTAAGCACGGTTTTTACCAGATCATACTTGAATACATGCCAGGAATCGGTCTCTTCATTGTAGATGACAGGTTCCTGATCCAGCATTCTTCGATACCAACGGTAGGGACTGAATTCTTCTTCTTTTGATTGGAAATTCGTGATTTCGGACAGAGAAATAATAGAACTCTTCGTCACTCGTTTCGCCTCCTTGGTTGGTCTCATTGACAAATATAACAAATAAAAGTACTTTAATTCAAGTATTGTGATTATTGTTTGAGTTTAAGGTAGTAGAGTAGGAGAACATACTAAAGGATAGTGGAGTCAAGGCAGACATATCTATAATCGTTTTTCATTGAATTGTAATGTTGACCATCTTTATGTGGGGATAGTACAATCCCAAAGATACAGAGTCTGTACATCAACCCGTTATGATATAAAATAGAACTCATGTGGGTAAGCACTACATAGAAGCCATACATAGAAGGGGGGGTTCATAATGTCGATTCAAATATTTATACTTGGTGCACTTAGTGAAGGTAATTATTATCCCTATGATATTAAGAAACGAATTGGCAAACATCTGGATCAAACGGATGCTAAGATTACCGAAGGCACCATATATTATAATTTTGAAGTATTACTGAAGAAGGGTCTGATTGATAAGGTAGAAACAATACAATCGGAAAATAGACCAGACAAAACAACATATGGAATTACTAAGAAAGGACGAATATTTCTGGAAGAGAGTATATACAAGGTGTTCCAGAAGTTTACGAACGTGGAGTCCTTATACGCTGCATTGGTACATCTGGATAAGGTGGATAATCAGAAGCTCGCTTATTTAATTATGGATATCATTGAAAAGTTAAATAGGAAGCTTGAATATATCGATCTTCATAGGCCTGATGAGATTGATGCGCAAGAGGACTTAAAAGATGCACTGTTATTGATGAGAGATCATGCCTACCACTCAATTCATAATGATATGCTCTGGCTTAGGAAACTGTTGGATCATGTTCAGAGTAGAGTATTAAAAAGCACATGATGAACGGTATGCTGGGTCCTTGGCTTGTCTGCGCTCACCGGAACAAGCCGAGGCTCCTTACCGTTTCCCAAGAAATAGAATGCTCTAATTGTTTTACCTCAAAGAATAAGTCATTCCTCGGAATGGCTTATTCTTCGTCTCCCTCTCTGGGCTCCGCAAGCTCTGGGAAAAGAGCGGGGAGCATCAACTCACTTACGGCACCGTTATCGTTATAAAATCTCCAATGGGCCTTTCCTTCGTATAATAAGGAAAGACGTTGCACGGTGTTTCGGATACCAATATGCTCGTCGTCTCTGCCGGCAATAATTTTACCCTGATTTAATAGCTCCAGTTGGTTTATAGGGTAACCGTTTCCTGTATCGGAAATGATGATTTTGGCAAACGGATAGAAGTCGATTTCGAAGGAGTCCACATTCACCGCTATATGAATGCACTTACTAGATTGCACAGAATACTTGATTGAATTTTCTACAAAGTTTTGAATAAGCATAGGGGGAACAAGCATATCTGCTATCATGCTGTTGATATTAAGAGAATAGGTGAATTTATCCATGTAACGAATGGATTGAATTTGAAGATATGTGTCAACGTGTTTGATTTCTTCATGAAGCGGGACAAAATCGTTATCTACTTTGATCATGTACCGATAGAAATCAACGGAATGAACAATAAGCTTTTTGGCCGTCTGTGAATCTTTGTTCTCAAGCAGATTGTAAACCATATTCAGTGAATTAATAATAAAATGAGGTTGTATTTGCATTTGGAGACTTCGAAGGAGAGACTTCTGAAGCTTGATTTCCTCTTCGTATACGCTTATTTTTAAATGCTGAACTTCATCCATCATCTTATTAAAGGTCTGATTTACAATAGCAATCTCATTTGATACCCGGTAAGGTGAGATCCGATACTGCAGGTCTCCACGTTGAATATGTTTCATCGCTTTGTTCAGCTTTTGGAGCGGTTGAACCACAGTCAATCTTACTAGGAAGAACAGGAACGGAAGCAACGCTGCTACAATTATCGAAATCGCTAGCGTATACTTTTGCATAAAAGGAAGGGCCTTCAAAATGATGTCTTCAGGTATAACTTCCACGAACGAGATTGGAGCCGAAGAAGAAGGGGCTGTAATAATCAGGTTGTTCTTAGGGATATCAGAAATTGCACGTTGTAAGTCCTTATTCGGTATAAGATATAAGATGAAATTCGGATTATTTTTCGAATAATAGTTTAAAGATCTGTCTAGATTAACGTAAACTCCGGTTAGCACGCCATTGTCACCTTTGCTAAAGTGAATCATACTAGAGTGATTATAGATCTTTATGAATTTCCAGTCTGTTTTTAAGGATAAGTCACTTGTCTGCAAAGATGCTGCGGCTTGCATAACGTAGGATTTAACGGCGTTCCGCTCTTCCGGATTCTGGCTGGAGCTGGCTGATATATAAGCATTATCGGTATAGACAAAAAGAGTGTCGACTAGGTTAGTGCCATAAAGAATTTGCTTAGAGAGATTCAAGGATATTCTTTGCTTGGCTAATTCTGAATCGGATTCGTCGTTGCTTAACGTGAGTTGAAGATCACTTTCGAACCAGGCAGTATTGACAGCAAAAGTTACCGCATTATTGAGCTCGTTGTCTATTTGAATCCAATAGGACTGCAGCATATTCTGGTGGGTGTTCTCGACCTGCTTAACCAGCGTAGAACGGGCTTGATAGTTGGTGTAGATAAACATCGCAATCACAGGAATTAAAATAGCGAATATTCCTAATAACTTTATGAATATTGAGTTGTAAAATCCTTTGTGTCGAAGTCGTTTCATAACCAAGCTCCATATTGTAAAATTTAACCCGAACGGGCTATTATGATTATACTCTTAGATGAATGGATGTCAAAACGGCAGCAGGAGGATACAGACATGAATGTGTTAATCGTAGATGACGAAATAAGTGCGATTGAAGCTGTGAGAAATGGAATTCAGTGGGACAAGGTAGGGGTCCAGAATATTTATGTAGCTGCCAGTTTACAAGAAGCGATTCATAGATTCAGCGAATGTCCAATTGACATTTTACTTAGCGATATTGAAATGCCAATGGGTTCAGGCTTGGAACTGTTGAAATGGGTTAATGAGCACCATCCGCATGTAAAATGCGTTTTTATGACATGCCATGCTGATTTTCAGTTTTTGCAAAATGCCCTGCAACTGGGCAGTGTAGATTACATTCTGAAGCCGTTGGACTTCCTTAGAGTGACGGTTGTTCTTGAAAATACAATAAAGAAAATCCGAATGGAGAGAATTTTAAAAGAGAATAGCAACTCTTGGATTCAAAACAAGAAATCAGTAATTAAACATTTTTGGAAGGATTTTTTTCTCGGGGATATTGCACCCAATAAAGACAGCTTGACGAATTACTTGCGCCAGAAACGACTTGATATTAATCTCGAGAATTTCTACCTTCCCATCTTAATTGTTACCAAGAAATGGACTGAACAAGTTACGAAGGAAGATCAGAAGTTACTGCAGTATGCATTGAGAAACATAACGGATGAATTTCTCGTTATTCCGGAAACTGAAAAAGAAGTCATTCCTTTCACGGATACGTCAATTCTGGTTATGCTGAATATGGAAGCGAGTCTAGAGGAACAGTATCTATTTAAAAAGATTGACGCATCTTGCCGCAAATTAACTGATATGGTAAAAGGGCATATTAAAGAAATCATCTGTTGTTATATAGGAGAAATAAACAATATTTACGAAATGCCGGCTATTATTGAGTCACTGCAAGAGATGGATTTTAACAATATGATTCATGAGTCGGATATATTCTTTCTATATCAAGTACGCGACCTAAATGGCTTTATACTCACCGATACACTTATCAATCGATGGAGAGATTGGATGCTACAAGGCAGATATGTCCAGATTTCGAATGAAATAAGGGAACAATTATTATCTCATGGTCAGAGAATCACACGTGGTTTTCTTAAAAAATTTACGATGGAATTTCACTTTTTGATTTTTGAATTTGCCAGAGGCCGAAATATTTTTGTGAACGAACTGTTTGGTGATGAGCTATCAAACCAAATATTAGGTGAAGCTTCAGAGTCGTTGGAAGCCCTCCTTCATTGGGTGACTTACGCCATGGATCGTATGCAGAACTTTGATAAGATGAACACAAACTGGGTTAATCCAGTCGATAGAACGAAGGATTATATTCATCTTCATTTATCGGAGGAGCTTTCGATGGAGCATATTGCTAACAATGTTCATCTGAATGCAGATTACTTAACAAGAATATTCAAAAGAGAAGTTGGCGTATCCATTAGTAAATATATGATTAATAAAAAAATGGAAGTAGCCAAAGAACTCCTCATTCATACGGACAAAAGTATTGGTGAAATTGCCATGCTGGTCGGTTATTATAATTATTCAAGTTTCAATCGCATCTTTACCAAAGAGACGGGAATGTCTCCCCAGAAGTTCAAAATTAGTAACGTCACACAGTAATTAGTCGGAATTCGGAATCCATTAAGTCGGATCATGTATAACGTTAACTGCCACCTGTTTTCTATAATAAAGACAAGATTGGAAAGAGATTTTGCCACTATAAGGGGGAACTTAAATGAAAAAGAAAATCACTCCAGTGTTATTGGCTGCATTACTAGCGGTGTCTTTAGTCGGGTGCAGTAGCAGTAACAACGGGAAAACATCGGCTCCCAATAATGGAAGCGCTTCAAACGGAAGTGATAGTGAATTATCCGGGAAAATTGATTTTAATGAAGAACCGTATACGATCAAAGTTAACTATGCGGTTCTGGGGCAAGAGCAACCAGACCTTCCGAAAATTGAAGAGAAGTTAAATGAGGTTACCTTAAAAGAGATTAATGCGAAAGTCGATCTCGAAGGCGTTAGCTTATACAACATGGCGAATGCCTACGCTCTCAAAGCTTCAAGCGGAGAGAAAGCAGATCTTTTGATGCTTATGCCGGGCAACCAATATCTCGCTCCTTTTGCTAACAATAAAATGATTCGTCCGATTGATGAGGAGCTTGAGAAGTGGGGACCAGCACTGAAAGAAACACTTGGCGACCTACTTGGTGCCGGCCAATTTAGCGGGAAACAATTTGCTATTCCTCAAAAAATGGAACAAAAAAATACAATTGGCTTCAATATGAACAAAAGCATCCTGGATAAGTACAACATCGATATTACCTCGATCAAATCGATCGCTGACATGGACCCGATTTTTGCGAAAATTCAAGAAGGCGAACCCGACATGAACATGATTGCGCCAGAAGTAAGCTCAGGCAATATTACGAATAACTTAGTTTATTTCGATGGATTTGGCAATCAATATGGCGGGCTTATGGATGACAGTGGTATGAAGATCATAAATGAGTACGAGTCGGAGCAATGGATCAATACAGTGAAAAAAGTTCGGGAATGGTACCAGAAAGGATACATTTCCAAGGACGTAAGTACCTCGCAAGACGATGGCAGCACTTTGCTGTTCAATGGAAAGGTTTTTGCAACGGCGGCTAGTTCTGTGGGATTTACTGGCGGTCTTTCGAAACCAATCGAGCAAAAAACTGTAACTTTGCATCCGCCTGTTCTTACTACCACTGACTCGCAGCTGTTCCTTTGGGCAGTAGCATCGTCCAGTAAACGACCTGATAAAGCAATTCAACTTCTTAACCTGCTGAATTCCAGCGCAGAGCTATCCACGTTGTTACAATTTGGCATAGAAGGTGAACATTACGAGCTTAACGGAGATGGGACCGTGGACGAAACCAAAAATGCGAATTACAATCAGAACAACTGGCAATTGTTCGGCGTTTATGATAAAAAACCGCTCAGTGCAACATTTGTAGAAGCGAGTGGATTTAGCCCTGAAGATTTCAAGATAAAGCTGAAAGAATGGAATGACAATACCTTGAAATCTCCAGCGTATGGCTTTCTATTCGATCCGACACCTGTAAGAACAGAAATCGCGGCATTGGATGCGGTCTCTGAACAATTTTCGAAGGTGATCGGCAATGGTTCTGTAGATCCGGATGAGTTGATAAAGAAATTTAACGACAGTCTTTATTCTGCAGGCCTGCAAAAAGTTATTGACGAAAAACAGCGTCAATTAGACGCCTGGCTCGCTGAGAACGGTAAGTAAAGGGGAATAATCCCTACCTAAAATGAAGAGGCATAGAGCTGTCTTCCTGTAGTGTTTAATGCAGGTGGGGCAGCTCTTTTCTGTTCCCGCAAACGGAGAAATCAGCAAGTCGGAAAAGGATATCTTTTGCGTCGTCATAGGTATAACGTCAGGTTACGTTCTTTGTGTAAGATACAATTGAGAAGTCCAATAGTAGAACAAAACTTCAGAGAAAGCACGAATTGGGAGGCGGAGTGAGTGAAAGCAACAACAAATGTGAACTTGCCGAAAGCGCGTAAAAAAAAGATAAATTGGAAGTCTTATATTCCTTTGTATCTTATGGCTTTACCAGCGTTAATCTACTTATTCATTAACAATTATATGCCTCTGTACGGCATGCAGATCGCATTTCGGGAACTTGATTTCTCCGGCAGCATTTTCGATGGGAAGTTCGTATGGTTCGATAACTTTAAGTTCCTGTTCACGACTGACGATGCTTGGATCATGACACGGAATACGGTTCTGTACAATCTTTTATTTATCGTGGTGGGCACGATTTTCGCAATCGTGGTGTCGATTCTCTTCAATGAGATCATTAGTAAAAAACTTGCCAAGGCTTATCAGTCTGCCATACTGATTCCTTATTTTATCTCCATGGTCATCGTTAGTTATTTAGGCTTCGCGTTTCTCAGCAGTGAAACCGGGTTCATCAATCATTCAATCTTAAAACCGCTCGGAATCGATCCTGTCTCCTGGTATTCCGAACCTAAATACTGGCCATACATTCTTTTGTTTGTGAATACATGGAAGGGTATTGGATACAGCTTATTGTTATATACAGCGAGGATTCTTACCATCAGCTCCGATTATTATGAGGCTGCCAAAATAGATGGAGCGACGAAGTTTCAGCAAATCATGAATATTACCTTGCCGCTTCTTAAGCCGGTTATTATTTTGATGACAATCTTGGCCATCGGCAGAATATTCTATTCTGATTTCGGATTATTTTATCAGGTTCCGATGAATTCGGGTGCACTGTATGACAGCACAACAACAATTGATACTTATTCATTCCGGGCGCTTATGAAGCTTGGAGATATTACGATGTCAACAGCAACGGGAGTATACCAGTCGTTTGTAGGTTTCATATTAGTTGTGGCCTCGAATATGGTGCTTCGCAAATATAGCAAGGAAGATACCCTATTCTAATAATGGAGTGATCAACAATGATAGATATCAAAGAAAGAAAATGGTCCATTGCTGGACATATTCTGATGATTATCTTATCCGTACTGGCAATAGCACCTTTCATTTTGTTATTAATGTCCTCCATAACTGATGAAAGTGCGGCGCTGAGAAATGGTTATAGTTTTTTCCCGGATAAATTCTCATTGGACGCTTACAAATATATCGCCGGGCAATGGGAAGTCATCGGCAAAGCTTATCTGGTTTCAATTTTCGTCACCGTAGTCGGTACCATAGTCGGCGTGCTTATATCGGCAATGCTTGCGTATACCCTAAGCAAGCCTGATCTTCCGGGGCGTAGTTTACTGATGTTCCTGTTAATCTTCACAATGTTGTTTAATGGCGGATTGACTGCTACTTATATTGTATATACACAAATTTTTCATATCAAAGACACCATATTCGGCTTGCTACTTCCAAATTTATTAATGAATGCCTATTTTGTCGTCATGTTTAAAAATTACTTTGAGCATGCCTTGCCTGCAGCGCTCGTGGAATCCGCACGAATTGATGGAGCTACCGAATTTAGAGTATTTCGCAGCATCGCGATTCCCTTGTCCATGCCAATGTTCGTCACGGTTGGGATGACAACCGCTTTGACATATTGGAACGATTGGATGAACGGGATGTATTTTCTCTCGACGAACAGTAAAATCCAAAGTGTTCAAACGATATTAAATAACATAAATGAGAATATCAAGTTCCTACAGCAGAATAATGTAGGCACTGCAGTCAGTACGGCAGATTTGCCTTCAGTTACCATCCGAATGGCCATTGCAATTGTGGGTATCTTACCGATGCTCGCGTTGTTCCCGATCTTCCAAAAATGGTTCGTTAAAGGGGCTACGGCCGGAGCAGTCAAAGAGTAAAATTGAAAGATTTACATTTGGAGGATTCATATGAAACGCGATCTGGAAGGTATCAGACTGAAGATATAGCGATTCTGCTCGGCCCCGTCAGATCGATTAAACAGTCTGCGCCAATAACCAGGAGCATAGTAGTAGTGTAAAACGAGAATATGACAATTCAAGGGAGTGGATATAATATGTACGTTTGCAATCCTATTAACATGGAATATAAATATCAGTTTATCGAAGGAGCAGGAAAAATGCTTACTTTTAGGGAAGCTGCTGATCCTTCTATGATTCTATTTCATGGAAAATACTTTATGTTTCCCTCAATGACAGCGGGATTTCTTGTAAGCGATAATCTGCATGACTGGGAATTTTATCCTTTGAAGGGTTTGCCCATTCATGATTATGCTCCGGATGTGCGGGTTATCGGGGAGTATATGTATTTTTCTGCATCAAGTCGATCGAAGAATTGCTCTTTCTACAGAACAAAAGATCCGATTAGCGGTGCGTTTGAGGAAATAGAAGGTACATTTCCTTTCTGGGATCCAAATCTATTTGTAGATGATGATGGAAGGATTTATTTTTACTGGGGATGTTCCAGCCAAACGCCTATCTATGGGGTCGAGGTGGATCCAAGGGATATGAAACCCAAAGGGGAGCCGCTAGAACTGATCTATAGCAATACTACGGTTATTGGTTATGAGAGAAATGGCGAAAATCATATCCCAAAAACGCTTGAGCAAATTGAGGAGGTAGTGCAAGGCTATGCAAATGCAAATCCGGGTATTCCTGATGAGCATCTGAATATGATTAGACAGGCGGTAGGGAATGATCCATACATTGAAGGCGCATGGATGGATAAGCATAATGGAAAATACTATCTTCAATATTCTAGCCCTGGAACGGAGTGTAACGTTTATTCAGATGGGGTCTACGTATCCGATAAACCATTAGGACCGTTTACGCTGGCGAATAATAATCCTTTCTCCTACAAGCCGGGGGGGTTCATCCCAGGTGCTGGGCACGGATCGACAATGGAAGATAAATACGGGAATCTTTGGCATTCTTCAACCATGAGAATCAGCATCAATTATATCTTTGAAAGAAGACTGGGGTTATGGCCTGCAGGCTTCGATAAGGACGGGGAATTATTCTGCAATCAGCGATTTGGGGACTGGCCCTTCAGGATCGAACAGGCACAGATGAATCCATGGGACAAGCCGGAATGGATGCTGTTGTCTTACAATAAACCCGCTAAGGCATCTTCCTTTATAGAAGGAAAAGAAGCTTCGAAAGCGACGGATGAGAATGTTCAAACATGGTGGCAAGCAGGCTCTAATGCTTCTGGAGAATGGATCGAAGTAGATTTGAAGCATCCATGCGATGTACATGCCATACAAATCAATTTTGCCGACGATCAATTGAATCTTTCGCTTCCAGAGGGAGCAGCTATGATAGAAGGGCGATTCATCGACGAACGTCAGCATTACACCAGATGGGTTCTCGAAGGATCAGTGGATGGAAAAGACTATTTTGTAATTGAGGATAAGTCGGATGCAAATACTGATTTGTCACATGATCTCATAGTGAAAGAAGACGGAATAAAGGCAAGGTATCTCCGGTGCATTGTAAAGGAGCTTCCTTTTAACCAACAGGCATGTATTTCGGGTTTTCGCGTGTTCGGGATTGGTGTTGGAGAACTCCCTGATAAAACAAGCGAAATCCAACTCGAACTTTTAGGTGACCTTGATCTTTCGGTTTCCTGGAAGAGTGTTGAAACGGTCGGCTACAACGTGCTCTGGGGATTTGCTCCGGATAAACTGTATCATAGTCACATGATATTCGGAAGAAATCAGATGGTAATTAAGGCATTAATCAAAGGTCAGCCGTTATATGTCCGGGTGGATAGTTTTAATGAGATCGGGATAACTGAAGGCGAAGTTTACAAGGCGATCTAATAAGTCCAGCACGAAAGGAGATGTTTGAAATGAATAGAGATCTTAAAGAAATCATCTCACGGATGACCTTGGAAGAGAAAGTAAGATTATGCTCAGGAGTAGGCGCTTGGAATACAGCTGCTCTTCCTGAACACGAAATACCAGCGCTAATGCTCACAGACGGGCCGCATGGTCTAAGAAAACAATCGGGAGCGCAAGATCATATGGGGTTGAACGACAGTGTGCCAGCAACTTGTTTTCCTACAGCAGCAGGACTAGCCAGTTCTTGGAATAAGACTTTATTAGAACAAGTTGGAGCTGCACTTGGCGAAGAATGTCAGGCAGAAGATGTTCACATTCTCCTTGGACCCGGGACAAATATCAAACGATCACCGCTGTGCGGAAGAAACTTTGAGTACTTCTCTGAGGACCCCTACTTATCATCTGAATTAACGACTAGGTATGTTCAAGGCGTTCAAAGTCAAGGGGTAGGAACGTCACTTAAACATTTTGCAGTAAATAACCAGGAAACGAAACGATTCAATATCAATGTCATTCTTGATGAGCGAACTTTACGTGAGATTTATCTTGCGAGCTTCGAAAATGTAATAAAAGAAGCACAGCCGTGGAGTGTAATGGCCGCTTATAACAAGATTAATGGTGAATATTGCACACAAAACGAGAAATTGTTAAATGATATTTTAAGAGAGGAATGGGGGTTTGAAGGAATAGTTGTCTCTGACTGGGGGGCTGTTAGTGAGAGGGGTGTTGCACTGTCAGCAGGCATGGATCTGGAAATGCCCGACAGCAATGGTATAGGTAGCGAGAAGATTATTAACGCCGTGCGCAGTGGTAATATGTCTGAAGAAATCTTGGATGTTGCTGTTGAAAGAATTCTTTCAACAATATATAAAGCGATAGACAATAAAAAGTATCACGCAACCTATAATCAAAAAGCTCATCACCAATTCGCTAGATCCGTAGCAGCAGAGAGCATGGTGTTATTGAAAAATGACGATCAGCTTCTCCCACTTCAAAAACAAGGAAAACTCGCAGTAATCGGCGCCTTTGCAAAGCATCCAAGATACCAAGGCGCAGGGAGTTCACGAGTAAATCCTACACAGTTAGAAGTTCCAATGGACGAAATAGCTAAAACAGCGTCGCAAGCACGAGTACAATATGCTGAAGGTTATTCATTGGACTCAGGCGAGATTAATGCTCAATTGATTCAGGAAGCTAAAAAGGTTGCTGGGGAATCGGAAGTAGCAATTTTGTTCGTTGGACTGCCAGAGAAATACGATGCTGAAGGTGTGGACAGAGAGCACTTAAAGCTTCCAGATAATCAGAATGCTTTAATAGAAGCAGTTACCGAGATTCAGAGCAACACTGTCATTGTTCTATTAAATGGTTCTGCTGTTGAAATGCCATGGATTCACAAGGTAAAGGGGGTGCTTGAAGCATATTTGGGTGGACAAGGGATGGCTGGTGCTGTAGCTGATATTCTTTTTGGTGATAAGAATCCATCCGGAAAACTCGCGGAAACCTTCCCAGTTCAACTGAGCCAAACCCCGTCTTACATTAACTTTCCGGGTGAAGGTGACCAGGTAGAGTATAGAGAAGGCCTATTCGTAGGTTATCGTTATTACGATAAAGTTGAGATTGAACCTTTATTCCCGTTTGGGCATGGTCTCTCCTATACCACGTTTGAATATTCCGAGCTTCAATTGAATAAGAAAGAAATTACAGATTCCGAAGAAGTCATAGTCTCGGTAAAGGTGAAGAATACAGGAGGCAGAGCAGGGAAAGAAATTGTACAACTCTACGTGCAGGATATTGTGTCTAGTGTGATCAGACCTGTTAAAGAATTAAAGGCCTTTGAAAAAATTGAGTTGGCTCCAGGAGAGGAAAAGCTGGTTATTTTTAAACTGGGGAAACGTGCGTTTGCTTATTATAACGTTGAATTAAAGGATTGGCATGTGGAGAGCGGTGAATTTGAACTTTTTATTGGTAAATCATCTGAAGAGATCGTTCTGCAAGATACAATCAAGGTCAATTCATCAGTTAGATTACGCAAGAAATATACCTTAGATTCTACCTTAGGCGATATTAAGTCTGAACCAGCCGCAGCTTCATTTATTTCATCGTTATTGACAGGGATGGGCTTCGGAAACTCTGGATCTGAGGGGCCATTTGGAATGGATATGGAATCTTTACTGAACAGTATTAAGCTCAGAATTATTGAGAACCAAAGAGCAATGCCGAAGGAACAGCTGGAGCAATTTCTTGCATATTTAAATGAGGACTAGAAGGCTAGAAAAATTAGATAAGCCCAGAGAGGGGTATTGTGATGATTGGAATTTGGAACAGTAAAATTGAAACAGAACTAGCTAGTATTAAATTTATCTTTCAAATTGAGGACCTGAACGAATTGCAGCTCCGTGTCTGGTCTGAGCCCGTCCCTATGGTTGAGATAGATGAGACGGTTATAGAGGGAAATCATCTTTTTGCTAAGGGACATAATAAATATGTGCCTGGTATCCTTACGTTCGATTTATATTTTGAAGAAAACTCTTTTACCGGAAAATTAAATATGATGGGTCAAGAACTCCAACTGATCGGTGAAAAAGGTAGAGGAACCGCTCTGTCCGAAGAGTTTGCAGCTCTAGCGGAAAAGATCCGTAAATCTGATCTAAGTCCCCGAACAGATGCGGAGATAAAAGAAGAAGTTGATAAGCTGCTAAGCAAGATGTCTCTAGAAGATAAAATTGGGCAAATGAGCCAGTGTTTATCGTCCAATCACTCTTTTGGCGGTGAAGTGGAATCTGCACCACCTGAAGTATTAGTTGCAGAAGGAAAAGCAGGCTCTATTCTTGGAGCATTTGATCTAAAGCGTATATATGAGCTGCAGAAGATTGCGGTAGAACAGTCTCCTCATAAAATTCCGTTATTCTTCAACGCGGATATTATCCATGGATTTCAGACTATTTTTCCTGTTCCGCTGGCATGGTCATGTAGTTGGGACATGGAATTAATTAAAGATGCTTGTTCCATTGCAGCAAAGGAAGCGACTGCTTCTGGCAATACCTATAATCACGGACCTATGGTTGATTTGACCAGGGATCCACGTTGGGGACGTGTCGTAGAAGGAGCGGGAGAAGATCCATACCTTGGAGCTCAAATCGCTAAGGCTCAGGTTGAGGGATTTCAAGGAGATAGTTTGTTTAGTGACGAAACCTTGATTGCTTGCCTGAAGCATTTTATTGGCTACGGAGGGACTGAAGGAGGACGTGACTACAATACTGTGGATATCTCCGAGGGAACACTCCGGAATTTCCATTTGCCAGCATTCCAAGCGGGTATAGAGGCAGGGGCGGGTTCAGTGATGAATGCCTTCAATATTTATCAAGGTGTGCCTGTGGCCGGGAATTCATTCTTGCTTCGTGAGTTGCTGCGTGAAGAGCTTGGATTTGAGGGAATGTTAATCTCGGATTATGGTTCCGTGGAAGAAATACAGATTCATGGAGCAGCCCGGGATAAAAGAGAAGCGGCGGCTATGGCTATTAATGCTACGATGGATATTGAGATGGTCACAAGAGTGTATGCTGAGGAGCTCCCTCGCCTAGTAGAAGCTGGTACTATTAAAGAGGAACAACTTAATGACGCTGTTCGTCGGATTCTAATTTACAAATATAAAATAGGAATTATGGATGATCCCTATCGTTATATCCAGCCAGAGAAAGAAGTTCAACTCCATCTTCATCCAGATCATTTGGAGAAGAGTAGAGAATTAGCTCGTAAATCGGTTGTATTACTTAAAAATAACGGAGTGCTCCCTCTGGAAAGAGAACAAAAGGTTGCAGTAATTGGGCCTTTTGGTGCGAGCAGAGATTTGCTTGGACCTTGGCAATACTCCCAATATGCTTACGAGACCATATCCTTATTACAAGGGATATCGGCTAAAGGGTTGGACAAGAGCCAGCTGAAATACGTGCAGGGATGTGGTGTAGAGGCAGGTATTGAAAACGGTATCGAGGAAGCCATTATGGCTGCCAAGGAGTCAGATGTCATTGTTCTCGCATTAGGTGAACACAGCGATATGAGTGGAGAAGCAGCTTCGCGGACAGATATTACACTCCCAGCGGTTCAGATGAAATTGGCTGAAGCGGTTGTAGCAACAGGAAAGCCAGTTGTTCTGGTATTAACTAACGGCAGGCCTCTTGCGCTTAATTGGTTTGAACAGCATACGGATGCGATTGTTGAAACGTGGTTTTTGGGTTCCCAGGCAGGTCATGCCATAGCCGACGTTTTATTTGGTGACTACAATCCATCTGGTAAACTCACAATGAGCTTTCCACAGAACGTAGGGCAAGTGCCGGTGTATTACAATCATTTTAAAACTGGACGTCCAGTGACGAATGCAACTCGGGATCAGAAATATATTTCAAAATATATTGATTGTCCTAATGATCCGTTATACCCGTTCGGATACGGACTTAGTTATTCCAAATTTCAATACTCGGATCTCCATTTAGACTTACCAAAGATGACCCGGAAAGAAGTACTTCATGCGAGCGTGAAAGTTACCAACTCTGGGGTGTATGCGGGTGAGGAGGTCGTTCAACTCTATATTCAAGATCTATACGGTAGCACAGTTCGTCCGGTCAAAGAACTCAAGGGCTTCCGCAAAATCTGGCTGGAGCCGGGACAGAGTCAAGAAGTCTTATTCCAGATTGCTGAAAGGGACTTGGTCTACTACACAGGCAATCGAAGTTATGAAGCGGAACCCGGCGAGTTCAAGCTCTACGTTGGCTCTAATTCCCGCGATGTATTGGAAGCAGACTTCGAACTAGTAGAGACAGAGGCATCTTGATAATTGAAACTATATAGATTGAAAAGCTGACAATTGCAATGAAATAAACAAATAGCACGCGCATATATGAAAGATATTTGGCTGTGCGTTTGCATTTGGAAGGCTGGACCCTAACCGAAATTGCAGACATTTTGGGCAGTACTTTCTTACAATTAACGGGTATTGGAACGATAGTTGCAACCAAGGACTTTCAGGCTTGGAATTTGGTGAATATCTTGGTGGCATTCGAAAACTTTCCGACGAACAAGAAGAACGGCTGAAAGAAACGATTGCAAGCCAAAGACCTGTGGATGTTGGATTCGAGGCCAAGTACACTGGGATTTTTAAAGATTATCCGCTCCTGAATTCTTTGCGAGTTCGGCCAGAAGTATACGCTAAAAGGAATCTCTAAAATGCTGAATCGGCTTGGTTTTAGCTTTACGGACGCCACGTATACCCTGGTACGAGCCAACAAAGAGGAACAGAAACAATTCAGGGAGGTCACTTTACCTGAGCTTAAAGAGCAGTTGAATCAGGGAAAGATCGACCATCTCATGATCCGAGTCTATTTGGCTTTGCAGACCCGTCGGAGAAGAGGAAAAGGTTCCAGCTCGTTTTTTTACCCAAGTACAGTCCTGAACTTAATCCCGTTGAAGGGTTATGGAAATGGCTTAAACAAGATGTCGTAAACAATTCTTTTATCACAAGTTTTACATCATCCGCTCTCATGTCGCAGCATTTATGAAACGGGTCAATAATTGGTCTCTTGAAGTAATTGATCACTTACTGGTTCGGGTGTGAAGTTTTTCAGTTCAATCTATATAGTTGAAGAGACAAACGATGTTTTATTAATAACTCAACTTTCGCAGCTCAAATCCCCAAACAAATCCTTGATGTAGCTGGGCAAACCAGAGATCCAGTCTTGTAGTTGACAAAAAACGTCCGTTTTGTTCTGTTCTGTTTTTGCTTGAGACATGTCGAGAAATAAACTCATCAGTTGCTGAAGCGCCGTCTGGAAGTCCAGATCGCGAACCTCATCGGCAAAGAGAAAAAAGAGTCCTCCTAGTGTGCGGTCATCACTGGTTTCACGCCGTTCATATTCCATCGCCAAATAACGGCTGAAGACAACCGTCGTGTGGCTAATTAGTTGGTCAAAAGAGCGTCCTTGAAATTCGGTTACCAGTTTCAAATAGCTCTTTGTCACTTTAAAAAAGGTCTCAATACTCCAACGCATGCCGTAAATTCGTACAATTTCCGCCGCATCCAGCGTGACGTCTGTACTTAAAATGGTAAGCCATTCTCGTCGTTGATTCCGGTTGCGCACAAAAACAAGCTTCACGGGCAGACCGCACGAAGTTTGCACGACCACGGAGTCTTTGATGTCTTTTGTACTCGATTTGGGCAGGGTTTGAAACACGGCACTTAACGTCATTCGCTGTCCCTGTACGAGATATCGCTGCTTCATTTCTTTAATCATTCCAATCACAGGCAGACCTCTGCTTGTGAGCTCACGAAGCAGTGGAGCCTGCGTAAACCAACTGTCCATCAGCACGTAATCCGCCGTGAAACCGACCTTTATAGCCCGATCTAACAAGCCTACAACTGCATCAGGCTTACGGAAAAAAGACTCCATTCGTCGTTTATATCCATGGCTGCGTTTGCAGAGATGGGCAGCCATTTCGCAAAAACGATTGGCCCGTTTGGCGGAAGACAGCATGACAAAATCCAGCGGCGCAAAGCTAAAACCGTCCGACCAACCGAGCGTGAGCATCGTGTAGCCTTTAATGTACCTGCCTGCGGCATGGTCAAACACACGTGCCAAGAGCTCTGCTTTTTTACTCCGATTTCGGCTAAGCACTGAATCGTCAACGATAAATACACGCACTCGTTTGGAGGAAATGAGTGATTCAAAATGGCCTACGATCCGAAGGCTTAACGTCTGCGAAAATCGCCGCCAGGCAAATGAAGATTGATTCAAGAATCGATAGACAACATCTTTGCCCGGCAGATCGGCTCCACGGTCACTTTCCAGAAGGCGAAACCAATTCTTCCCTTCAAAAACCAACGAGAACACCATTCGAAAAATGGCTAAACTGGAGAGCCCAAATGATTTGGAAATGCCTGCATGCCGCAAGGCTTTCCCGATGTGAAGTGAAACAAAAAGTTTAGAAAAACGAGACTGTTCAGACAGGGAATGTTGTTGTAACATAGGGTTACACACCTTTCTTGTTCATGGTTGGTCGTACTTCCATGAAACCAAACAAGCGAGGTGTTTTTTGTCAATAGTAATAGCGATATTGAATTATTCTTACACCCACAAGGGGTTAGCTTGATATTCCAGGTGCGAAAGTTGAGTTAATAAGATATAAAAAATATAAAATTATGATATAGAAACACGTTATTTCACGTGATTTTAGTCTCAATCGATGATATAACCCACACTGCAATCAAACGCAAAAAAGACTGGATGCTGGTTGACGATTCACTCAACCAATTCTCCAGTCTTTTTCTAATTAACACAACTTAAAATGAAATGTGCGCCAAAAATAATTATTTACTGTTCGTTCTAGAAATGATATGCTAACAGCAAGTTAGATCTAACTACTTTTTTTTGCATAATATAGAACGATCGTTCTCGAAACTGAAATTACACTAATCTAAAGAATATGAGGGAGAGAATAAGATGAAATACACAGTGATTACAGGAGCAAGTTCAGGAATTGGATATGAAACAGCATTGGCATTTGCAGCACGTGGCAAAAACTTGATTTTGGTAGCTAGAAGATTGGATAAGCTTGAAGACCTTAAATCGACTATTCAGGGTATCGACCCTAAAGTAAATGTTGTCGTTCACACAAGCGACCTGTCTGTTACCGCAGAGGCGTACACGCTATATAACGATTTGAAGGAATATGAAATTGAGACTTGGATCAATAATGCAGGGCTTGGAGAAGGCTCGTTCATTGCTGAACAGAATTTGGATAAAGTGGAGACGATGCTGCGTGTTAACATCGAATCTTTAACCATTCTATCTACACTGTATGTGCGAGATTATGCGAATGTGGAAGGCACTCAATTGATTAACGTCTCATCCGCACTCGGATATGCCATTGCTGTAGGCAGTGTTGCTTATTCTGCATCGAAATACTACGTTAGTGCCTTCACAGAAGGTCTTGCCAAAGAACTGGAACTGAAAGGTGCAAAACTAAAAGCGAAGATCCTGGCACCAGCGATCACGGAAACAGAATTTGTACAAAAATCAATAGATGCTGAAGGATTTGATTACAAAGCAAACATGTCTAAGTACCACACTGCTAAAGAAATGGCAGGCTTCATGATCAATCTGTATGATCAAAACGAAGTGGTTGTAGGGATTGTAGATCAGAACTATGAGTTCCAACTGACAGGTGCGATCTACCCGGTGATTTCAGAATTGAATTAATACAGCAGAATCCATAGGATACATTTACAAAATCTCAAAAAAAAAAGAGGAGTTTTAGCTAATCCAGATTTGGTGGAACGACTTCAACAAGGTGCGCCATTGAATGAAGCAGATCCGACAACATTCTTTGGATTGGGAAGTAAGGGCTACACGGATTACGTTGGAAGAATTAAAGTCGCATGAGGGACAGTACTAGCACAAACCATGGAGCATGGCGTACAACTGAACATTGCGCGCCATGTTCCTACATAAGTTGAACTAATCATTTTACACGATAACAGCGAATGGAAGGTTGTTCTGTCATCGTAGTGTCAGTATAAATAATATTTAGTTCAACTTATATAGTCTATAAGCAAAGGAAGAGGATAAATGATGAGAGCAGCTCAAATACAGAAATACTCCAAAAAAATCCAAGTGGAAATCAATGATATTGAGATACCTCAGATTCATAGCCGTGAGGTCCTTGTCAGAGTAAAAGCTGCGGGTGTAAATCCGCTGGATATCTTGAATATGAATGGCAGTGTTCGGATGATTGCCGACTATACGTTACCTTTAACTTTAGGGAATGAATTATCTGGTGTCATTGAAGCTGTCGGTGATGATGTTTCGAATTTTAAAGTAGGGGACTCGGTTTATACCAGGTTGCCACTGAATAAAATTGGTGCTTTTGCTGAATATGCAGCTGTACATGAGGATGCCTTATCCATTATGCCTGAAAATCTATCTTTTATCGAAGCTGCTGCAGTACCCCTTACTGCCTTGACCGCATATCAAGCATTGCATGATGTACTCCGAGCTGAACCGAATAAAAAGTTGTTTATTCCTGGCGGAACTGGTGGATTCGGTGCGATGGCCATCCCGATTGCCAAGTCCATGGGATTAACGGTGATTACAAGTGGCAGTGAGAGGGGCAGAGCGCGTAGTTTATCCATTGGAGCAGATCAATTCATTAATTATAAGACTGAGCGTTATGCTGATATTCTATCCGATATCGATTATGTCATTGACACATTGGGTGCGGACGAGATTAAAGCTGAACTGAGCATTTTGAAACCACAGGGGAAATTAGTCTCTTTGAAGGCAGGACCCAATTATCGCTTTGCAGTGGACAGTCAATTCCCGTTGTGGAAAAGGGCATTGTTTGGTCTCGTAGGTGCGCGCTTGGATTCCATGGCACGTAAGACTGAAACTGAATATCGTTTTTTATTCGTGCACTCTAGTGGAGTTCAATTGCAAGAGATTACAGCTCTTGTAGAAAAAGAAGACATTAAACCTTCGATCGATTCTACGTATACGTTTGATGACATTGAAAAGGCATTGATTAAAGTGTCCACGGGTCACTCCCAGGGTAAAGTCATTGTTACCTTTTAAAGGCTCGTTAAGATGATGCTCGTGTTATTTAATGTTCGTTTTCTGAACAGGAGGGAAACCAATGGCGAGAAGCAAAGAGTTCGAAGAGTCTGTTGTACTGGATAAAGCGATGAGACTTTTTTGGGAACAGGGCTATGAGAAGACGTCTATGACGGATCTGGTTAATCATATGGGAATTCATCGTAAAAGCTTGTATGACACATTTGGTGACAAACATACCTTGTTTCTAAAGTCAGTAGATCTGTATGATCACAAAATCAGCTCCGCTCTTGCAGCAGGCGTAAAGCGTTCTCAAACGGCAACTGAAGCACTTCAGTTTATATTTCTTTCTTTAATTCATGGAGAGGAATCTCCAGCATCAGGCTGCTTCATTGTTAATTCGACGGTAGAATTGGCGGCACGTGATAAAGACATGAACCACCGATCGACGGAGATGTTTGCAAATACGGAGAAACTAATCAAGGACATTATTGTGTGGGGACAGCAAGAAGGTGAATTCACAACGGAGTACAACGCCGAGGTATTGGCGGAATATCTGCATAATGTAGGCGTTGGGCTCAGGGTGATGGCAAAGACTTCGATGACCAAGGAAAAACCGCTTCGTATAGCGATGTTATCCGCGGATCTCATACGAAGGTAGTCTATTTTTTTCACATTAAAAGAATGTTCGTTCTAATATGGTTGTTCCAGATGAAATATATTTATAGAAAAGAGAGGCAGGTAACGATATGAGAAAGACAGTTCTAATCACAGGGGTATCGGGTGGGATTGGTAAAGAGTTAGCAGAGCGGTTTGCCAAAGGTGGACATCATATTGTGCTGGTAGCACGAAGTGAGGGTAAAATACAGGATCTAGCTCAGGAGTATCAGAAAAAGTATGGCATTCAGGCGACGGTTATTGCCAAAGATGTAGCGGCACCTGGGGTACCAAAGGAGATTTATCATGAGCTGAAGGAAAAGGGCATTGTTGTTGACTATCTTGTCAACAATGCAGGTTTCGGTCTGTTCGGGAC
Organism: Paenibacillus sp. GQ49; assembly: GCF_059759055.1. Lineage (NCBI taxonomy): Bacteria > Bacillati > Bacillota > Bacilli > Caryophanales > Paenibacillaceae > Paenibacillus > Paenibacillus sp. GQ49. The sequence goes on from NZ_JCAXEL010000021.1 coordinate 40,398, forward strand.
GTTTATGGAAACGGATATGGAACAAGAAGTTAATATGATTGACGTGAATATCAAGGCTTTAACCGTCATGACAAAGCTATTCTTGCCGGATATGATACAACGTGGACACGGCGGTGTGATGAATGTGGCTTCGTTGGTAGGTTTTTTCCCTGGACCGATGATGTCGGTATATTATGCAACAAAGGCATATGTGCTATCATTCACCGAGGCTTTGGAGAATGAAGTAAGCGGAACGGGTGTTACGGTAACGGCACTGTGTCCAGGCCTGACATCCACTGGATTTGTTGATCGTTCGGGTATGGGTGTCTCGAAGATGTTGCAGGGCCCGATCATGGAAGCAGGACAGGTCGCTGAAGAAGGGTATCAAGGCTTCTTACGTGGCAAGACGTTAATTATGCCTGGTGCTCGAAATCGATTCATCGCGTTTATGCCTCGGTTGTTGCCGCGTAAGATGATGACTCGCATGATAAGATCCTCACAGGACAAGACAGGACATTAAACATTAAAAAAGGAGCTGGTCGACATGAATTTTTATGATTCCCCCCAGGCAACCGTTTCATGGAATGAGGATAATAAGGTAGTTGTTTTGCAATGGAAGAGCTTTGCGCAAGGTGAACAATATCGTACACCACTAGATAAATTGTTGGAGTTAGCGGTGCAAAAACGCTCGAATAAGGCGTTATACGATAGCCGTCACTTGGCCTTTATTTCGCCAGATGACCAAGAATGGGTTGCACAAGAGTGGTATCCGAGATCACTCGAAGCAGGACTTAAGTATTCAGCACTGCTTGTTCCTCATAAAGCGATAGCTAAATCGAGTGCAAACCGAATGCTCTCAGGAATGGACATATCCAATCCATCTCAAGAATTCCATGACTTAGATGAGGCATTTCATTGGCTGGCAGCTGTAAAATGAGAAGGCCTTCATCGTCCCTTTTACGACAAACATACACAAAAACAGGAGGGAACTGAAGGGCACAAATTGAATTTTCTCAATCTCGAACAACTCAGCTATTGTCGACATGTTTAGGGTTTTGTAAAAAGCTTTTCAAAAATAAAATAGGTTCATTGGAATTCATAGGGGATTGTCACTCTTGTTCAGAATGAGTTCAGCCTTAACGAAGTGTTTATGATGTTGAAATTTGTGTTTTATCTTGGTTCCAAATAATTTCCCTGCAAAATAAGCAAAGGTAATAACTAAGGAATTAATGAGCATAAATCTGAAGAAAATCTAAAGAATACATAAGCAAAGCGAAACAACTGCGTTCAAGAGAAAAAGCCTTGCCAACTTAATGGCAAGACTTGAATAGGTGCACATATTTAGGAGCGGTGATCAAGTGATATGAATTTCTGAATATCAAATAAAAATAAAGTTTGTTTCAAAAAGGAACGTATAAGCGAGCTCGAGTTGATTACCTATATCTTTATCTGCAAGGAAGAGGATGAGCATCAAAGAAGAGCCGAGACGTCATAATGACGACTCAGCTCTTTTTTATGTCCCAGGGGATCAGACTTCTTTGAAATTAGTTTAATGTAGGAAGTAGAACCATCTGAATTTGGTACCAGCAACAAAAAACAAAACAATCCATCCCCATAAAAACAACAAACGTAGAGGTCGTGGAATCAGGAGATATTCTGAGTACAATTTGCTGAAAAGTTTCATTACAGTAGTGACCACCCCTGCTAAGTTACTCCCTTATATCCGCTTTCGCAAGAAAAAGAAGTAAGAAGATAAGATAACCAAGATCCCAATAAGTCTATATACCGTGGCGTAGGCTTCAAGGTTGCTTCTGGCAATTACAAATCCGATGATCGAAATAGATAATATCAAAAGACCAAAGGTGTTTTTATTACTCAGATACAGAACCTCCAATTATATCAAAAGTAGGTATATTATATCATAATAAACACCAGAGAAACTTTTGTATCAGATTCAGCCATACCTACTCATTCAATAAATAAATCGAACGATATGATGCTGGCATGCCAATATATAGTGTAAGGAGGAGGGGGATGGATAATGAGTGAGCAAGATGAGTACATAGAACTTGTAACGTTAATACGGGCGGGGCATGAAGAAGCATATGGAGAATTATATGAGAAAACAGTGACGAGGATATATCAAACTGTGCGATTTCTCATCAAGGACAAGTCTGACGCGGAGGATGTGGTACAGGAGATTTACATTCAGGCGTATCGATCATTGGCGCGATATGATGCGGAGCGTGCTTTTCGTCCCTGGTTGATGGGGGTGACGATGCGACAGGTTCAGAGTTATCGACGCAAAAGGTTAATGCAGTTTCGGTTTAGCAAGCGGATCGAAAAATCTGACGTTGGTATGGAATATGATTTTTCCACTGATCTGGTCAACAAACTGGCAAATCGTCCTCTGCTGGAACAGGTTCACCGTTTGCCGTACAAGCTGCAGCAGGTGGTTACACTTCATTATTTGAATGAATACACGCAAGAGGAGATTGCTGGCATATTGGAGATTCCGCTTGGAACCGTAAAATCGCGTATACATGCGGCGCTGGCGAAGTTGAGATTGAAAGAGAAGATGAATCCGAGATTGCGGGGAAAGGTGGAGGATCTGCATGAAACTCGATGAACAGTTGCGAAAAGCCTACCAGGAAGAAACCAAAGACTGGTCCATCTCTGCGAGGATTAAACACAAAATGATGGATAGTATTCGAAATGATTCACACATCAGAAGAAATCGAAAAAAATGGCTGGTCACTGGGCTATTGGCTGTTGTACTAATTGTTCCCACCGGAGCCTACGCAGGGTACACCTATCTCGCAGACGGAATATATGGTTCACAGGAAAATGTTGCTGCTATGGGGGGAACAGCTGAGGATTATATGAGGTTGGAAGCAAAGCTGCAGACGGCCAAGGCCCATTTCAGCGAAGAAGAATTTGTTCAATATATGGACCTGCTGAAGCAAATGGGGCAAATGTCTCTGAAGTATGCCGATTCTCAGGGCAATATGCATCCAGAGCAGTGGAATACAGTGGAGCAGGAACGATATAACCTTCTTGTAGCTGAGCTGGAACCGTTTTTTGAGAAGCTGGAAACTGTGAGTGTAGGGCCCTCCATAAAACGGATGGACGAGCAGCAATTTTGGACGGAACAGTTGGAACAAGCAGAGAAGACATTTACCAAGGAACAATATCGTGAGTTCAAATCTGTGTATGAACAAATGAAGGCGTATGAAGTGATGGTGGTAGACAAGGATGGAAGCATTCATGATGAGCGCTTGTCAGTGGAACAGAAGGATGATTTGAGGCAATTAAGAGAGCGACTTATTCCGTATTTGGAGAAGTTGGGGCTTGATGTGCGGTGAAGCAAGTAAAAACGGTTTGTACGAGAAGAAGCGGAGAAGTGAATTCTTTCGCTTCTTTCTTGTTGTTGTGATCCATTACTTCCTCCCCTGCACCTTCAGCCGATATTGATGTGGTGTAGAGCCTGTGGTAGTACGGAATACTTTGCAAAAGTAGGAGGGGCTAGTCATACCGACACGGTGACCGATTTCGGGAACGGTGAGCGAGGAACGTGTGAGCAACACACAGGCATGACGAATGCGGGTGGCTTGAGCATAAGCAACGATGGTGGTGCCGGTCGCTTTTTTGAATACATGAGACAGATGATAGGGGGATAGATGAAGTGTATCTGAGATATGCTCCAAACGGAAAGACTCTTGGTAATGCTGCTCAATCCATTGCATGATGGCTTCGGCATGAGGGTGAAGAACGTTTGCACTGGACGAGAGTACATCTTGGGAGCAGTGTTGCTGCCCCTCCCGCCAAAGATATCGAAGTTGTGCGAGCAGTTCCAATAAAAAGAGGCGTGTATCCTCCTCTATTTCATGAGGAAGCAGACCTGGATACGTATCTGCATATTGTTCCATTCGTTGAACGAGTGGGGATGTGGCAGCAAGTCGGATGGGCTGAATGGGGGATTGCTCTTCCAGCAGATCCTCTATGAAGTCGTGAGTAACAATAAATTGGGGCCAATGTGCCTTCAGTAGATTAAGTTCAACCATGAGTACATTTCGAATGAAAGGCTGCTGTCTGGATACTTGAATTTGGATGTGGTGCAATTGAAAAGGTCGAAAAAACATGAGCATACCGGGTTCAAGGGAGAAAACCTGACCTTCGGTTATCAACTGCCCATATCCTTCGTGAATATAGGTTATCTCCAGCTGCGAATGAGCATGGAACACTTCGCGAGACGTAGTGTTGGATGTACGACGACAGACCAGACTAAATTGTTCTCCCAGGAAGATGGACATCATGAATGCCTCCCTTATCATGCGCAAGATAGTTTTATTTTAGCACAAGATGAACGCATAAAAGCGCTTTATTATTGTGTATTGTGAAGGGAATAAGGGAGGTATGTAACGATGTTAAAAGTGGCGATTATCGGAGCAGGTGCAATTAGTGGAGCACATATCTCAGCATATTTGGCGTTCCCTGAGCGATGTCAGATTGTTGCTGTGGTCGATATGTACGTGGATAAGGCAGAGAAGCGAATTAACGAATATGGGCTGGAAGATGCACAAGCCGTTACGGATTACACAGAGTTATTTGCCCAAAACATTGATCTGGTATCAGTCTGTACACCGCCGTATACCCATGCCCCAATTGCATGTGATTTCATGCATGCAGGTGCGCATGTGTTAGTCGAAAAACCGATGGCATCTTCCCTGGAGGAAGCGGATCTGATGTTGAGAGCAGCGCAAGCAAGTGGCAAGTTACTATCTGTAGTAGCACAGAATCGGTTTACAACACCGATGATGAAACTGAAAGGTGTGCTGGACAGTAAACGGATGGGGCCTATTGTACATGTGCAGGTTGATTCGTTCTGGTGGCGGGGCCACAATTATTATGATCTGTGGTGGCGCGGGACATGGGAAAAAGAAGGCGGAGGCTGTACCCTTAATCATGCGGTGCATCATATTGATGCCATGCTCTGGATGATGGGACCTCCAGTGGAACTACAGGCGATGATGGCAAATACGGCACATGATAATGCCGAAGTTGAGGATATATCCATGGCGATGCTTCGCTTCCAGGAAGGGGCGCTTGGCATGATTACCAGTTCCGTTGTACATCACGGAGAGGAGCAACAGTTAATTTTTCAGGGCAAAGAAGCCCGGGTATCTGCACCTTGGAAAGTGGTTGCTTCTACCGCGCGGAATAACGGATTTCCGGAACCGAATCGTGAGTTGGAACACCAGATTCAGAAGCTCGCTGACGAATTACCGGATGTTACTCATGTCGGTCACGCTGGGCAAGTTGAGAATGTGTTAAATGCTATTGAGACAGGATCTCCCCTTCTGGTGGATGGCCAAAGTGGTCGGAATACGCTTGAACTGATTGTGGGTATCTATAAGTCGGCAAGTACGGGAGAAAAGGTTGTTTTTCCACTAGGGGCCGAAGACGCGTTTTACACAAGAGAAGGAATTATGCAACATGCCGTACACTTTTATGAAAAAAAGACGACGGTGGACAACTTCGAGGATTTGAGTATTACACTCGGGAGCAAGTTGGATTCGTAGTATTTTACGGGCGCAAATTGAAACGCTTTCGCATCTAGCGGATTCACGTCATCTGAGACACTCGGAGAAGATGATGCAATGTATTGAAGAGCATTTCGAATATGAGATGAGATTGGATCAGATGGCGGCAGATGTTCACTTAACCAAATCGAATGCTTCCTGCGTTTTTCATCAAAAGACAGGTAGCAGCATTACGGCGGACTACCTTACAGCTCGAAGGTCGCAGCAAGCCCACTTGCTCCTCTCCTTGAGACATTAACACTTTCGGTGGAGGAGATTGGCAGACGTGCCGGATTTCCGAACGTATGTATTACATCCAGTTATTTCGCAATTCTGCCGAGACGATCCCGCCTCAGTATCGACAACAATTTGAACGGAGCAGTAAGCATTATTTTGGTTTGCAAAATAATAGCGTTATTACGTCTGAATACACAATTAGTATTTACCGTTTGAATTAAATAAATCCCGGATGCGGATTGCACTAGCCAGTTGCTAAATGCGATACTCCACCTCCGGGATTGCACATCGGTAATCTTCAAGCTAAATAAACATTAAGGATTCCTCAAGTTGTTACAGCCACTTATCAGCCCAACGTTCCACTGCGCTTAGCGCTCTCCCCAGTTCCGTACCTTTTCGTGACAACATATATTCAGTCCGAACTGGACGTTCCGTGACCACATGGCGAACCACGAGTCCTTCTTCCTCCAATTCCTTCATTCGTTCATTCAACACACGTTTGCTCAAGTCAGGGATATAAGCGTGAATCTCACTGAAGCGTTTGGGTTCCTCCATCAACGCATGGATAATGAGGGCTACCCATTTTCGGCCAATGATCTGATAAGATTGTTCCACTTTTGTGCATATTTGCTTGGCATTCTCATCATCGCTCATGATTGTACTCCTTTGATTTAGTATTGCTTGTAATATCATTAGTATACTTATTGTAACCTACTTGTCCACAGGCCATATGTGTAAAATGTCACATGCCAATTGTTCTTAATGTTACCACATAAAGCGTTATCATCAAATAAAAACCCTATAAACACTGGAGTTCACAGGTTCGACACGATTATTGACGAATTGTGACGACAGGTGTAATATGGGTAACGTTAATTCAAATGGTTACAATTTATAACCTAAACACAGGTTGTGGAGAGAAGGAATGTTCCATGGTTGAATTCAGGTGCGTTATATAAACGGAGGCAAGGCGGGGAACACACCCACTTATTCCGTCTTTTGTCATGCTTGGATTTGAACATTTTGCAACATCATATACTATACTGCACAGATCACAGGAGGCACTCCAATGGATGCAATGACATTTGTCCTGTTCGGGGCAACAGGCGATTTAGCCAAACGCAAGATTTACCCTGCATTATATAACTTGTACATGGATCAGAAAATGCCGAAATCCTTCTCCGTTATCGGATTGGGACGACGTGAATTGTCGGATACGGACTTCCAGACCAATGTTGAAAAGTCACTGCATGAATTCTCACGTCAGACGCCGGAAGAAGCATCTCAAGTTCGTGATTTCATTGGAGCTTTCCGTTATTGTTCTTTAAATAATACGAAGCTTGAAGATTACACCAAACTGTTGGAACTGGTTCAACAGCGTGAACAAGAGCTTAACATTCCCGAAAATCGCATGTTCTACATGTCGGTGGCACCGGAATTCTTTGAGCCAATCGCATTAAACATTCAAGAGAGTGGCCTGGGTAACACCAAAGGCTGGAAGAAACTGATTATCGAAAAACCCTTCGGACACGACCTGCAATCGGCTCGTGATCTGAACGAAAAACTGAGCAATACCTTTGCGGAAGAAGAAATCTATCGCATTGACCATTTCCTCGGTAAACCGATGGTTCAAAATATTGAGACACTCACCTATGCAAATCCGGTGATTCAGGCGTTGTGGTCTAACCGTTATATTGCCAATGTACAGATTACGGCAAGTGAGACTGTAGGTGTTGAAGAACGTGCCGCGTATTACGACCAAAGCGGTGCCCTTCGTGACATGTTCCAAAACCATATGCTTCAGTTGCTGATGATGATTGGTTTGCATTTGCCAAAACGTTGCACACCCGAAGAAATTCAATTCAAAAAGCAAAAAATTGCTGAAGCACTTCGTCCGTTGACAAAAGAAAATATCGCTTCTGAAGTTGTTCGTGCGCAATATGCAGCAGGTGAGCTGCAAGGTTCCTCCGTTGTTGGATATCTGGACGAGCCTGGCATCCCAGCCGGATCTCAGAATGAGACGTATGTTGCCGCGAGACTGTGGATCGATGATCCATTCTGGAGCGAGGTTCCATTTTATATCCGTACAGGTAAACGCCTGGCTGAGAAATCCACCCGAATCGTTGTTGAGTTCAAGGCTCCACTGAAGACCGGTCATGAATCCGAAAATACAACGGAACCGAACCTGCTGACGATTGAAATTGGTCCGGGAGAAAGCATCTCGCTTCAATTAAATGCGAAGAATCCATTGAACCATGGTGAAGTGGAGCCAATGCATATGACATTCAATTCAGGTAAACGTAACATCCCTGAAGCTTACGAGAATCTGATCTTTGATGCGATGCGTGGCGATTCCACCTTCTTTGCTCACTGGAACGAAGTGGAGCTGGCATGGCAATGGGTGCAACCGATTCAGGAAGCATTTGAAGCGGTCAGCGTACCACTGGATACGTACAGTGCAGGTTCGCATGGACCTGAGTCAGCAGATCGCCTGACCGCAGCAGACGGTTACCGTTGGTGGTAAGTTAAACGAAAGAGTGAGCATAAGAGAACACAATAGTAAAAACAACTTTACAATCCGTTCTGCTCACAAATAATCATTTGCACAAATCCAAACAAACCTTTCCAAGTTAACAGGATATAGAACGAAATGTTTTATTCCCCTAGAGCTTGTACTCAGGAGCAAGTTGGATGGAAGCAAACTGCTGATATAACAAAGTAACTATTACGAATCATACCGTTCCAATTTTGCATAAGTCCTTCCGGTTATGTTTGCCGGAAGGCCGTGAAAATTTTTGAATATAGATTAGTGATTCAGTTTTAAAATGGGTTGGCTTGAACGCTGAGAATGTAGTGTAGGGGACGAAATCGATTCTGTAGAAGCAAAGCGTTCGCCTTTATCCCCGGATTTTCTCCTATATAGGAGATTCAAAAAATCTGGGGATAACAGCGATCAAAAGAACGATTCGTGACCGGAACGGTTACTTCGCCAAACGTTAAGCACTTATTTTTAATTTTGAACGCAAATGAAACTTAAACATTGTTCATAACAGGAGGATTTTGAAATGAAACTTGGACTTGTCGGATTAGGAAAAATGGGATTGAACCTGGGTAGAAACCTGATTGACCACAAACACGAAGTGGTTGCTTTTGACCTGAACGCTGAAGCAGTAAATGAAATGAAAGAATACGGCGCTGAAGGCGTATCTTCTTACGCAGAGATGGTGGCTTCGCTCGAATCCCCACGTGTATTGTGGATCATGGTTCCCCACAATGTAGTAGACGCTGTATTGGCTGAAGTTAGCCCATTGTTGTCCAAAGGTGACATCATTATTGAAGCGGGTAACTCCCACTACAAAGAATCCATCCGTCGCTACGAAGAGATGAAAACTAAAGGCATTCACTACATGGATGCAGGTACATCTGGCGGTATGGAAGGCGCACGTAATGGAGCATGTTATATGATCGGTGGAGACCCGGAAGCTTGGGCAATTGTTGAACCGGCATTCAAAGATACTTCCGTGGAGAATGGCTACCTGTATGCTGGTAAAGCGGGCAGCGGTCACTTCCTCAAAATGGTTCACAATGGTATCGAGTACGGTATGATGGCATCCATCGGTGAAGGTTTTGACGTATTGGAGAAAAGTGGATTTGATTTCGACTTCGAACAAGTGGCTCGCGTATGGAACAACGGTTCCGTTATCCGCTCTTGGTTGATGGAGCTGACAGAACGTGCCTTCTCCAAAGATGCAAACCTCGATGAGATTAAAGGTGTAATGCACTCTTCCGGTGAAGGACGTTGGACGGTAGAAACGGCATTTGACCTTCAAACCGCTACACCGGTTATCGCTTTGTCCTTGCTGATGCGTTATCGTTCCCTGGAAACAGATACATTCACAGGTAAAGTGGTAGCAGCATTGCGTAATGAATTTGGCGGTCACGCTGTAGAGAAAAATTAATTTTATATATAACTGTTAACATATGATGAGAATCGGGTAATGACTTATATCGTGTTTACGAATTCATCAAGTGGAGGGAACATATCATGAAATTTTTCTTGGATACAGGGAATGTGGAAGAAATCAAACGGATCGAACGTCTGGGTCTGGTGGATGGAGTCACGACTAACCCGTCTTTGATTGCCAAAGAAGGTCGCGTATTTAAAGAAGTCATTCAGGAGATCTGTGGCGTTGTTAAAGGCCCGGTCAGTGCTGAAGTCATCGGTCTCAAAGCCGAGGATATGTTGAAGGAAGCTTATGAAATTGCAGAATGGGCACCGAATGTAGTCATTAAATTGCCGATGACCGAAGATGGGCTGTACGCTTGTCATGAGTTGACGCAAAAAGGGATCAAAACCAATGTAACGCTGATTTTCTCCGCAGCACAGGGTCTGATGGCGGCGAAAGCCGGTGCAACCTACATCAGTCCATTCGTTGGTCGCCTGGATGATATTGCGGTGGATGGTATGAAATTGATTCGTGATCTGCGTCTGATTCTGGACATGTATGATCTGCCTTCCGAGATTATCGCAGCAAGCATTCGCAATATCAAACATGTAGAGGATGCAGCCCTTTCCGGTGCGCATATTGCCACCATTCCGGGTTCGCTTCTGCCGACACTTTGGAAACACCCACTGACGGACAGCGGGATTGAACGTTTCCTGAAAGACTGGGAATCTGTTCCGAAATAAAAGGATAGACATGGCCTGAATCATTTGGTGGTCTGAACATAAAGCCTTTCGCCCTGCAGAGTAATCTGCGGGTGAAAGGTTTTTTTATCTCTGTTTATGTGTTTCCGATTTCCTATTTAGTTTAGCTAATGAGGAGTACTTGTCCCTTTCATGTTGTTGTCGTCGTTGTTGTTACTTTCTATCCAGTGTCCACGTACTGTCCTTCTTTTTCGGGACAACGGTGCATAAGGTTAACATATAGCCTATAGCTCATCCCGTAGGGGAGGGACACTTCGATGATGAGAAGAAAATGGCGAAGCCGGAGACGCCGTAAGCCGCCAAGCGGCAAACGCAAAATGTGGTTGATCATTTTATTGGTCACTGCGTTTTGTTTGATGCAGGGCTTTGCATATGTGGATAAAAAGATGAAGCCCCCTATCATGCACTTGGCCAAGATCAGAGTGAAGCAGATTGCGACTGAAGCGATCAACAAGGCGATTACAGCACAGGTTGCAGATGGCAAAACCAACGAAGGACTGATCGACTGGAAGACGGATACCGCCGGGAAAGTGTCCGGTTTCATGCTGAACTACAATGAGCATATGCGAATCACTGCAAGTACGATGAATATTGTGCAATCCACGCTGCAGAATGTACACATGTTAAAAGAAAAAATCCCGCTGGGGCAGGCGCTCGGCAGTCCGGTGTTGGCTTCATTTGGCCCGAGTATACCGGTTCGTATTGAGCCCCAAGGCGCTGTCAAAGTGGATTTGAACACTCGTCAACAGAATGCGGGTATTAACATGATTTTGGTGGAAGTGTACATTCACATCATTGCTGAGGTCGCAGTTGTGGTGCCCTTCGACATGGAGCCCGAAACGGTTGATACGGAAATCCCGATTTCCTACCTGCTGGTTGTCGGGGATGTGCCAATGTATTATTACGATAATCAGGGCAAGCCAGTGGGCAGTAACGGTAGTAATGCTCCAGCTATTGCGCTGCCATCAGGTCATACGGGTGTATCAAGCGGTAATGGAGTAACTACGAATCCACCTAGCCAGAACCAGCAACAGACGCCGTCAGACCATATGCAAGGGAATGAACTTGAAATTGAGCCGGATGATCTGCCTGATGTGAATGGGGGATTGCAGCTCAATAAGGACACGCACCCATGATACACACAAATATCTAAAGCAAAGCGAAACAGGGGCCTCTATTAAAGAGGTCCCTGTTTCGCTTTGCTGATCGTGCATATCCTCGTTTTACTTACTTTTCTTGTTCTTTTGTTTGCGTTCATCCTGTTCCCAATGTTTCAGCTGTGGATAAGGATCGAACGACCATTCGTGCAGTCCGCTGTCCCGGTAGATCCCATAGTGGAGATGTGGAGGGAATTTGCCCTGTGTCCCAGGTTTCCCGTAACCCGAACTACCCACCCAACCTACGACCTGACCGGGGATCACAACTTCACCGACGCGTGCACTTTTGTCAAAACCCGAAAGATGGGCGTAGTAGTGATAATGGTTGTTCAAATCCCGGATACCGATGCGCCAGCCGCCAAACGGATTCCAGCCTTTGATTTCCACGACCCCGTAACAGGTACTGCGCACAGGCAGGCCATGCGGAGCGAAGATATCCGTTCCCTCATGAATGCGATAACCGCCCCAGCTTCGTTTCGTCCCCCAGGTACTGCGATAGGAGTAGTTGGTTCCGAGCGGGACCGGAAAGGCATGTCCGAATAAATCCAGATTGTCAAAATGCTCATATAACTTCGCGAATTGCTGTATCCGTTGCACAGCACGGGAGTTGTGATAATATTCCCACAAGGCAATGTTGAAGTCCTCTTGCTTGTTCCCGTAACCTTGAATAACCGAAGCCATGCTGTACAGCACATCCTGATCATTGTTGGCATCAGCTATACCGTCTCCTGAACCATCACGTCCATATCCTTTGAAAAAAAGAATGGATTCCGGATGTTGATCCGTCTCATCGGGATTTAACCATCCTCTCCAGGCCGGAGGGGTCATGAAGATACCTGTAAGCCGCTCAGGATGCTTGCGATCCTTTGGGTGTGCGCGAGTAATCGTTCGTTCATACTGATCAATTGCGGCAAGCCTGTACCAGGGAATCTGGGTCATCTGACCGATGGTTTCATATAAATGGCGACGTGCAGCGAAAATTTCTGCGGGTTTTAACTCGGCAGCCTGTGGTTTGGGAGCGGCCTCGGCGGGTTCACTGTAAACTTCAACAGGCAAGAATGGGAGAAGCAGAGTACCTGCAAGTAATGTTTTGATCCAAAAGTGGTACGTGTGCCTGAAGGTCAAGCGTTGTTGCACTGGGAAGCAGCCCCTTTCCATTAGAATGATACAAGGTACCCGATGAACCAAGCTAAAGGTTAGCGTTCTTCAAAAGTTCTCATTTTATCCATGTAAGCTCTTAGGCGGAATCGAATTATACAAATTGTCCATATCGGGCATGAATGCACAAGATGTGACAAATGGGGGTTTTTCCAGCGCTTTCATGGTATAATATGTTCCGAGCAACAGCCTAACTTCAGTAGAAAGAAGGTTTATGCATTGGCAAAACGTGTTAAAGAACCGAAGCCGGATTGGATTCGGATCAAATTGACAACCGGCGATAACTATCAGGAAATGAAAACGATGATGCGTTCCAAAACGCTGCATACGGTATGTGAGGAAGCGCGGTGTCCGAATATTTATGAATGCTGGGCCAATCGAACGGCCACTTTTATGATTTTGGGCGATATTTGCACAAGGGCATGCCGTTTTTGCGCGGTGAATACAGGCTTGCCAACGGAGCTTGATTTGCAGGAACCAGAACGTGTGGCGGAAGCAGCAGAGCAGATGAATCTGCAACACTGTGTAATTACAAGTGTAGCCCGTGATGACCTGAAGGATGGGGGAGCTACGATCTTTGCAGAGACAGTGAAGGCCGTACGGCGACGGTTGCCATTGTGCAGCGTTGAAGTACTCATTCCAGACTTTCTGGGCGATCGGGAATCTTTGCAGATTGTAATGGATGCCAAACCGGACATTCTGAATCACAATATTGAGACAGTTGAGCGGTTGTCAGACAAAGTGCGTGCCAAGGCAAAATATAAACGTTCACTGGAATTGCTTGCTCGTGCCAAAGAAATGCAACCTAACATCCCTACGAAATCAAGCATTATGCTTGGTGTAGGTGAGGAATATAATGAAATTTTATCAACGATGGATGATCTTCGTGCGGTGAACTGTGATATTATGACAATTGGTCAATATTTGCAGCCATCGGAGAAACATCTGTATGTTGAAAAGTATTATCCGCCAGAGGAGTTTGCTGCATTGAAACAGGAAGGATTAAAACGTGGATTCAGCCACGTCGAGTCCGGTCCGATGGTACGCAGCTCCTACCATGCGCATGAACAGGTGAAATCGGCTACCAAACATGCTGAACAGGCGGCAACACACGTGTGATGGAGGATACCGGATTGGAAGAAGAAAAAATTACAGAACAGATTCAGGAGCCAGTTCAGGAATCGGTTGTTGAATCAGTTGAAGAAAAGCCCAAAGAACCGGTCATTGTACAGATCGGCGGCAAAAATTATGAAATCGTCCAGAACCACAAAGAAGGCTGGAATCCAGAGGTCTTCCGTGATCGTTACAGTGAAGTGCTGGAGCGTTATGATTATATTATCGGGGACTGGGGTTATAGCCAGTTGAGGTTAAAAGGTTTTTACCGTGATAACCATCCGAAAGCGACAAAGGATTCCACGATCGCCAGTATGGTGGATTATATCAATGAATATTGTAACTTTGGCTGCGCGTACTTTGTACTTCAGAAGAGCAAGGATCAACCTCAAGCCAAAGCAAAAAGCGGTTCCTGAGAAGGACCGCTTTTTTGCTGTGTTTATTTTAGTCAAGAAATGCGGTGCGAACCCGGTTCCAGAATGGATAAGGGCGGAAACGTGCAAAACTGACCTTGTGACTGGATACCTGACAACGGACGGAAATCAGATCCTCCACCATCACATTCACATGATCAATGGTCATCAGTAACCGCTGATCCTTGCGGGAGAAAATATCACAATGATGATGCTTGGGCAAAATAATCGGTGAACCAAGTGTCCGATAGACCCGGTTATTAATCGATGCAATCTCCGCAATCTGAATCGCCTCGATGGTCGGATGAACCATGGCACCGCCAAGGGCCTTGTTGTATGCCGTGCTGCCTGATGGCGTGGATACACAGATGCCATCCCCACGGAACATCTCAAATGTCACATCGTTAATATCGACCTGGGCCACGACGGTACCGTCTACCCCTTTTAACGTAAATTCATTAAGGGCGATGTAAGAGGAATTCCCTGACTTTTTCCGAATCTCAAGCTCCAATAGCGGGTATTGCACAATGCGTGGTTTGAGACGCTCCGGATCTCCTTTGCCACTCATCAGCCTGACTAACTCCCGTAATTCTTCCTTCTTCCAATCGGCGTAAAAGCCGAGATGGCCTGTATGAACCCCAACAAAAGCAATATCCGGAATACGGTCGATGAAATTGTGAAATGCCTGTAGCATCGTACCATCGCCCCCGATGGAGATAACAATCTCCGGCGATTCTGCATCCAGCTTGAACCCTTCTTCCTTCGCCAGCGCATGAAACTGCTGACTGAGATCAATCGATAACTGGTCTCCGCGGTCTTGAACATAGTATCTCAAGATGAAAGCTCCTTTGTGGTCATTATACTACCGATGATAATCAATTCCGCGGAAGAACACAACGTTTGGGCGCATATTCAGTTAAATATAGATGAATCGTTCACTTATTTTTTGGCATGTCGTCTAGGCTTGAGAATGGAACTTAATATCGCAAGGAATAACAACAATACGATGAGGCTTACAAAAACAATCATTCCGGACAAGAAAATCAGTCCCCAGTCCGGTGTATACGTTGATAACGATGGGATGAAACCGGGCTCCATGAGAACGGGTGAAGAGGAACGCCCCATCATGGGTGTCCACAATAACAGGACCAGCACAGGTGCGATTAACGCATGAATTGCTCTGGCAAATAGAAAAGGACCGTATCTCATGGGTGTGTTGCTAAGAACACTCATAATCTGTGCATGGACGGATAATCCGCCCCAGGAGAGAACAAAAGCTGCTGCAGCTACTTTATAGACGAGTGGGATGGATGCGCCGGCACTCCCGGCCTCTTTGTTCCCCAGCGTTACTTCAAACAGCCCGCCGACCAAGCTAGGAGATAAGGATGGAGGCAGTCCGCTATGTCGTAACAATTGCTCGGTTATCCCGTATAATCCACCAAGCCAACCGGTCTGGACAAGTAGCTCCATCATGACTGAGAAGAATACAACCAGCCCTCCTACGATAATAATAAGGCGAAGGGATGAGGAGACTGCCTGGCGCAGCAGTTCACCGAATGCCCGTCCGTCAGCCTTTCTTGCTTCATGCATCGCATAGATGGCCCGGACCAGTCTGTTTCTAGGTATCCCCTCCGATGGAGATGCAGAAGAGATGTCTGGCTGTGAGCCTTCCGCTGTACCTCCGTGAAAACGCATGAGCATACCCACCAGAAAAGCTGCAGCGTAATGGCTTGCAACCAATACTGGAGCAATGGCGACATTATGGAAGAATCCAACTGATACCGCTCCAATCATGAAGATCGGATCGGATGATGTAGTGAAGGCAACGAGCCGTTCTCCTTCTTCCCGGGTAACCAGCTTTTGTTCCCATAGCTGGGCGGTCAGTTTAGCCCCTGTAGGATAACCGGATGCACAGCTCACGGCAAATACAAAACCACCGCTTCCGGGAACACGAAACAATGGACGCATCAGTGGATTCAGCAAGGTACCTAGAAAATGAACAATGCCAAAGCCGAGCAGCAGCTCGGACAGCACCAAAAAAGGAAAAAGGGAGGGAAACAATACGTCCCACCAGATGGACAGTCCGCGTACACCTGCATGCCAGGTTTCCGCTGGATACAAGACCATTAACACACAAAGGATCAGGAGAGCGAGTGTGACCAGGACATGGGTGAGTCGTTGTGAAGCAGCCATGAATTCTTCTCCTTTATTTTTGGAATGGTCGGTGTGCGGAAGTCTATGATGCCTATTGCCATCAATATATGAAAAAAAGTGGACAAACAGTACAAAATTATACGTAGAAAGCGCTTGCAAAAGTGGCTGTGTTTTTGAGTGATGTGTGCTAAAATGAGAAAAACGCCTGAACGTCACCTAATTGTCTCCAAGGTGGAATTCAATTCGGATGGAGTGATGATCATGAGTCTTGTCACCGGAATCCTGGTCTGTGCTTTTGTATATGTGATACGTGCCTCGCTGGTACGCTCTGAGGAAGAGGACTGGCGGAGTTATTAATGGAATATCTAGTGCGCCAACCTATGCGGTTGGCGCTTTTTTTGTGTTATGTTTTGAAGAAAGTCCTATATACAGATGGCAGGTTACATGTCCTGATGATTTATGTTATATAGGACTTTTTGGTTTTTTTTGATAGAATGGAGATAAAGGCTTTTGGAGCCTGGATATTGTTACTGTTTTCACAATGTTCATGGAACGTGTAATATATGGCAAAATTCGACATCAGAAAGGGGATCAGACGAATGAATCCCAGTTTGAGTATTTATGACAATCTTGGCGGTGAGAAAGGTGTTCGTGCACTGGTCGAGGCTTTCTATCCGATCGTTCAGCAGAATGAGCAGCTGGCTCCGCTTTTCCCGGAAGATATTCAGCCGGTCATCGACAAGCAGTATATGTTTTTGTCTCAGTTTTTTGGAGGCCCAGGGCTGTTTTCCGAGGCGTTTGGACATCCGATGATGCGTGCCCGTCATATGCATTTTGAAGTGACGGTTGAACGGGCTGAGGCTTGGCTTGCATGTATGGATCAGGCCTTAACACAGATTGGTGTGGAGGAGCCCTTGCATTCGTTTATCCTGCAGCGTTTATCCGGGCCTGCACATCATTTTGTGAATACACCATAGTTCCGAATATGATTACGAGCGTACGGGAGAGGGATGGGAGAGATTGGAATTAGAGCCGCTGTATAAGGTGAAAGTCACCTGCCATTATTGCGAAACCGAGTATGAGACCTCACGGGTAAGACCGAGTTTGAAAAGGCCCTACCGGACGGATTCGGATTTTTGTGCTTACTACAAGCTGGAGAATCCAGATTTTTATGTGGTTCGCATCTGTCCGCAGTGCGGGTTTGCCTCGACGGAGAACGCAACGGAGCATTTGAATGATGCTCAGCGCAAGGCTTTTAAGGAACAGATCGGTAACCGTTGGGTAAAACGTGAATATAGCGGAGCACGAACACTGGAACAGGCGTTGGCAACGTACAAGCTTGCCTTGCTGTGCGCACAGGTTATCCAGGAGAAAGATCGTGTCGTCGCTGGTCTGTTGCATCATATAGCTTGGTTGTATCGTTATATGGAGGACCATGCACAGGAACATCGTTTTCTTGAATTTAGCCTGGAAGCCTATGTGAAGGTGTTCGAACGTGAAGGAACGGGTGGCAATGAAGCCAAACTGTTGTATTTGCTCGGGGAATTGAACCGCAGGGTAGGACGGTTTAATGAAGCGGTGCAATGGTTCAGCAAGGTCATTCATGACAAGCGGATCACAGATGCGGCCATGATTCGTGCTTCAAGGGAACAGTGGGCCGTGCTGCGTGAGCAGATGATTTCAAGTAAATTGGAACTCCCTGAAGAGATGCTGGAAACAGACAAAGAGGCTGCAAAGCGCAGCCCCCTCTAAGTTGATCTTGCATTAGTTACGGACAGGACGGCTGGATAACAAATAGTCACTGTCGTTGTCGATCACGGTCATGCTTGTATTACAGCAGGGAAAGACCAGTAATTTCTTTTTGCCTTCGCGAATGAGCACAAGCTCTTTTGGTTTGAGGGGGAGCAGCACATTGCTTGCATGACAATAGGGACATTGCTGTACATAGATGTCTCCCATCACAATATCGTAAGGCCAGCTGTTCTCAAACGGAATCATTCTTGTTCGCCTTCTGGTGCAGAAGGTTTGGAGGCTTCTTGTTTGGCGAGTTCCGCAATCTTCTGCATCAGGATATGTTGGGGCATGTGCATCAGGTGCTCCAAAGGTACGCCCAGTGATTCTGCTAATTTGACAGCTGTATCAGCCGATACTTGTAAAGGTTTCATACGTTTACCTCCTGAAAGTTACTATAAATTAATGTTCAAAAAGTCTGGTTTTCAGTACCGAGAAGATGGAATGAAGCTAGAAATGGAGTAGCGGAGCGTAGGCAAACTACGTGAGCAACGGACATTTCGGCTGAATTTCATATTCGATGCTGATGATGCCGTCAGGCATGATTCGTAATCAAAAGTGGACTTTTTGAACAACCTCTATAACTATTTCTCTAGTATAGAGATATGACTCACAGAAAACCAGTTTTTAATTCAATCCTAACCATCCAACTTATAGAGAGAGGTGCCTTATTAAATGAAAACGCCATTACACCCCGTATGGGATCTGGAGTCCATTTTTAGTGGAGGTTCTTCCTCCGAGACATTCGCTGCCTATCTGATTGAACTGGAAGAGGATGTACGTAAACTGCAACATCTGTTGAACGAAACACCTGCACCGACTTCATTAGAAGAGACGGTAGCATTTGACCCCATTTTGGAACTGCTGCAAAGCTGTTATATGCGCGTATCGGAAGGTTCTGCGTTTGTATCCTGCCTCTCATCGCAAAACCAGAAGGACAAGAAAGCAACGCAGCTTCAGGGCGCCATCAGTTCTATTGCAGCGATGCTGAACGGCAGCAAATCGAAGTTCGATAATACACTCAGTCATACATCGGATTCGGTGTGGGACGCCTGGATTGCTCGGGAAGATGTTAAGCCGCTGGCATTTGTACTGAACGAGAGTCGCACGCTGGCTCGTGAGAAGCTGTCGCCTGAACTGGAAGGTCTTGCTCTGGATCTGGGTGTGGATGGTTACCATGGTTGGGGCAAATTCTACAACACGATTGTCAGCAAGGTGAACATTCCATTTGAGCAAGATGGGGAAACGGTGATGCTCTCCGCAGGACAGGCTGCCAACAAGCTGAGCGATAGTGATCGGAATGTACGTGAGACGGTATTCGCAAACTGGGAGCAGGCTTGGACCGATGTCGAAGATTTCTGTGCTGACACGCTGAATCACCTCGCTGGATTCCGTCTGAAGTTATATGAGAAACGTGGCTGGGATGATATCCTCAAAGAACCTCTGGCCATTAACCGGATGTCACGTCAGACACTGGATACGATGTGGGATGTGATTAACGGTGCCAAACCTGCGCTTGTTCGATATCTGGAGCGCAAGGCAGAACTGCTGGGGGTAGACAAGCTCAGCTGGAGCGACGTAGATGCACCTGTAGGTAAATCGAGTGGCAAAATCACTTACGATGAAGCAGCAATTAATATTGTTGAGCAGTTTGCCAAGTTCAGTCCTAAACTTTCCTCGTTTGCAGAGATGGCTTTTGAGAAACGCTGGATTGAAGCAGAAGATCGTCCTGGCAAGCGTCCAGGCGGATTCTGTACGTCTTTGCCACTTAGCAAAGCAACCCGAATTTTCATGACCTTCTCTGGGACACCGTCTAATGTGTCGACCCTTGCGCATGAACTTGGTCATGGATATCATCAACATATTATGGAAGAGTTGCCTGCATTGAATCAACGTTATGCGATGAATGTGGCTGAGACAGCGTCCACGTTTGCTGAACTGATTGTAGCAGATGCCCTGGTGCAGGCGGCAACAGATGAGCAAGAGAAGCTGGCTTTGCTGGAAGACAAGATACAGCGAAGTGTGGCTTTCTTTATGAACATCCATGCCCGGTTCCTGTTTGAGAATCGTTTCTATGAACAACGCAAAAAAGGCCTGGTCAACGCGGATGAGTTATCCAAATTAATGGTGGAGGCACAGCAGGAAGCGTTCTGCGGCGCGCTTGCATCAGATCATCCTCATTTCTGGGCATCCAAACTGCATTTCTATCTGACTGGTGTGCCATTCTATAATTTCCCATACACGTTCGGTTATATGTTCAGTGCGGGAATCTATGCCAGAGCACAGCAAGAAGGAACGGCATTTGCAGATAAATACGATGATTTGTTGCGGGATACAGGGCGTATGACGGTCGAAGAACTTGCTCAGAAACATCTGGGTACCGACCTGACACAACCGGAATTCTGGCAAAATGCTGCGGACTTGGTTATTGCCGATATTGAGCAGTTTCTACAGATGACAGCAACCCAAAAATAGGTTGAACATAATATGTTGAATATTTATGAAAAGGCTGCAATCCCCTGTTAACAGACACGGGATTGCAGCCTTTTTTTGTACAGAATCCTCATTTTCGATTCTCGAAGATTTTGTCGTAATTAAGTGAAAAAGCTCAGTTTAAGGAAGTGGAATGGCAATTAATTGTGCAAATCATAGTTAGAAATACCCAACTTTGCCGTTCTTTGTTGAATGAGCACATATGATGTCATATAATGAGTCGTAAGTCCTTGATGTATAGGACTATAAGCATATAAGGAGAGTGTTAATATGAAAATTGATGAGCTTTCATTAGCGAGACAGTTGGATCTGGTATTCAAAGAACTTGATCGTGAGTTGTCAGGGTTAGATTCAGGGGTGGTTTTTGTGCAAATACGAAACAACGTAATTGGGAAATTCGGTATTCGACATAATCCGATAGCTGGACGAGATGGGCAGATGGATGTGGAGGAAGGGGGGCTAAACGAAACCCAGAGAACTTCTTTCCGGGCAATGGCACTGGAGACGTTGAAATTCAAACGTAATTGGACACATGGCGAAATATCGTACGATTTCACAGTAAGACAAGGTATGATTTTGGTAGATGCAACGATGGAGTCTAACTACAATATGGCAAGCTTGATGATTCGTTACCCTAGAACCAATACATACAAGGATTCAGATATGGAGTCGACCTCATAATTAGTTACACAAGAGAAAGCGGCACTTCCGAAGAAGGCCGCTTTTGTTTTTTTAACGCTACTTAAGCATTAATTACGAGCTTACGAACGACCCGATAATTGCTGCTCAGCGATTTGTACCAGACGTTTAGTGATGTATCCACCCAGAGAACCTGTCTCACGGGAAGTATAGTTACCGTAGTAACCATCTTGTGGAATCGTTACACCCAGCTCTTGTGCAGCTTCCATTTTCAATTGTTGCAATGCAGCATTTGCTTGGGGAACGACCAGGTTGTTGGAGCGGCTACCGCTACCTTGGTTTTGACTTCCGTACATATGTGTCACCTCCTTATGGCTTGGTGATGTTAGTATGGTTAGAGAATACGGAAATATACATGATATGGCGTAAGGGAAAATATGGATAACTATCAGTGCACAGGACACATAAAAAAGCCGACCCAATGCGGGTCGACAAGTTGTATTTGGATATCAAAATATAGGGTGATATGCGTAAAAACAACATAGAGGATGATCAGCTCGTTTATTCTGTAGGAGGTATAACCTCAATACGTGTAAATAACTCAACAGGCTGTTCCGGTTCCAAGCGAATCAACCCGGTTTGTTCATCCGATAAAGCCAAATTAGGTGCATCCGGGAGCCAAGTGTACGGTTCAATGCACAAGAACTGATCGGATTCACCTTTGGTAAAGAGAACCCAATGTTTGAAAAATGTTTCATCTGCTGAATATTTCAATGTATACCCATCTTGCCTGCGTAAGTAAGCCGTAGCCGGTTCACCTTCGGTAGCTTTCAACAGGGTATCCCAGTTACGTCCCTGCAAATTGATGCCTTCGTTCAGAGCAGACCATTCACCCAGAGATTCCAGTTCACCTGTCGGTAGTTGTTCTTCATTCTGTCCGTATATTCCGGAAACAGGCAGTTGCAGTGTCCAGTCAGCAGGTTTGCCATCTAACAAAAACCATGTATGATATCCCATCCCGAATGGAGCAGGTGTTGAGCTCAGATTGGTGACTCGCAGACGCTGGCTAAATACAGCGTTTTGCAGACTGAACGTCATCTCAAGTTTCAGGGGAATCGGGAATTGGGCCATCCAATGCTCTTCATTTTCAGTCAGTAATTCAGTCGTAATAGCACAGCCGTCTTCATCTTCCTCAATGTCACTGACACACCAGGATTGGGTACGGTGGAGACCGTGAATATGGTTGTCATTCGCCGTGTTCTGATCGAACTGGTAACGAACACCTTCATATTCGAAATGTCCACGATGAATGCGCCCTGGTGGAATCAGGAGAGGAACGCCAAAATGGTACGGCTTCTGCAGATAAAAGGCAAGATCGTCTTCATCCGGACGGCGGACGACATCTCTGTC
Organism: Paenibacillus sp. GQ49; assembly: GCF_059759055.1. Classification (NCBI taxonomy): domain Bacteria; kingdom Bacillati; phylum Bacillota; class Bacilli; order Caryophanales; family Paenibacillaceae; genus Paenibacillus; species Paenibacillus sp. GQ49. The sequence continues at coordinate 63,232 of NZ_JCAXEL010000021.1, forward strand.
CTGCACTAAATCGCGAATAGAAATAATATTATTTCCAAGACGCGGCAGCAGGGTGATTTCCAATTCACGGCTATGTAGGATATACGTGTCGTAACCATTCCATTGGCCTTTGGTCACTTGTTTCATATCGATGCTCCTTTTCCCACTTGAAATCTGTCTGCAAGCAGTTGTGATGACTGGTACTGCTGCAGGCGTGTCGTTGTGTACATGCCAGCTATTTCCTGCGCTATTTCGTGTGAAGAAGGCAACAGGATAAGCAATTCCATCATAACAGATTTTGATGTCTCGGGTAAAAAAGTTCAACTCATTTTGACATTCGCGCCTGTGCGCATTAAGATGGAACTCTGAAAGCATTTATTAGAATTGAATGACATGAAATCGATGACAGGGATAAGTAGGCCAAGAGAATCCTCTTCAGAAAGCCGGTGGTTGATGTGAACCGGTGTGAGCTCTTTACCGAATGGACCCTTGAGTGTAGGTTTGAACAGGTTAAGCCAGAGATGGGCTTGCCCCACTAGAGTCTGCCGAATAATCCACGTTACGGAACAATGAAGGCATTTCTTCGGCTTGACTTGATTCAGAGTCAGGAGCAATCGAAGAAAAGCGAATAAGGGTGGCACCACGGTCTCACGTCCCTTGCGGATGTGGGGCCTTTTTGCGTTCGCAGAGAATAGCAGGAGTTTATATATACAATCAGGGAGGCGTTATGTGCAATGAAAACAGTACTTTCAGGTATTCAGCCAAGCGGTAAGCTCACATTGGGCAACTATATTGGTGCAATCAAAAATTTTGTAAAACTCCAGCATGACTATCAATGTCATTTCATGGTAGTTGATCTTCATGCCATCACCGTGGCTCAGGAGCCAGCAGCATTGCGTGAACAGTCGGAAGCGGTAGCTGCGCTGTTTATTGCAGCAGGTATTGATCCGTCGAAATCTAACGTATTTCTGCAATCCCATGTACCGCAGCACGCGGAATTGGGCTGGTTGATGACAACGCTGACCTCCATGGGTGAGCTAGAACGGATGACTCAGTTTAAGGATAAATCATCCGGTAAAGATTCCGTTGGTGCGGGACTGTTCGTGTATCCATCATTAATGGCGGCTGATATTTTGTTATACAATGCTGACCTTGTCCCAGTAGGTGAGGATCAGAAGCAGCATCTGGAACTGACACGTGATCTGGCAGGACGTTTTAATCACCGTTATGGGGAGTACTTCACCATTCCAGATCCGTATATCCCACAGGTAGGTGCACGGGTCATGTCACTTGATGATGCCTCTTCAAAGATGAGCAAAAGTAACCCTAACGCTGGCAGCTATATTGCCCTGCTGGATCCGCCAGATGTTATTCGCAAAAAAATCAGCCGTGCTACAACGGATTCCGGGCGTGAAGTGGTATACGATCCGGCGAACAAACCGGAAGTTAGCAATCTGATGAGTATCTATGCTGAATGTGCAGGTATGACGCTTAAGGAAGTAGCTGAGCGTTATGAAGGCAAGATGTACGGTCCGTTCAAAAAGGAACTGGCTGAAGTGGTTGTATCTGTGATTGAACCGCTACAACAGCGATATAATGAGATTCGTGAATCTGGCGAATTGGCGGATGTTTTGGATACGTCAGCTCGTCGTGCAGAAGAAGTTGCTGCTCAAACGTTGGATGCAGTGAAAGAACGTATGGGATTTGTTCCAAGACGTAAACAGTAGTCCTGAACAAGATCTTCATATTTCACGCAATGAATAGTTAACATGAATAAAGAGGAGCCTTATGAAGTTCCTCTTTATTTTTGTGCGTTCATTATTGAACTTTATTGAACTATAAACTGACCTGCTCAAGAAGTGGGCTCTGAAACAGCCGATTGAACTTCCTGACGTTCTTTTTTGGCGCGAATTACAAATCCCCAGCCAATATTGGCAATGGACAGGACAAACAGTAGTGCAGCAAACCAACCAGAGTAGGAGATCATGATTGCTGAAACCGTTAACAAAATAATCGAAGAGAATGCGAACCATAAGGATAAGCCTTTACTCATTGGGAAAAACCTCCATCTACAAATTTAGTAAAACTCCGTATAACCTGTAGCCTACGAGCCATAATAATCTTGCAAGCTTGCAATTACATTACAGACACAGATTGAAGGGAGATTATAAATATGGCTCAAGGATCTCGTTCTAACAACTTGGTGGTACCTCAGGCAAATTCAGCACTGCAACAATTGAAAATGGAGGCTGCACAGGAACTGGGTGTAACTATCCCACAAGACGGTTACTACGGTAACTACACTTCCCGTGAAACAGGATCTTTGGGTGGATATATCACCAAACGTCTGGTACAAATCGCTGAGCAGTCTCTGGCTGGGTCTGGCAAATAATTTATTTTAACCAAACAGCAACAAAACAGGATAAACAGAAAGCCCGGGGCGGAAACGCTCCGGGCTTTCTCGCGTATCAGTTCCTATGTTTGATTGTGCCTTGCCATGCTCACTTCGTCAAGGGCGTGCAGATAAAAGTTTTTTATCCATTTTCTCATCGCTTAACCAGCCTACATACGTATCAATCGTCTCAAAATTCCGATCCATCACAATCACCGCGACAAATGGATATTGTTTCCGGTGTCGATAACGTACATCTGCCCAGCGGACCTTGTAACCAGCAGGCAGTTCTTCAACCTCTGCCACCGCATAGGAGGTGAAATAGAGAAAGGAACTGACTTCCGGTGATTTGCGTGAAGCAGCAACGGCCGCATGAGTAGAAGACGAGGCGTGCAGACTCCATACCAGATTAGAACCATCCATTTTACCGATCACATAACTGCCGTCCTTAACTCGTTTAACCACATGCCAGCGGTTCCAGGATATCGTTGGAATGACGATGTATCTTGCCTGCTCTGGGCTGTTGTCGAGACGTCTAACTTTTCTGACTGCTTGTGCACGAGCAATCGTTCGCCATATATAATATAAACCGGTCAAACTATACAACGTAACAAAGAGTGGTGCAGGGGCGATCAGATCAAAGGCCCATAACAGGATAGCTATGACATGTGTAGTGAATAGAAACGGATCAAAAATATGAATGATGTTCCAGGCGATCCAGCGTTCCGTAAAAGGCCGGGCGGCTTGGGTTCCATAGGTGTTGAACAGATCGGTGAATACATGAAAGCCTACGGCCACAGCGGTCCAGGTGGCAACGTGTCCAATAGGGACACCAGGGAATATCAGTGCAATGACGCCGGTGATGAGCAAAACCCATAACAGGAGAAATGGCAGAGAGTGTGACAAGCCCCGATGATTCCGAATGTAAAGCGAATTGCTTTTGAGACGTAACGCAGTATCAATGTCAGGGGCCTGGGAACCGGCGATCGTGCCAACCATTACCGCAGCTGCAAGCATGGGACTCGCTGCGACTACAGGATCGACATAAGCCAGACCGGCTAGACCAATCCCCATGACAAAATGTGTAGAGGTATCCATAAACGTCTCCTTTGTGTGGTGTATCGTTCTAAGGCATATTACTTCTCTATCTAGGTGATACCCATATATAGTGTATAATATCCGTCTGTCAGGATGCAAAACATCCCTAATTTCAAATTTATTACAATAACCTGTATTATACCCAATAAATGTACGAAGTTTGTCAAACTATTTTGGTGTTTCCTATGATAAACTTTATATCGGATACTGAGAGAAGTTGCATCAGAGAATACGCGGTCGGATATGTTACATAAATATTTATGGGCATTGTTCCTTTTAACCGTTACAATAATATAGAATCTCATAAAAAGTAGGTTTCTTTGAATACATATGTCACAGTAGATGGATGAAGCGAAACAAAGGTGATTTTGGGTTCACATATGTATGCGTATTCATAAGAGAAGATACAGAAGGGACGAGGAAGATGCTGAAAAAGTACAAATGGACATGGATGCTGCTCGGGCTCGCACTTATTATGGCTGTGTATCTGATGTGGGGCACTGTATTTGCCAGTAAGGAAAAATTACCAGAGATTCGTGAAATCCAATCCTTTTCTATGGAAAATGTAGATGGCAGTACAGTATCACTGGAGGATACGCAAGGAAAAGTCCGCTTGTTCTACTTTTATTTCACCAGTTGTCCGGATGTCTGCCCGATTACGACGTTTACGTTATCCCAGGTGCAGGATCTGTTGAAAGAGGACGACACCTTTGGTAAAGATGTCTCATTTGTATCTATTTCATTCGACCCGAAAGTCGATACAAGAGAGAAGATTAAGACGTTTGCGGACCGCTTCCATGCGGATTATTCCGGATGGTACTTCTTGCGAGGGGATATGGACAAAACCAAACAATTCGCCAGGGAATCATTCCAGATCCTGATCGATGGGGAGAGTAAGGATGATTTTGCCCATATGAACATGATTGGTCTGGTGGATGAGAACAACCAGCTGCGCAAGGTATATAATGCGTTTAATACAGAGGACGTTGTGCCTGCTGTCATTGCCGAGGATATTCGCAATCTGATTAAGGAATAATCATCTGATACTCATATTGTAAAGGCTGCCTTCAGGTTGGATATCAACCCAAAGGCAGCCTTTTGGTATTTCATTTTAATAGGAAGGATGTTCAGGGTATTGGATGTATGTCTCTAACCCGGCCTTTTCCAGCTGGGCAATGATATACTCATCAGGTGTTCCTTCCACACCCGCATATCCTCGTCGTGTATACATCTGTACTGCATCCGGGAAAGCATCCCGAAGTACACCTCTAATTTTTTTGCCGGAACTGTCATTATCCATAAATAAAAAGACTTCATCGTAACCGACTTGCTTGCGCAGGGTCTCCAGCTTGAGGGAATTAAGTGTTCCAAACGTACATAGAATGTTGATCTCGGGTCCAACCAGACGTTTCAGTTTGCTTCGGTCATTCTTACCTTCCACAATGACATGAATAGGCATGATATTCACCTCTTGTTCGAGAGCTTATGTCGACATTCCCCGGGAAATGTTGCAGCGAAAATCGACTGATTATATAAAATGGACTCCTTTCTTTACACTGTTCACCACGCGGGCAGGAGCACCTCTGATTTCTAAATTCTTTTTCAAATACATCAGGTTAATTCTGATCAGTAGTGGCCGTTACGGTTACGGATCGTTCCTTCGATCGCTGTTGTCTCCAAATTTCTGATTGATTTTATTTTTTATAGGTTGAAATATGGAGACAAAGGCGAACGCTAACGCTTCTTCAAAATCGATTCCGTCCCCTTCACTACTTCCAATGATCGTCCATACCTAATGATGATATTCAAGAAAAAGATGAAATCTTAAAGACGGCGCTGATAATCCCTAGGCCGCTCCGTTCGAGTGTAAAACGTTAGTCCATTTTATATAGTTTAGCTGTAAATGGGGGAATGATGCAAAGCTAATGAAAATACTGGCCTAATTGCTGTTATAACAGTAGGAAAGCAGAGCTTGAAACAGGCCTAATTCAATATACTTTTCGGATCGGACAGGGATGCTTCGCGTCTGGATGTATAGTATGGAAGCAGCAGCATACCAATCATTAATAAAACAAAGGCGATGAAATAGGGTGATAACCCGACACGAAGTTGCCCGGCTGTGATGGGGCCGATGAAAGAGCCGATGGAGGTGGCGATGGATTGCAGCGAGAAAATGCGGCCCAACTTGCTGCCTCCGCTCAGACGGATAAATAGGGTTGCCATAGCTGGAAAGATAATGCCTTTGGACATCCCAAGTACAAATAATACGGTGGACAACGGAACTTGCGGAATGGCTGCCATCACAAAAAAACACAAGGACATTAACAGCACGCCCGCAACCAGACGAAGCTTGGGGGAATACCGGTTGAGGAATAACATGCTGAGTGTGAAGAGTGCCCCAATACTGATAATAGAGAACAGCAGTCCGGTAGACATGATGGACGATTGTCCTCCTCCCCTCAGGGGTAATTCGAAGAAGAGAATTCCTTGGGCACAGGCAATCACCAGAGGCAAGGCAAAGTATCGCCAGGACACCGGCAGGAATGCACTTGTGGCATCTGCTGGTGAAACGTCAGGTTTGGCAGGTTCCGTTACTCTCTCATGCTGCTTGATGATGCCACGAGGCATCGTCATGAAAGCAATGACACCAGTGAGAATAAGCAGATAGCCCAAGCCTGAAAATGTAGCAGAGAAACCCATGGAACCTACAATGATCGCACCGGCTGCTGGTGATATCACAGATGCGAGGGTATGTACTACCCCGTGACCCGACATATACTTCCCCTGTTTCACCGGATCGCTGGATAACTGTGCAAGCAGGGCGAGACATGCAGGAGACAGGAAGGCCAGTACAAAACCGCTGATGGAACGCAGCGCCAGCAGTTGCCATGGTGTCTGGACATAGGCTTGCAGGAGCAGGATGAATCCTGCACCGAGCAGACTGAATACAATGTAGCGGCGACTGCCATGTTTATCGATTTGTGTTCCGGCAATCAGATTGCCAGGAAGATGTGTTAAGGAATAGATGCCCATCATCCAGCCAATGAAGGTAGGGGCGGCTCCCAGCGAGATGGCAAAAGGAGTCAGAATCGGATACTGGGCGTGCAAATCAAATACAGCAAGGAACAAAAACAGGTATAGCCAGATGGCCGTTTTCACATAAGCCCCTCCTTGTTAAGCGATGCATGTTCAAACTACAGGTCTTGAACGTGTTCCCCGTTCGCCCGGCAGAACCTCATGGTACTACTTGTACGCCCGGCGGGACGAACTTAGACCGTTTATTTTTAAGGGAGAGGGCTTAGCTGACAGCAGCTTCGGAAATCATGTATAATATTCGGGAGTGTTACGAATGAATTCTAATACGGAAGGTGTAGTCATGAACATAGAAGTAATCAAAGAGTTTGTGATGCAGAACTGGCTGGTGATCGTGGTTGCATTGATCATATTGTTCTTTGTTCTGAATGTGGTCAAAACCGTATTGAAATGGGCGATTGCCATCATCATTATTGCGGCTCTACTGATATACAGCGGCATCTCCATTGATCAGATCAAACAGACAGTAACAGACGTACAATCCAGCACGATGGATACATTGAAGAAGGAAGCAACCAGCATGATGCTGAAGGAGGCTTCCAAAGCGAAATACGTCAAAGGACAGGATGGAGCGTTCACCATCACAAGTCCCAATGTGGAGATTAAAGGCAGAACTCAATCGGATAAAGTCGATGTGACCTTCCGTGGAATTTCACTTGGCGAATGGAAACTCGACAATGAAACGATACGTACGTTTGTCGAACAGGCACAGGAGAACAAAACAGCACCAGCATCGTAGTAAAGGGGGAATCGGTACGTGCTGCAGAATTGGCTGGACAGCCTGAAGGAATTGAATGGCATCACGATTATGCTGTTGTTGATTGTGGCTGCTTCATTATTGCAGGGTTGGTCCAGAGGGGCTTCGCGTTCAGCAGGCAGACTCTTTGGGTTCCTGATGGATGGCATTATGGCGGTCATTGGTATTCTGTTGTCGATCGGTTTAACGTTGTGGCTTGCGCCATATGTACAGCAGTGGCTGTCTGAGTATGCTTCAGCCATGCCTAATCGTGAGTTGAACCGGTGGGAACAGATGTATTATACGTTGGTTACGGCGATTGCAGATTTTCCGCTAATGCGGTTCGCTGTATTATTTGTACTTAGCTATGGACTCATCCGACTGATTCTCGGGTTTCTCTCATCATTTATTTTTAGCAGCAGGCAGGGGTCAGCTGAGGAAAGTGCGCCTAAAGGTATGTTTAGTCGGTTGACGGGTGCAGTCATTGGCACGATCATAGGCTCCGTCCGCGGAATGATTGTCATCGCAGTTTTGTTCATGATTGTCAGTCTTTACCCTGGAAGCATGTTCAGCCGATATGTGGAAGCATCCCCGATCTATATGCAAGGAGCCAAATCGGTTATCGAACCGTTGTCTGGCACGTTCATCAAGGACAAGCTACCCGTCTTTACGCAGGCTGTGCAGAAGGAACTGGGCGGCATCCTGCAACGTAAATATGAAGTCATCGACCACAATATTCCAACGGACATTGAATCTGCAGCGAGTGAGATTGTCAAAGGCCAATCGACAGATGAAGCCAAAGCAAAAGCGCTATACGACTGGGTAGGTTCACGTATTCAGTATGACTATGGTAAAGTGGATGACTATGAGCAAAAGGGCATATGGCATGAACAGAATCCACAGAATACATTTGATACACGTAAAGGCGTATGTATTGATTATGCCCGTCTTTACGCCGTGATGGCCCGTTCACAAGGACTTGAAGTCAAAGTGGTTACAGGACTTGGTTATAACGGCCAGGGAGGGTACGGTCCGCATGCGTGGAATGAGGTGTATTTGAGTGATTCCGAGAGCTGGGTTCCGCTTGACCCGACATGGGCGATCAGTGGAGACTGGTTTAATCCTCCGAATTTTGCCGACACCCATCTAAAGGATCAGTCAGCTTAACATTACCACAGACATGGGTCCGGAATATGACGACGTTGCCAGGTTATCATGCCGCGAAGAACCAGTTTGAGCGGTATGCATCAAGTCATGAAAGAGGTAGGATGGATGAAAAAACATTCCAATGAGAAGGATGAACTTACGGACAAACGGCGCTTCAGTTACCGAATGAACGTATTTTTCTTCGCTTCCTTTGTTATTTTTAGCGTTATTATTGTACGCTTGGCCTTTTTACAATTTGTCGAAGGGCCTGAGCTTAGTCAGGAAGAAGCAAGTAACATTACCAAAGATGTACCACTTCCTCCTGTGAGAGGCACGATCTATGATTCTACAGGTGAGGTGAAGTTGGCTTACTCCAAGCCCATTCAGTCTCTCTACCTGACACTGTATAAAAACTATGGGGATGTTGATGGGAAACCGAGTCCTAACATAGGGGAAGTGCAGGATATTGCAACCCGGTTGCACGATGTATTTGAACAGTACAAGCTGAAGGATTCAGAGTCACTTACAGTGGAGAAAATTATTGAAGAGATGGACTTGAACTCCCGCAAAGCGAACGGTTTTATGCCACGTCTGATCAAGAGTGATCTGTCCGAGGAAGAAGTTGCTTATTTCTTACAGCACAAGGACGAGTTCAAAGGTATTCAGATCGTCGAGGAGAGTGTGCGATTCTACGATCCGGATACGGTAGCGGTTCAGACCATCGGTTATCTGAAGAAGTTCAGAAGTTCGAAGTCCTTGAACAAATACAAAGAGGTGGATGAGGCCAATAAAACGCAAACGGATCCGGGCCTGGTGTATACAGAGAATGAATTTGTAGGCTTTGATGGACTGGAACTGCAATATCAGGATGCTCTCCGCGGCAAAAGCGGATATACATCCGTTGATGTTGATTTGCGTAACTTGCCTGAAGGTGTAGCAGGTTCTACCCCGCCACAGAAAGGTTACGACCTGATTTCCAGCATTAACAAGAACGTTCAGGTGAAAACAGAACAGGCCATTCTGGATCAGTTGAGTTGGCTTCATCGGAATCCAGTTTCCGGTCGATTGCATCCAAATGCCAAGACCGGGTTTGCGGTTGCGATGGAAGTGGATACGGGGAAAATCGTATCTGCTGCCAGTATGCCGGACTATGATACTAACGTATGGAGAACCGGCGGTATAAGTAATGAAGATTACGATAAAATAAAATATATCTATCAAAATGGTACGATCCGTGGATTCCCGCCAGATGATACGGGTAAACGGGCGGAATCTGTTGTGTTGCTAGGTTCAACGATCAAACCACTTAGTGTATTGATCGGTTTAAAAGAAGGTTTCTTCACTACAAATACCGTATATTCGGATAGAGGTTCAACGACCTTTGGTGGAGACAATCGCAGAGTGCAGAACTCATCAGGGCATGTGTATGGTGCAATGTATCCTCGTGATGCGATTCGTCATTCCTCAAACGTGTTCATGATTGACGAGATCGGGAAGAAGCTGTACTCGAAGTATGGTGCACAGGGTGTTGACGTATGGGATAAATATATGGAGCAATTCGGTCTTGGTGTATCTACAGAGGTAGATTTGCCTAATGAGCGGCCTGGTCTCAAAGAATACATGGAAAGCTCCGAGAGTTCCTTGACCAAGTTGGTATATGCCTCCTTTGGTCAGCAAGGAAAATACACAACCATGCAGTTAGCGCAGTACACCACGATGCTTGCGAACAAAGGAAAACGGATGGAACCACAACTGGTTAACGAGTTCCGGGATTCGGAAGGCAACGTGGTCGAAAAAGTAAAACCGAAGGTACTGAGCACGGTGGAGTTTAACGACGCCTACTGGAACGAAGTGCAACGAGGCATGGCTACCGAAGTTTCGGCATTTAGCGGCTTCCCTTATGATTTTGCCAGAAAAACAGGTACATCGACGCAACTCGTCGGCGGTAAACTGGTGGATAACGGGGTGTTTATCGCCTATGCACCACGTAATAATCCAAAGCTTGCTGTCGCTGTGGTTATTCCCGAAGGGGGCTTTGGTTCGAGCAGTGCGGCTCCGGTTGCACGTGCGATCTTCGATGCCTATGACGAGGAATTCGGTCTCGACGGTGTACCGAAAAAGGACAAAAATAAAGAATCAGATTCGGAATCAGGCACACAGTGATGTGAGGCATTGGTTACAGAGGGGACCCTTCGTGGGTCCTCTTTTTTGTTTTTACGTGGAGAGTGAATCGTAAGAGTGAACTAATTAGTTGCATTAATATGTAACCATATGAGCTGTACCACGTTTATATAAGGGAAGGGTAAACGTGATCCGGAGAACGGGATAACGTTGATATGTCAGTGTTTACATTGAAATCGGTAGATTGGGTAGTGTAACGGTAACGGTTCTGTTTACGAAAATGTAACCAAATATTGAAAGACGTGACAGCTAACCTTTGGTAGACTTGTATGAGAAAGGATTAAATATGGATTGAACACGTTCACAAGACGGATTAAATATTTTATTTTTATAGAGGAACGGGAGAGGCTTAAAACATGTTTAACCGATTGAGGAAGAAACCCATGACTGAAGAAGATACACCCGTCAACAAGCCTTCCACCGCAAGGCTGAATCTGTTTTTTTTCGCGGCATTTGTCATATTCAGTATCCTAATTTTCAGATTAGCCTTTGTACAATTTGTGGAGGGTCCTGAACTGACGTATATGGAAACGAGTCGTAATACCAAGGATATCCCACTTGCACCTGTTCGTGGTCCCATCTATGATGCGACAGGGGAAGTCGCGCTCGCTTATTCCGAACCTGTACAGTCCCTCTATGTGTTGTTGTATGAGGATTATCGGAATGATGAACGCAGGCAGGAAGCAGAGGAACTGGCTCATGATCTGGCGGCTGTGTTTAAGCAGTTTAATCCAGGGGACAAAGAGCAGCCGGATGCGGAAGAGATCATCAAACGACTGGATCTGGATTACCAGAAAACGTTCGGGTATGTGCCGAGGCTGGTGAAGTCGGATCTATCGACCAAAGAAATTGCCTTTTTCATGGAGAAAAAAGCGGATTATCCAGGCGTTATGGTGCTGGAAGAAAACATAAGAAAATATGACCCGGATGGTGTAGCGGTTCAGGTTGTGGGTTACACAAGAGAGTTCAAGCGAGCACCAGATTCCATTGCCAAATATAAGGCCATCCGCGAGGGGGCAAGTACCCAGCGTGATCCTGGTCTTGTGTACCATGAAGAAGAGAAGGTTGGCTTCGATGGGCTGGAGCTTCAATACCAGGAAGAACTCCGTGGACGAAGCGGATATCAGTCCATTGATATTGACGCACGTAATCTGCCAGATGGGACGATGTTACAAACACCACCGGAGAAAGGCTACAGTCTTGTTTCCACCATTAACAAGGAAATTCAGATGGCTGCACAAGAGGCGATAACGGACGAATTGCGAAGACTGCCTAAAGCAATTACCGGATACGCAGTAGCCATGGAAGTGGATACGGGGAATGTGGTAGCTATGGCAAGTATGCCGGACTATGATCCGAACGATTGGGATTATGACAAAATTAAGTATGTATTCCGGAACGGAACCACTGAGTCGTTCCCACCGAATGATGCCAAGCCTAGTCGGGCGGAATCCGTTGTACTCCTTGGATCAGTAATCAAGCCGCTAAGTGTGCTTATTGGATTAAAAGAGGGATTATTTACAGCAGGAGAGACCTATCATGATCAGGGATATGCGGTTTTGGGGAAAGACGGACGACAAGTGAAGAACTCGCATTCTGCTTATAATGGTTCTATTACGGCGAGAAGAGCGATTGAGAAATCCTCCAATGCCTTCATGATTGATATGGTGGGTAAACGTTTGTTACGTAATTATGGCTCAGAGAAAGGCATCGATGTCTGGCACAAACACATGCAGGAATTTGGCTTGGGTGTGTCCACTGGTGTAGATCTGCCTAATGAATTTCTGGGTAGGCTAGAATATACTAATAAAGACGAATCAGCTCTAACACGTTTGGCGTTTGCCTCATTTGGGCAACAAGCCAAGTACACTACGATGCAACTCGCCCAATACACGACCATGCTTGCCAATAAGGGCAAACGGATGGAACCACATCTGGTGAAGGAAATCCGTGACGCGGACGGCAATGTGGTGAAAGAGATCAAACCTAAGGTGCTTAATGAAGTTGATTTTGCCGAGGCGCACTGGAATGAAGTGCACAAAGGAATGGTTACCAAAGTAAGTTCATTTGACGGTTTCCCATACGATTATGCACGGAAAACAGGAACATCAGAGCAGGGCACCGGACCGAACAAAAAAGAGAATGGTGTATTTATTGCCTTTGCACCACGAGATAATCCGAAGCTTGCTGTCGCTGTTGTTGTACCGGAAGGTGGGTTCGGGTCAGTCAGTGCTTCACCAATAGCACGGAAAATTTTCGATGCATATGATGAAGTGTATGGTCTCGATGGAACGCCAAAAGGGAAGAAAAACGAAGGAAAAGACAAAGAGTAATGCAAAAGAACCTCGCGGAAGTTAGCTCTTTTAACATCGTGACCGAAAGGTTTATGAAGTGAATTAAATATATTTGGACAGGCAGGGGAAATAATCCCTTGCCTTTTTTTTTGGCTTCGGATAAAATTTGCACAAGGGAAACATTATTAGTCTTGATTAAAACTTAATACCTTGTACAACAAAATTAGATGTAGACAAGTATTTTAGGAGAGGGAAAGGGGACGATTGAATTGTTAATGGTGAAAATGAGGAGTATTCAGAGGGGGGTCATTACGCTAGCGGCTCTGGTTCTGGTTATTGTACTTACGGCATGTTCCAGTGATGCAGAGACGAGCAGTGGTGGCAAGTTACAAGTAACCGCTACAACGGGAATGATCGCTGATGTAGCACGTGAGGTAGGCGGGGTATATGTTGATGTTACCGGGCTAATGGGCCCGGGAGTTGATCCCCACTTGTACAAGGCATCCCAAGGTGATATTCGCAAGCTGGAACAAGCAAAAGTCATTTTCTATAATGGACTGCATCTTGAAGGCAAAATGACAGACATTTTGGAGAAAATGTCCTCAAGCAAGCTGGTTACTGCTGTTACAGAGACTATTCCAGTCGAGGAGTTACACTCAGGCAAAGATACAGGCGGCACCGAATATGATCCGCACGTCTGGTTTAACGTCAGCCACTGGATGCATGCGGCAGAAGCCGTACGCGATACGCTCGTGGAGGCGGACCCGGACCATGCGGAAGAGTACAAGGCTCAGGCAGAGGCGTATCTGGCGAAGCTCGAAGCACTGGATGCCGAGGTGCGTGAGAAGATTCTGGAGATTCCTGAAGCAAGCCGGGTATTGGTTACGGCGCATGATGCATTTGGATATTTCGGTCAGGCTTATGGAATGAAAGTAATGGGGCTTCAGGGCATCAGTACAGCAGCCGAATACGGTGCAAAAGATGTTAGCGAACTGCGGGATTATCTCGTAGATAACCATATCAAAGCAGTATTTGTTGAATCGAGTGTGCCTGCAAAAGCGATGGAAGCTATCATTGCCGGAGCAGCTCAAAAAGGACATACAGTCAGCATTGGTGGAGAACTGTTCTCGGATGCCATGGGGGCTGAAGGAACGGAAGAAGGCACATACATCGGTATGATTCGCCACAATGTTGAGACGATTGTAGAAGCCCTGAAATAATGAATCACATGAAGAGAGGAGTTACAGGATTATGGAAGATACAACTTTATTGGAACAAACTCCTACGAAACTGAACAACAGTCACTTGCAGGGAACGCAGCCAACATCGGCTCCTCTTAGTGTGAGGGATCTGGCTGTTGCGTATCACAAAAAGCCGGTGCTTAGCAGCGTATCCTTCGATATTCCGGAAGGACAGCTCATCGGAATTCTCGGACCAAATGGTGCAGGGAAATCAACACTGATCAAAGCGGTTCTGGGACTGGTACCGAAGATGCATGGTGAGGTACGGATCTTCGGACAATCGTACAGGGAGCAACGTCGCCGCATCGGTTATGTGCCCCAACGGGAATCGGTGGACTGGGATTTCCCTACACATGCGCTCGATGTGGTGATGATGGGACGGTATGGTCATCTGGGCTGGTTCCGTCGTCCTGGGAAAAAGGAGCGAGACCTGGCGGCACACTGCCTGGAGCAAGTCGGCATGGGTGATTACATGTACCGCCAGATCAGTCAGTTGTCCGGTGGACAACAGCAGCGGGTCTTTCTGGCGCGGGCACTCGTGCAAGACGCAGATCTGTATTTCATGGATGAGCCGTTTGCAGGTGTGGATGCCACCACGGAGAAAGCTATCATTTTACTTCTGGAACAGCTGAAGAAAGAAGGAAAGACGGTACTGGTCGTTCACCATGATCTGGCGACAGTTGAGGAATACTTCGACCATGTGCTGCTGCTCAATGGACGACTGGTGGCTGGCGGACCGACAAGCGAAGTATTTGTACCAGATACACTGCAAGAGACGTACGGAGGCCGGATTGCGATGATCGGAAGCCGGACGGAGAAAGGCCAGGTGTAGTGCATGTGGAACTGGATCGTTGCCATCTTATCTGACCCCAATACACGTTGGATATTGCTTGGCTGTCTGTTGTTAGGATTCAGTAGCGGAATTATTGGCTCCTTCACCTTTCTTCGTAAACAGAGCCTGATGGGGGACACCCTTGCTCATGCTGCTCTGCCTGGGATCTGTATTGCATTTATGTTGACGGAAACGAAGTCGGTTGGATTATTCCTGTTTGGTGCTCTGGTGGCCGGCATTGTCGCTACCTTCGGAATCTCGTGGATTACGCGCTACTCCCGAATCAAGCAGGATGCGGCGATGGGAATTGTGCTGACCGTATTTTTCGGGGTTGGCGTAGTCATGCTTACGCGCATTCAGCATGGGGCGAGTGGAAGCCAAAGCGGACTCGATAAATATTTGTTTGGACAGGCGGCATCCATGGTCATGACGGATGTCTATGTCATGGGTGGCGTATGCCTCGTATTACTGATTGCCTGTCTTGCCTGGTTCAAGGAATTTAAGCTGGTGAGTTTTGACCCGGGTTTTGCACGAGGCATGGGTCTGCCAGTTGCCATGCTGGAGCAGCTCATTCTGCTCTTGACTGTGATCGCGGTGGTTGCCGGGATTCAGGCGGTGGGTGTGGTGCTTGTCGCGGCCCTGCTGGTGACTCCGGCTGCAGCGGCACGCTGCTGGACCGACTCCCTTGCATTCATGGTATTATTGGCAGGCATATTTGGTGCATTGAGCGGAGCGACGGGTACCATCTTCAGCACGCTCGTGCCCAATCTGCCGACAGGACCTGTAACGGTTCTTGCGGCTACGGTGCTGTTTGCCGGATCAGCCTTGCTCGCCCCACGTCGTGGATTGTTAGCCCGACGGTTGCGTAGTATTCAGGCAAAGTCCGCATATATGCGTGAAGAGCGAGCTACACTCCAGACTCTCGCCGCACAGCGAAATCAGCAGGAACGGGGGGAGATGTAATGGCAACGTTTTGGATTATCTTGACGGCCGTTTTGGTATCTTCTGCTTGCGCCATCCTCGGTTGTTTTCTGATTCTGCGGCGAATGGCTCTGGTCGGTGATGCGATCAGCCATGCGGTTCTGCCCGGTATTGCGATTGCTTTCCTGTGGAGCGGTTCCAGAGATTCATTGTGGATGCTGCTCGGCGCAACGGTGTTTGGATTACTGACGGTGTTCTTCATACAGAGTTTGCAGGCAGGTGGACTGTCGTCTGATGCCTCGATCGGAATTGTGTTCACAGCACTTTTCGCAGTAGGGGTCATTCTGATTAGTTTGAACGCCCAGCATATTGATCTGGATCTGGACTGTGTCTTGTTTGGTGAGATCGCTTATGTACAGTGGGATACGTTAACCCTTGGAGGTACGGATGTCGGTCCGAGGGCAGTCTGGATGCTGGGTATCACTTTGCTAGTCATCCTCGTCGTTATTGGGCTGTTCTACAAACAGTTCAAGCTGTGTGCCTTCGATCCGGCGCTGGCTGCGGCCTGCGGCATTCCAGTAGTGCTGTTCCACTATCTGCTCATGGGACTTGTTTCGATGACGTCCGTAGCTTCATTTGAAAGTGTTGGTTCGATTCTCGTGGTGGGCATGCTGATCGTACCAGCGGCGACGGCTTACCTGCTCACAGATCGTCTGGGCAAAATGATTCTGTATGCCGTCCTGATCGGAGCAGCATCCTCGGTTGGAGGTTATATCATGGCATATGCCCTGGATGCTTCCATTGCGGGCTGCATGGTAGCTGTTGCTGGAATTTTATTTGTTCTCGCACTGTTGCTGTCACCGAAACATGGCATTGTATTCCGTTACGCTCGTCGCAAATTCGCGGCACGTTAATTCGTAGAGATTGTTAGCCGCCTGCTTTCCAGGCGGTTTTTTATGATTGGAATGTGAACTAAGAAAAATTCAATAGCAGCCCCTCCTGCTGGAGTGAGCTGCTATTGGGATGCCTAAAGGTGGCAACGAGGTAGATGAATATAACAATCCTTACGGTTTCAAAGGCACCCGATGAACCCCTTGGCTTCCTCCCGGTGCGGTTCCGAGATACACATATTTCCCTTGGTTTACGGCCGTGGTGATGCCATACAATGTTCCTTCTGGATCATGCCAACTACGAATAAGCTCTCCTTCTGGTCCATATTCTGCAACAAGTCCGTGTTTCACTGGGGCACTGGCTCCATTTAACAAGGACTGTGGAACTTTGGACATCGTCGCTGCTAACCAAGGGTGACTATGCATGTAATCGGCAAAAGACAGACGGGTTGTGAATACCCCTACCCAGAAGTGTCCCTCTGCGTCACGGGTGATATTGTCCGGAAACCCAGCCAGATTCTCCGCAAAAATATCAGAGGTGCCTTGTTTGGGACCCTTCAACCAGTACCTGGTCAACTGGTAATGATACGATTCTGCGACTAGCACGAAGTCTTCTTCGGCAGACAGTACCACCCCATTGGCAAAATATAAATCCTTAAGCAGAACGGTCGTCTGCTTGGTCAGTGGATCATATTTCAACAATCGTCCATGCGGTTTATTCTCGGCAATTTCTTTGAACATGACTTTGCCATAGTTAGAGGTATCGGAGAAATAAATCGATCCGTCTTGCGCGATGTCCAGTTCGTTCGCCAGGTAGATCGGCCCCCCATCTACTTCAGTGGTTAGTACTTCGATGTTTCCGTTCGGGTCAATGGACAGGAGCCCTTTCTGAATATCCGCCACAATCAAATTTCCGGCAGCATCAAATTTTAGGCCGTTAGGTGTTCCATGGGTATCAGCGAATACCTCTGCTGGCTGTGCCTTGTCTTCGGCGTCAAAGGTTACTCTGTAGATTTTGCCGTCGGAGTCACCCGTATACAGTCGCCCTTCTTTGTCAAAAGTGATAAATTCCGGGAACTTCGCGCGGTCGGTAACCAATTCAGCGGAGCTAAGTTTGTTGTTCTCTTTCCAGGGACCCTCCTTCTCAAAAGAAGGAGCAGCAGGTGCAGACCAAACAACGGGTTCTACCGGGGCGGGCATTAGCAGGAATACAACGATTCCCAGCACAATTACCCCTAGCAGAGTCAGGCTCCATTTACGAATTTGTTGACAAGTGGAGCGTTTGCGTTGTTTTTGTTCTGTTGACATATTAATCCTCCTAAATACACTGTTTCTTTTTGGAAACAACGTTACCGAAACTCCAAAAAAATATAAAATGAACTTAAGACCATTATCGGTAACACTGTTTCCTATAAGAATCATAGTAACCAAAAGAAAATGATTGTGTCAAATTCTTTTTTTTATCATGATGACTTCATTGACAACTTTTCTGCTAATGGTTAGAATGCCTGTTAGAAGTCGGAAACTTTGTTTCCGGTCAGAAACGTGATAACTAAATGAAGGTGATCCTTATCAGTAACGAAGACAAACCCTCACCATCCAAGGGGCGGGCATTAAAAACATATCAGCAAGCTCGCCTGCAAAACACGGAAAATCTCCGTAAGCTTGTGGTTGATGTGGCTGCAACCATTTTGCAGGAAGAAGGGCCGGAGGCTGTTACTGTACGCAGAGTATCGCAAAAGATGGGCTGCTCCACCAAGATCATTTACAGTTTGTTTGTCAATAAAGAGGGCCTGGCCCAGCAGTTGTATCTGGAGGGCTGCAAATTGCTCGCCAAGCGTTTGGAAGAAGTGCCGCCGTCCTCTGACTTCTTGCAGCACTTACTGGATTTGGGGGAAGCCTTCTGGCAGTTTGCGCAGGATTATAGCAGCTACTATAAGCTGATGTTCGGAGGGGCTTTTGCCGAGTTCAAGCCGGATGCAGAGAGTATGCAGGGAACGATGACTGCCATACACCGCTTGCTGATTCTAATTAGCACTGCCCAGAAGCAAGGACAGATTTCGGACCAGGAAGAGACCGAAACTCTTGTTAGTACTATATGGGCATCGCTGCACGGTGTAATCCACCTGCATATGGGCGGGTTCCTTGGTGATGTAAAGTCAGCCCAGACCGTATATAAACAAACCATGAATTTGATGTCCCAATCCTTGTTTGCAGTATCCAAGCCAGACAGAGGAGCGGACAGGGGATAATTGGATTTAATCTTGGCTACGGGTTAGGCAGGGAAATAGGCAGATTGACTAAGGTTAAGCTAAAAGCGGTTCATCTGTAGGAGATGGATCGTTTTTTTATTTAGGAAATTATATATTACATAAAATGTAATAACTTCGAAGTGTAATCCTGAGCGGGTTATTTTGTTGCAGGTCGACGATCTGTGGTAAAATGTCGTTAGCTGTGACGTCCGGAGCGTCCGATTTTGCGGATGCCGGGCGATCTTGTTGTGAGTTTAAAATTATATAAAGAGAACCATTAAGTTGAACTGGAGAACCATTGTGGAACGTAGAGGGCAGAAAGGATCTAGAGAAGGGAAATTTGTTTATGAATTTCCTTCTTGATAGTAGGTGTTATGAGCTCTAAATACAAAGGTGATGTAGTGAAGGGGGCGGAATCGATCTGAAGAAGCGATAGCGTTCGCCTTTGTCTCCGAATTTCTAACCTTTAAGAAGAGAGAATCTAGAAAATTCGGAGACAACAGCGATCGGAAGACGATCCGTACACGTAACGGTTACCTCGTATAATCTCAATACACTAAAGAAAAAGGTAATTCTGAAACAAAGATACTACGACTCGAAAGGTTTTTTGCCCGCTTAGTGCCTGAATGGATATCCATGAGTTCAATTTGGAGAGAGACAACCTAGGAGGAACTACTGTATGAGTGAATTGAAATACAAATTGCTTGCATTGGATATGGATGGAACATTGCTTAACGATAATCATGAAATTACACAGGAGACCGCCAAGTGGATTCAGATTGCCATTCGTCGGGGTGTACATGTGTGCCTTTCTACGGGAAGAGCCGTATTCCATGCGATGCCTTATGCGGTCCAGCTTGGGCTGGAGACACCGATGGTAACCGTTAACGGTAGTGAAGTCTGGAAAGCACCGCATGATCTGCATATGCGTCATCTGATGGACCCGGCATTGATTCGTAAAATGCAGGAAATCGGTGAGAAATATAACAGCTGGTACTGGGCATACTCCGTGGAAGAGCTGTTCAACCGTGACCGTTGGACGGACAATATTGAAGGTCTGGAATGGTTGAAATTCGGCTTTAATACCGAAGTGGATGAAGCTCGTCACCAGATTATGATGGAACTGCAACAAATGGGTGGTCTGCAGATGACGAATTCTTCACCTGTTAATATCGAGATCAACCCTGCTGGAATATCCAAAGCCAGTGGTGTAGCTGAGGTTTGCAAACTGCTGGGTATCGAGATGTCCGAAGTTGTTGCTGTCGGAGACAGTCTGAATGATCTGGCTGTCATTGAGGCCGTAGGTCTGGGTGTAGCGATGGGCAATGCGCAAGAGCAGGTGAAGGAAGCGGCTGATCTGATCGTAGCGAGTAACAATGAAGACGGTATTGTCGAAGTGATCCGTGAACATATTTTGAAGGGGGAGTAAGCTTTGCTCGCAACCATTGCCTGGATTTTAATTGTGCTGCTGTTTGCAGTGGGGATGGCTGGAACGGTATATCCCATACTGCCTGGTGCTGTAGCGATTTTCTTCGCGTTTCTGGTCTACGGCTGGTTCTTCAGCTTTGATCCGTTTGGTGTGTGGTTCTGGATCATTCAGATTCTGATTGTTGTTGTGTTGTTTGTGGCTGATTATGTCGTCAGCGCATGGGGTGTGAAGAAGTTTGGTGGCTCCAAGTTATCAACCACGCTGAGTACCATTGGTGTTATCATTGGCCCATTTGTCATTCCGGCATTTGGACTGGTGCTGGGACCATTTATCGGTGCTTTTATCGGGGAACTGATCGGAGGGTCTTCACCTTCCAAAGCGTCGAAAGTTGGATTTGGTTCCGTCGTGGGGCTGTTTACGAGTACTGTGATGAAAATTATTTTGCAAATCGTCATGATTGTTCTGTTTATTATCTGGGTGGTAAGATTCGCCTAAACGTTCAGGATTAGCTTCAACGGGATGCACGTCCGGTGTGGAGGAAAGAAGGGGAATTCGTTTGTCTAAGAAAGAAACATTCATTAGGGGTACGCTCATTTTGGCGGCCGCTGCCCTGATCGCAAGAGTACTTGGATTGGTTCAACGGGTGCCGCTGGAGCATATCCTTGGAGATGTCGGTAACGCATCGTTTACGATCTCCAATACGGTATATTTAATGCTGTTAACTGTAGCAACGGCGGGCATACCGAGTACACTTAGTAAAATGGTATCGGAACGCTATGCGCTCGGACGCGCGGGTGAAGCTCAACAGATCTACCGTGCAGCCCTGATCTTTGCGGCTGTTGCCGGGGTAGTCATGTCTGCTTTGTTGTGGTTCGCGGCACCTTATTATGCTACGTATGTCTCCAAAGTACCGGAGTCAGTCAGCGCCATTCGTGCCTTGGCTCCAGCCTTGCTGCTGTTCCCGGCCATTGCGATGATGCGTGGATATTTCCAGGGACGCGGCAACATGACAGCAGGTGGAATTTCACAGATTGTGGAACAGTTCGCCCGTGTAGGTACAGCCATTATCGTGGCTTATGTCATGCTGCAATGGAATTATGATGACCAGACGATTGCTGCGGGTGCCTCATTTGGTGGGGTATTAGGAAGTGTGGGTGCCTTCGGTGTCATGCTGTACTTCACCTTGAAGCTGCGTCGTAGCGACCGTGCGGCCCAATTGAATTACGAGCGTGCAGAACAGTTACCGATGCGAGGTATCTACAGTGATATCTTCAAGCTGTCTATTCCAATTGTGCTATCCTCACTTGCGGTTCCAGCCATTAACTTTATCGATTCATCCCTTGTGGTTCCACTGCTTAGTGGCCAGATCGGACTCGATGAAGCGACTGGTGTACTTGCGATTCTGGGTGCGAAAGCCCAAAGTATTGCGGGTATTCCTCCGATTCTGGCGATCGCTTTGAGTCAATCGTTGGTGCCTGTCATATCGGCAGCATTTGCCCGCAAGGATGAAGCGCATCTGAAGAGTCAGGTTACACTTGCGTTGCGTATTTCGATTCTGACAGGTATGCCGATTGTCATTGCACTTTGTGCGGCAGCATATTCGGTCAACGGATTGCTGTTTAGCAATCTGGATGGAACACCGATCATTGCCTTGCTGACATTTGGTACCATTTTCCAGATTACGATGATGACCACCAACTCCATTTTACTAGGGGTAGGGAAACCAAGGATTACGATGATCAGTGTCGCAGCAGGTGTTGTGATCAAATTGATTGCAAGTCTTATTCTGGCGCCGATCTTTGGCATTTACGGCATCATCATTGCAACGGCCCTTTGTTTCCTGGTTATCACATACCTGAATCTGCGGGTCCTTCGCAAAATCGTTGATTTCTCCATCATGGGAGAGCGTTGGAAAGGGTTTATCATTACAGTGTTGCTTGCAGCAGGTGTAGGATTTGCAGCGAACTGGATTGGCAATACGATCTTTGGACTCTTCCTGCCAGCACGCATATCCTTCTTGCTTACCTGCCTTGTGGTTGGTGTGCTTGTTGTTGTGGTGTATCTGGTTCTCATGGTTGTGCTGCGTGTACTGCGCAAGGACGAGCTGGGCAGTTACCCTCGTATTCTGCAAAAAATTCTTCGTCCACTTATGCGTCTTCAACGTGAAGCTGGGCAAAGAGCTTAAAAATGCAAGGATCACTATTCATGCTTAATATTTTGTGAAAATAGGATACAAGCTCTGTCTGCTGTTAAGCGGACAGGGCTTTTTTTGTATAGATAAGGAGAGCTGAGCGACTGAACTTTACATTAGTCCAATAAGCGAGGATTAGCGGTACATCGGGGTTCACATCATCCGTCTTTGCCTGCTCTATATGATCTTTAGATTAGTGTGTGATGGCTTTAGCATCATGAGCCAGTGCTGTTTTCAGCATGCCATACCGATGTTCGTGACTCATCTCGAATAGCCATGGCCGACGTGGTGCCGTCAGATAACCGAGACAATCCCGAGTCTGAAGCCAGTCATGTCTGGTGATCGGTTCATAAGGCGTGTCTCCCCATACGGAGAGCAATTCCGGACTATATAATCGTTGCCCTTCTGGAAGCCATTCCTCATCCAGTATCGCCTGAGCGTATAATGTATGTTCACCCGCCTTGTCTTCACGATTGGTAAACAGGCCAGGCCAATATTCAGCGCGCGAGCCACGATGGGGAACCAAACGTGCGAACTCCAACACTTGGGTGTGTACCTGCTCCATGCCAAACAACAGAGCATATAGGCCTTTGCCAAACATGATTCGCTCATCCAACTTGCCAAAATGTTCAATGACGCGTCCTGCGAGTCCTGTTTCTCGTCCAAGAGGAAAGACGATATGATTTAGACCCGCCAAATTATGCAGATGGAATGCTGGTTTGGAAAGTACCTCTTTTTGAAAATAAGGATGTTGCACCACCCGGCTCTCGATATAGTTCTGCTCATTAATAATTAATGCCACACTTAGCAGTGAACTGCATCGTTCCAGCCAAAAGCGTTCCCAAAACGGCGTCATAAACGCCGATACGTGAAAGTGCGACAAGAGATGGAAACAGCTTCGTCCGATGCGACGGCTGTTCATATACAGCAGAAGCTGGGGATATGCATCCTGGAAAATGAGTGCATTGCATCGTTCCAGCAGCCGATACATACGCTCGCGATCGCTTTGATTCTGCAGATTATGCATTAAGTCACTTTGAAGATCTGTCATGTGATATCCACCGTTGCGAGAGACCATATGGGCCAGCAGTGCCCAATGCAGTTCGGGATATTGCTCATAACATTCCAGATAGGCTGCCGTGCGGGTGATATTACTCCGATTGTGCTCCTGGGTCAGTGTCTTAATC
Organism: Paenibacillus sp. GQ49; assembly: GCF_059759055.1. Taxonomy (NCBI): domain Bacteria; kingdom Bacillati; phylum Bacillota; class Bacilli; order Caryophanales; family Paenibacillaceae; genus Paenibacillus; species Paenibacillus sp. GQ49. Next base: position 87,094 of record NZ_JCAXEL010000021.1, read on the forward strand.
TCTTCCAGAATGATGCAATCTTCTTCGCAGACGAGTGCGCTTTGAACCTGGTCCGTGCGTGCAAAAGATTTGTTGCTGGCAGGTAACAAACGCTCCACCTCAGACTGTAAGGCAGCTGCCGTATCTGTATCCCACTCGATGTCACGCAAAGGGTGACGAAGCTGTGCAGAAGCTTGCCATGCAGCCTGTTTGCCACGCCAGATTTCCCGGGCAGCACCCGGAATGGAACGGACCATCTGCAGGAGGGACCCGTGATGTTGTTCGCTGGAAGAATCGGTTCTGGTGGAAGTCATGATGTGACATCCTTTCATGATGTTCTGGGTTTAATTTCACAGACCATGTGGTTTATTCTAAGTATGCGCTGATTATTTGACTTCCACTCGCCAATTTGCTTCACTTAGGGTAAGACAAGGTACAGAAAGGGAGATGAACCGAATGGAACAGATTACTTCCAAACCGGCTTTTGATGTAGCCATCCAATCCCCACGTTTGACGATTGCCGTATTCAAGGCAGACTGGTGTGGTGACTGCAAATACATCGATCCGTTTATGCCTGAGGTTGAAGAGAAATATGTACGTGAACTGACCTTGATTGAGGTTGACGTGGATCAGGTTGGAACCGTTAGTGAAGAGCAGAATATTCTTGGCATTCCAAGCTTTGTGGCGTATACAGATGGCCGCGAACTGGTACGGTATGTGAACAAGCTGCGCAAGTCGAGAGAAGAGATTGAGCAGTTCCTGAATCGCGCAGTTGAGGTGTACAACACGATCCATAAATGATGTTATATAAGTTCAACTAATGAATATTTACACAGACACACAGACACTCCGATGACAGAATAACCTTTTGATCGCTGTTATCCCCAGATTTCTTTGATCCCTTTTAAAAAGGGGAAATCCGGGGATAAAGGCGAACGCTTCGCTTCTTCAGGCTATTTCTGTCCTCTCCGTTATTGTGTAAATGTTTCATCGAACTTATATAAAAGTATGACAGGTTCATGTTGTAAAAGGGTATAATACAAAGAACGCCATTTCTCTTGAAATAGGGAAATGGCGTTTGTGTGTTTAAGACACAATTCAACTGGCATATCCTTCAATTACATAACCCCAATGACCTGCGGGTCATTATTTCACCAGACGTTAACATTTTGTCACAAAGCGCGACGTCAATGAACATTTTATCCGGTATAATGAATTTAGTTGTGAAATAAGTGTCAAAGTACCGAAACAAGCGGAGAATATTCTTCGCCATCTTAAACCAACAGCGGGTGAGAAAAAATTGAAACACTTAACTTTGTTTAAATGGTTAACCGTATTAACCTGTCTTGTCATGTTTCTGGCCACTTTTGGTGGAGGCATTGTAACCAAAACGGAATCGGGCCTTGGCTGCGGAACGGAATGGCCTTTATGTAACGGAAAACTCGTTCCCGCACATACTGTGGCTTCACTCATTGAATATTCCCATCGCGCTGTAAGTGCACTGGCTGGACTGTTGTCCATTGCCTCGTTTGTGGCTTTTCTGCGGTTTGGCAAGTCACGCCGTGACCTGCAATTGTTTTCTTTCTTAACTCTGGTATTTGTTATCGTCCAGGGAATCATGGGGGCTTTTGCCGTCGTCTTCTCCCAATCTTCAGCAGTCATGGCACTGCATTTCGGCTTTGCACTGATTGCTTTTGCCAGTTCCCTAATGATGGCCTTAGGCATAAGGCAGGAGGCCAAAGATGGCGGATTGGAGCGCCTGAATAAATACCCTCGGGTCACTAAAAGATTCAGGAATCTGGTCTGGTTCTCCACCATTTACACATATCTCGTGGTATACACGGGTGCATTTGTGAGCCACACGGATTCTGCAGGCGGATGTTCCGGATTCCCGCTCTGTAACGGGCAGATTATTCCTGAGCTTTCAGGTGGGGTAGCGGTTGCTTTTGCTCACCGTGCAGCAGCTGCGTCGCTCGTGATTGTTATTGCAATTCTGGGTCACTTCGCTTACCGTAATCATCCGGACAACAAGGAAATGCGTACTATTGGTGTGGTATCCGTTGTTCTTATTCTGATGCAAGTAGTCATTGGTATTTTCATGATGGTGACAATGAACCGTCCGGAAGTATACATGTTCGTAGCTCTTGCTCATATGCTGGATATCGCCATATTGTTCGGAGTCTTAACGTATATGAGTTTCCTGGTGTACAAGCTGCATCGCCCGGCTAATCGTTTTTAAATATGAAAGTCCACCATCCAGTGATGTACATCATTGGACAGGTGGACTTTGTTTGATGTCAGGGGGATCAGGGCAACCTATGGCAAGCAGCAATTACACGGAATGAATGATGTGTTACGTTTACGGTGAAGAATTCTTGTTGATTTGGAAAAGAGGAGGTTAGATATGCTGCGAACGTTGTTGGGGGAAAAGCCACGTATAAACGAAGGTAAATTGAAGGCAGCGATGGACGCAATGGCGCATACGCTTGAGCTATTTCAGCGACAAATGCATGTGGACCATGATCCCACGCATGACTATCGGAAGCTGTATGTGTGGACGCAGGGACTCATCTCCTCACTGGATGAACTGGAGCAAAGCTGTTTCGCCGCTGCTCATTTTCGCAAAAAGGTCGTTGCAGGTTCAACGGACGATATGACGCCGACTGAAAAAGCCGAGTATGCCCGATATATTTATTTCTACAAAGATGGTTTTATCCGCTGCTTTGCCATTCTGGATAAAGTGGGCACGGTATTAAATGAAATATTCCAGCTGAATACTTCCAATACCAAAGCGCATTTTTCTTATTTTACGGTGTTAAGGCAGTTCGATTATGCGAGGGAGCATCATGATCTTGCGTTGCAATTAATACAGATCAAGGACTCTTATCGTGAACCGATGAGCAAGCTGCGCAAGCGACGTAATATGGAAATTCACTACATGAACTCAGAAATGCACGATGACCTGTGGCAGTTACACCAGACCTTGCAAGGTAAAGTGAAATTGGAGGATCTGAATCAGCATGTGCAGGAAATGCGTCAGGGCGTGGATATGGTCTGTGAAACGTTAACAGCCTCTTATCGTTATATCAACAAAATATGGAAAAGAAATAATTCCCTTTGACAAATCGGAATACTTGGAATATACTGAGTTTCAATCAGAATGTTACAGTGACAAAGATTGAACTGATATTTCAAAAGTTACGTTCACATTATAAAGCATAAACTACATGAACTTATAAAATCCTACAACAACATATTTCTTATCGAGAGCGGCGGAGGGACAGGCCCGATGAAGCCCGGCAACCGATTTGTAACGACATGATACATGTATCATTCGTTATAGATGTTAGGTGCTAATTCCTACAAAATGGTGCGAGACACGATTTTGGCAGATGAGAAGGTATATTCTTTCACGTGAAGAGCCCTCTTTGTATCTGCAAAGGGCTCTTTTTTTGTACTTTAAGGGGAGTTTTCCTTTAGATCGGGTAAAGATACATGTAGGTGGTTGGAAAGGGGCAAGTGCGATTGATTGAATTAAAAGGTTTAACGAAAACGTACGGCAAAGGGGCAAAATCTACAACAGCGTTGTCCGAGCTGAATTTGAGCATCCAAAAGGGCGAAATCTACGGAGTGATTGGCCATTCCGGAGCGGGCAAAAGCACATTGATTCGCTGTATTAATTTGCTGGAACGGCCTACGGAGGGTGAAGTATGGGTTGACGGAATCAACCTGACTGAACTGAGCAAAACCGAATTGCAGCAACAGAGACGCAAAATCGGGATGATTTTTCAACACTTTAATCTGTTATCCTCGGCAACGGTATATGACAATGTAGCTTTTCCACTAAAACTTGTGAATACACCCAAGGAAGCCATTGATCGCAAAGTGAAGGAAATGCTGGCACTGGTTGGTCTGGAGCACCATAGCAGCAAATATCCGGCTCAATTATCAGGTGGCCAGAAACAACGTGTAGGGATTGCAAGAGCACTTGCAAGTGATCCGAATGTACTTCTCTGTGATGAGGCTACTTCGGCACTTGATCCGCAGACGACAAATTCAATCCTGAAGTTATTACTCGACATTAATGAAAAGTACAACCTCACGATTGTACTGATTACACATGAGATGCATGTCATTCAGAACATCTGTGACAAGGTGGCTGTCATTCATCAAGGTGGCATTGTGGAACAGGGACCTGTAACAGACGTGTTCCTGAAGCCGCAACATGCGATTACGCGGGACTTCATGATGCGTGACCATGAAGCTGGACTTGCTCTGGAAGAGACCGCTCTGGCGAATGCAGGCGTTGAATTGCAGGCAGGTGTTGCTTCCAAACTTGTGAAGATATCTTTTCTGGGTAACAAAACATATGAAGCGATTTTGTCCAGAACGGTACGTAAAACGGGAGTGGATTTTGCCATCCTGCAAGGTACAATCTCTACGATCAAACAGGTTCCTTATGGACAGCTGACCGTTCGGTTCGAGGGTGATTCAAATGCGATTGATCGGACGATATCAGAACTAACCGCTGAGGGACTTGATGTGGAGGTGCTTCGTTAGATGGATTTTTCAACCGTACGTTGGGAAGAGGTTGGTAAAGCTTCCATAGAGACACTGCAAATTTTGGGTGTATCAGGCTTGTTCACCGTAATTTTTGGTTTACCGCTCGGAGTACTGCTGTTCATGACAGCTCGATCTGCTTCGATCAAATCACGGACGGTGTACATTATATTGTCCTTGATTGTGAATATTTTGCGCTCAGTCCCATTTATCATATTGATTGTTGCTCTTATTCCATTCACTCGTTCACTCGTCGGTACAGCTACAGGAGTGTTAGGTGTTATACCACCTTTAGTTATTTCAGCAGCTCCTTACTTTGCTCGATTGGTGGAGACGACATTGCGAGAAGTTGATCGGGGTGTCATTGAAGCGGCACAGTCGATGGGTGCATCGACCGGACAGATTGTAAGACGGGTATTACTGCCTGAAGCGTTACCTGGTTTGGTTGCTGGGATAACCATTACCATCGTTACGCTTGTCTCTTACACGGCGATGGCGGGTATGGTTGGTGGTGGAGGTCTAGGAACGTTGGCAATCAACTATGGGTATTATCGTTATCAAAATGAAATCATGATCATATCCGTAGTGTCGATGATCATTCTAGTGCAAATTCTCCAGATGGCTGGAGATCGCTTGGTTACATTTTTCACCAGGAAATAACACATAGATAACATGATGGTTATGCAATAATGCGGACGCCACATGACAAAAATGATTAGAGAAGGGGTTTTACACATGAAAAAATGGTCTTTTGCTTTACTTAGTCTTATGTTGATTGCGGTTCTCGCAGCTTGCGGAAACAACAAGGACGCCGATAGCGGCGCAGACAATTCAGCAGGTGCACCACGTACAGTTGAATTGAAAGTTGGAGCTTCACCTACACCACATGCAGAGATTCTGGAAAGCATCAAGCCTGAACTGGAAGCACAAGGTATTCGTTTGCAAGTCGTTACGTTCAATGACTATGTACAACCCAATCAGCAACTTGCTGATAAAAAATTGGATGCGAACTTTTTCCAGCACCAGCCTTATCTGGACACAGAGAATAAAGAACGTGGATTCAACCTCGTTTCTGTAACACCTGTTCATGTTGAACCTTTTGGTGGATACTCCAAGAAGATTAAGTCTTTGGATGAATTGGCTGACGGCGCAAAAGTAGCAATTCCAAATGACCCATCCAATGGTGGACGTGCACTGTTGTTGCTCGCGAAGGAAGGTATTATTACGCTGAAAGACAACACAAATATCTCATCTACGATTCAAGATATCACAGCCAATCCGAAGAACCTGGATATTATTGAGCTGGATGCAGCCATGATGCCTCGTCAATTGGATGAAGCGGATCTGGTATTCATCAACGCTAACTATGCGCTTGAAGCGAACCTGAATCCGGCGAATGATGCTTTGCTGATCGAAGATCTGCAAGGTAACCCATACGCAAACATCCTCGTTTCCCGTGAGGACAACAAGGATGCAGATGCAATCCAAAAACTGGCTGCTGCTCTGCACTCCGAAGAAGTGAAAACATTCATCAAAGAACGTTATAAAGGTGCAGTTGAACCTGCAACTGAATAATTCACAATATGTATGATATGATGTGAAGCTATTAACAATAAGCCGTATATCTCTCCAGAAGAGATATACGGCTTATTTTATGTTTTCTAAGTGGGTGCGTGCTGACGTGGGGATCAACATAAGTCAGAGTTTTTCCGATTTATCCGCGTTGGATGGACGCCCAGATTGGCGGTAGTAGGATAATTCATTCTGATCAGCATACTGCTGTTCATCAGCTTCTTGCAGGTACGTCCTCTCGGAGGGAGAGAGTTTCTCTTCTTCTCCGTGTGAGCTTTTGATCTTGTATCTGATCCAACCGATTAACCCAAGGACGACAACGAGGATCAAAGCCCATCCCTTTTTGAGCAAAAGAAGAGCACTGAATTTCTGGGAAGTCGTGTACCCGATCCCGCCCATCAGAAGACTGTTGAGCCCTATGGTGGATGTTTTGTCAGTCGAAGCATTGTACTCCTCGTAGGTATATCCTGCATTGATGCTAACATACCACGAGCCGAATTCACTATTGCTAGTTAAGCTTCCGATTTCATTCCCATTAGGCTTCCCATCGCTGTTAAGTATCGAGCGTTGGGTATTGGCCTTATCCAGATAGGAATGGCTCTCAGGGACTTCCAGGGTGGCCTTACCGTCCAGAGAGACAGATGCTGGTCCAGTAATCCAATCATACTCATCAGGTGCTTGCTCAGTCAAAATATATCTGGAATTAAAGGTGGATAATCCCTTGTGGATAAGTGAGTTGTAGGAGGACGATAAATCTTTTATACTGGATAGTGACTGCTCTTTGAAGAGGGGGATGAACGTGAAGGGAAAGATTGCCCTCATAACGGGAAGTGCCAAAGGTCTTGGTAAAATGACGGCCCTCAGTCTGGCAGATCAAGGGTGTCATATTGCCCTTAACTATGTACACAGCAGAACAGAAGCTGAGGCTTTAAAGGCTCAGATTATAGCCAAGGGTGTGCGGTGCATTGCCATCCAGGCTGATATATCCAAGGTGGAAGATATCTCTTCATTGGTTGAGCAGGTGGAAGGCAACCTGGGCAGCATTGATATTTTGGTGAATAACGCGGGTCCATTTGTCCGTGAACGACGATTATTTGCGGATTATTCTGAAGCTGAGGTCCAGATGCTTGTGCAGGGAAATCTGTTGGGACCGATGTTACTGGATCAGCGTGTATTGCCAGAGATGAGACGCAAGCAATGGGGACGCATTATCCATTTTGGCTTCAGTCATGCTGGAGAAGCAAGATCTTGGCCTCATCGCGCCGTATATGCGGCTGCCAAGGTGGGTCTGGTATCTTTTACAAAGACACTCGCGGTTGAAGAAGCCCCGTATGGAATTACGGTTAACATGGTATGTCCAGGTGACATTCGTGGTGCGAACAAAGAGAAAACGATTGATGAAATGGCAGGCATCACCGATGAGGAAACGCCAAGAGGGCGACCAGGTAGCGGTGAAGATATTGCACGAGTGATTACGTATCTGTGCCTTGATCATTCCGATTTTATAACAGGCAACATTATGGATGTATCTGGAGGACTTGATCCGATTCGTCCGACCATACAGCGCGAGGATACTTAAAAGGTGAATGGATGGATTGTACGTGGAAACCCGTCAAAGGGACAGATGAAATGGACTCTCTGCATATGCACACAAAAAAAGAGCCCTCCGCTTCATGCGAAGCGAAAGGCTCTTGAGGTTTATTTCGTGAAGGATTGATTAGAATACTTGTACGACTTCTTGTACACCCTCTACTTCTTCGAGAAGGGCACGTTCAATCCCGGCTTTTAAGGTAATGGTGGAGCTTGGGCAACTGCCGCAGGCACCGACCAGTTTCAGCTTAATGATGCCGTCCTCCACGTCGACCAGTTCCACGTCACCGCCATCGCGCTGCAGGAACGGACGAAGTTTATCAAGCACATCAGATACCTCATCATACATGGTGCTTTGTGCGTTTTCGCTCATATTGTTCAACTCCTTTCCTTCCTATATTATATTACAAATGGCCACAAATTAAAATGGTCAAACAAAGCAGGTGAACCTAAATGAGACCGATTATTGAATTTTGTGCCAATAATATGCATTTTGGCACAGATGAAGTCATGGATCAACTGGAAGAAAATCCAGACTATGACGTGATTGAATACGGCTGCCTCACCAACTGCGGCCAATGTTCCATGACTCCTTTTGCACTGGTGAATGGTGAAGTTGTCATCACGGACAAAGTGGAAGATCTATATAATGCCATTCTGGCCAAAATTAACGAAGCCGATGTCTGGGACGAGCTCGATCTCGACTAACCGAGATGGCGCTTGGACATCCAGAGCACACCACTTTTCAAAATACGAGGTACACGTCCCATCATGGACGTTTTGCCCATCAGCCCAAACCCAGACTTCTTGCCGAGTGCACCCAGTGTGCCACGAAGCTTGAGTGGATGTGGATTGGGCTTTTCGCCTTTCCAGAGGGCATGCTGAATATGGGCGATCTGCTCACCCTGTACTTCCGCAGCTTGACCGCTAGGTGCATAAGGTACACTGGCACAGTCACCAACGACATACACATCGGTATATTCCGGGATTTGGTAGTATTCATTCAGGACGACACGTCCTTGAGGGTCTTTGGTCACGTCCAGATCCTGTACCACTTTTACAGGCTGAATGCCTGCAGTCCACACGACAGCATCCGTTAGAATCTGTTCATCCCGGTTATAGATCGCATTAGGTTCAACACGTGAAATGGCGATATGCCCGCGTGTCTTTACCTGATGTTCGTTGAACCATTCATGCACATACACGGATAGACGTTGCGGGAAAGCGGATAATACACGTTCACCACGATCCAAAATGCTGATGTTTAGATCCGGTCTGCTCTCACGAAGTTCGGCTGCCATCTCGACACCACTTAATCCACCGCCTACGATATGCACATTGCCATAGGCTTTGACTTCATTAAGGCGAAGGTAGGTCTCGCGTGTTTTGCTAAAGCTCTGAATGGTACAGCTATAATCTTCGGCACCTGGTGTATTGTGGAAACGGTCCGTACAACCAAGTCCAATGACAAGTTTATCGTACACGAGCGGGTCTTGGCCTTCAAATTCAATCTGACGCTGTTCCAGGTCAATCGAAGTAACTTCTCCATAACGGTAAGTGACTTTATCGCTCACTGGAAATTGGATACGCAGGTCATAATCAGATACGGTTCCTGCTGCGAGTGCGTAATATTCTGTCTTTAATCCCTGAAAGGGGCTGCGGTCCACCAAAATAATTTGTGTATCGGATGGAATTTTACCCTCCAGAAGTTCCTTGATGATGGTGAGGCCGCCATAACCGCCTCCAAGAATGACGAAATTTTTCATGACTCGGCTTCCTTTCTGCATCAGTCCCACTGAAATGGGGCTGTAAACTGTGGAGCAGCTATGCAATAACATAGCTGCTCCTTTTGTTTGGTTTTGAATAATTAAAAAGTAGACGTTGAAAATTGAAGATATTATTCAGCAGTTTGCACCACTCGAATTCAAACGTCTCCCTATAATGAAAGCTGCGTTCTGGAGTGGTGCTGGTGCAATATTGGTTGTGATGGAGTTATATCCTATTCGTACACTTGAATTTCATTGTAGAACGTATCACGTTCTACCGGAATACGTCCTGCACCCTTAATGAGCCATATGAGCTCTTTACGTGTAAGGCCTTCAGGAGTGAGTGCACCTGCCGCATGACTAATCCGTTCGCGAACGATCGTGCCGTGTGCATCCGAAGCGCCAAATCCAAGGGCAACTTGAGCTAGCTGTGGACCGATGTTAATGAAGTATGCTTTGATATGATCGATGTTATCCAGCATCAGACGGCTGATCGCAATCGTTTTGAGATCCTCATAAGCCGAGTTACGACGCATAATGCTTGCGTTTTTACTTTTTGGCTGCATGGAAAGCGGGATAAAGACCATGAATCCGTTGGTCTCGTCTTGCAATTCACGGATCTGCACCATGTGGTTAACGCGGTCCTCATAGGACTCGATCGATCCATACAACATCGTAGTATGTGTACGCATGCCCAGGTTATGAGCAGTACGGTGCACCTCAAGATAACGATCGACGTTCGCTTTGTCTACACGCATTTTTTTGCGATATTCATCCGAGAGAATCTCAGCGCCGCCACCAGTCAATGTTTTCAGACCTGCTTTTTGCAGCTCTTGCAGAACTTCTCTGATACTAAGTCCGCTAATCCGGGTGAAGAAATCAATTTCGGCTGCCGTGTAGGCTTTCAGCGTAACATCCGGATATTTCTCGTTTAAAGCACGCAGGGAATCGACATAATATTGAAAAGGAACATGGTTGTTATGTCCGCCTACGATATGGAACTCACGTACGCCAGGATGAATATGCTGTTCCACATAATCGATCATTTCCTGACCGGATAATGTATAGGAGCCTTCTTCACCCTGGTCTTTACGGAAATTACAAAAAGCGCAGTGAGCTTCACATACGTTTGTAAAATAAAGACTCATGTTTTCGATGAAATATACTTTCTTGCCATTTTTCCGCAAGTTGGCCTCATTGGCCAGCTGGCCCAAAGTTAGCAGATCATCTGTTTCATACAGATATACGCCGTCTTCTACGTTCAGCCTTACGCCGTTCTGCACTTTCTCAACGATTTCAGCCATTCTTTTGTCTGTGAACGGTGTTACCAATGTAGACATACTGTTTCCTCCTGTTCTTAACCGGATTTGAGTTGTGTGTAGGATCTGCATACAGAACTACATAGCAAAGATGCGGTCAACTGCCGCCTTCTTATATGGACTAACTCTTATTTACCCGGTGCAGCGTGTGCTGCGTACGTAAAGCTAATTTTTTCATTAAAGTGAGTCTTGTGACTCTATATGCATTGGGGACTGCGGACAGTCTCGAAATGTGAAAAAAATTACAACTCTATATATGATCGTCACCTGAATAAGTCATGGCAAAATATCGACATTTCAGAGCGACCACCTATTCATTATAAACCTCGTGTCGCGGGGGTTCAATACACTGGGAAGAAAAAGGAGTAGAGGGGGAACGCGGAAAGAGGCAAACATGACTTGAGACCCTTGACGGGGTGGAGTATAATTTAAAGAAGAGTTAATGAAAGGTTGTTCAAAAAGTACGCTTTTGATTACGAAGGATGCCTAGCGGCATCTCAGCATCGAATATGGGATTCAGCCGAAATGTCCGTTGCTCACGTAGTTTTGCCTACGCTCCGCTACTCCATTTCTATCTTCATCCCATCTTCTTGGTACTGAAAAGCGCCCTTTTTGAACATGATTTTATATGAAAAAGGAGAGTGACCTGGCATGATTAACATCAGCGAAACGGCTGCTGACAGATTGAAAGAAATGCTTGCACAGCAAGAGACACCTGGTATGTTCCTGCGTCTTGGCGTAGCACCGGGCGGTTGCACCGGATTTTCGTACGCCATGGGCTTTGACGATAAAGAGTCCGATGAGGACCTGTATATGGATATTCAGAACATGAAGGTTGTAGTCGAGAAGGAAAACCTGAAGTATCTGGATGGTCTCGAAATTGATTTTGAAGAGTCCGGTATGACGGGTGGTTTCACTATCCATAATCCGAACGCGGTAGCCACTTGTGGCTGTGGATCTTCTTTCCGTACGAAGGAAGATGCGGGTGTGCCTGATAAGGATTGTTAAGAAACTGAGTTGTACAGCGGTTTCCCAATCTTGTTTTAAATAAGCAGTTTGCAATCCCTTTAATAGATAGCCTCTGAATTGTATCCGTTTAGCACGGGCATGATATCAGGGGCTTTTTTGCGTGTACTGATTGTGCATGGTTGACAAACTTAGTTGTAACATATATAGTTACAATATAAAATTCAAACATAAACAATATCGATAATTACAAAGGAGAGATCATGATGAACATTGCAATCATTGGTGCAACAGGCAAAGCAGGAAGTGTAATTTTGAAAGAAGCAGCAGACAGAGGGCATAAAGTAACGGCAATCGTTCGTAATGCATCCAAATTGGAAGATAAAAGCCTGAATACGCTGGAGAAAGATGTATTTGATCTTACAACTGAAGATCTTAAAGCGTTTGATGTGGTTGTAAATGCATTTGGTGCCCCAGCGGGTAAAGAAAACCTGCATGTGGAAGTAGGACAAGCGTTGATCAACATCCTGAAAGATGCACCAAACACTCGTCTGATCGTGGTGGGTGGAGCAGGAAGCTTGTTCACAGACGAGTCCAAAACATTGCGTGTCTTTGAATCCCCAGGATTCCCGGATGCTTACAAAGCAACTGCAACGAACCAAGGCCAAAACTTGCAGGATCTGCAAGCATCTTCAGGTATTCAATGGACATTCTTGAGCCCGGCTGGATTCTTTAATCCAGAAGGCGTACGCACCGGCAAATATCAAGCAGGCAACGACGTTATTCTCGTGAATAGCGAAGGCAACAGCTACATCAGCTATGCAGACTATGCGATTGCTTTGGTTGATGAGATCGAGAATCCACAACACAAAAACGAGCGCTTTACCGTTGTTGGCGAAGTGAAGTAACATTTTTAAATGATAATATGGAACATACAAACGGACGCTGATCTCCACAGATCGGTGTCTGTTTTTTTATGTTATTGAAGAGGGAAGTTCTGCAATAACGTTAGACAGATTAGATGATTATAGTTCAACTTCCAACTACTCCTTTGAATCTATGTTATATTATTCTAAAGATGGGAAGGAAATGTGATTAGGTGAAAACCATCTTCTCTTCATTGGAATTTCTTCGATTTCAAAAGTATAAGGGAGTGAACAGTTCTGAAGATGTATTCTAAAGGAGTTATATTATTGATCTCTGTGGTTTTGATGATTAGTGTATCGAGTGGTTCAGGGTTATCCCAATATACAAACGTTAAAAATACGATGAATCAATTTCACATCACTTCTCTTTATCCGAAAAATAAGAATGGACAGACATATGGTTCTGCCGCATATGCGACTTCTCCAGAAACGGAACCTGATTTAATCTTGGCTATGGGTGTGGATGGTACAGAAGGATATCTGCTGAAAAAAGACATGGAAGGCGAGCTACCAAAAACACCTGAAGAAGCTATTGCAATGCAGAACAGCAGATCACCAGAAGGTCGTGATATACCACTGTATGACAAGGATGGTGAAACCGTAATCGGTGTGTTTCGTGTTGGAGGAGAGTAAAAGTAACCAAAATAGGATCAAATGTGACGCTACCATGAAACGTTACTGAAATGAACACCATTCGGCAGTTGATCATCAGGGTCGGCTGCTTTTTTGTTAATGTAACGGTAGAATAGTGAAACTATTTTAATAAACTAATCGTCAAAAAATGAATAAACTACTGCACAAAGACAAACTACTCTATGGGATAACGGAAACGATACCATATAGACAGACATGGGGGGTTCAAAAAGTAGAACCCGAACAGTATTTCGGGATGGAAATATCGGTATATAGCTTTACAGTAACAAACCATCCTCTGGGAACGTTTGACGATAGTAAATCCAAAGTTTCAATATTACTTTGTGAAGGCAAAGTTATAGGGGGGACATCCTTCCCAAATGCAGCAATGGATGGGGCACCATATTCGTTGGATGGAAAAACATTGGAAGAAGTAGCGGGAAAAAGTTTTCAAAAATGGAGTGAAGAATGGAAAAAGAAATACGGAACTTAAAAAGCCAAGTGGAGCAACCAACTGTGTCTGATGGGTTGCTTCTTTGTTCATTCACCTAACGGCAAGGGAAAATGCAACATTTTTCCTGTTAAACAGGTCAATAAAGATGTACGAAATAACGTTATGAGAAGAAGGTGGAAAAACTGAAGCTTCGTATATTCACGTTTATATTTTTTATATCTAGCGTGTTTTTTATCTCAAATGCACAAGATGTTAGCGCTTTGTCATGTGCTGTATCGGGAAGCCCCCAAGAAGAGTTAGAAATATATGATGGAGCTGTTTATGGTGAAGTAAAGCAAGTAAAGGTCGACTTGAAGCAAGAGGGATTTACGGGGACCAAAGAGAAAATTAGATATATTTTAGTGGAAGTTGAGAGGAGTTGGAATACTGATGTTGACTCTCAAGTCATTATTGCAACCAACTTCACATGGGGGTTTGATTTTAAGGAAGGTAACAAATACTTAATATACTTTAGCGAAGTGGATGGCGAGATAAGCAGTAGTCCGTGCAGTTCAACCATCGAAATGAACAATATTAATCAAGCAACTGAACTATTCGGGGAAGGATATCCACCAAAACAACAAGTAAACTTAGAACACAAAATGTGGTTTATGTTTGAGCAAGATATTGATTTATATATCATAGGTGTAGTCGTATTTGCGGTGATTTTTATCCTTTTTATGAGAGTAAGAAAGAAAAAGCGCAAAGCATAATTTGGTAGCGCTAAACGGGGAATTTTGCTCAAAGAAAAAGTCATTTGAACGAGGCATGGATTCCTGTATGACCTATTACCCCCTTTACTTTAATGAGGATCGAGGCGTATAATCCGTTGAGATATCAGAGCAATAAGAGGGGATACAGTTATGAATAGCGGATTAATCAACGCGATCATTGCGTATATCATGTGGGGAGTTCTCCCGCTGTATTGGAAGTTGTTTGAAAATGTACCGGCAGGCGAGATTTTATCGCACCGGGTTGTCTGGTCATTTGTCTTTATGGGGATTTTCGTTGCCGTCCAACGTCGTTGGAGTGACATGAAGCGCATTCTGACCAGTCGTTCGACCCTGCTGTCCCTTACCGCGAGTGGGCTGCTAATTGCTATTAACTGGCTTATCTTCATCTGGGCGGTTAATAACGGTCATGTCGTTGAGACAAGTCTGGGCTATTATTTGAACCCGTTGCTGAACGTGTTACTGGCAGTTGTCTTCCTTCATGAAAAGCCAAACCGTGGACAGTGGCTCGCGATTGCCATCGCTGGTGTCGCGGTGCTTATCATCGCCATCGACTACGGACGTTTCCCATGGGTTGCGATCTCATTGGCCGTGTCATTTGGCTTGTACGGTCTAGCGAAGAAGAAGATCAAGCAAGACGCTTCAGTGGGCTTATTTTCGGAGACAGCTGTAGTTCTGCCCGTCGCACTCGGCTACTGGATCTACTTGGCCGCTGTAGGAAAAGCAACGGCATGGACGTTGCCTGCACCGATGTTCTTCGAACTGCTGCTTTCCGGTGTGGTGACGGCCCTGCCGCTTTTATTCTTTGCACGGGCGGCTGCTCGAATGTCGTTGTCCACACTCGGCTTTGTACAGTATATTGGGCCAACAATTATGCTGATCCTGAGTGTGTTTGTGTTCAAGGAAACGGTCTCGCCAGTTCTGCTCGTTGGTTTTGCGCTGATCTGGACAGCGCTTATCGTATACGCTGCCGCATCGATGCGTGCTACGAGAATCGCTAAGGTAAGCTGAACAGAGGTATCTTAATCGTTATAAATGCCCTTTCTGCCAATGAGGTGGAGAGGGCAATTTTTTGTTTGTGGGGGAGCGATAGGTCGATAAAAACTAAAAAGGAAGGCTGATCAACGTTATGGTAAAATACAGGAGTAGTAATCAAAAATAGTAACCAAAAAGAGTGATCGAAAAACGAGGAGGCGACAGATATATGATGGTTAATGACCGTTACCGCAAACGTGAACCATTCTTTGTAAAGAATGCTGTAGTTCAGATACTATTTCAGTTTGCAGTTTCAGCAATAATCGGTAGTATATATGGGTTCATGATGGTCAACGAGACGATAGGTGGATATATTAATAAACTATTACCGAGTACGGATGGTCCGGATCCTCATTTATATCTGCCCGTTGTGATAACGGTGTTCATCTACTCGTGTTTAATTCAGAAGAGACAACGGATTTTACTTGAAAAAATCTCATTTAGTTGTCTCCATATTTTGGTTGCCCTGCTAGGCTGTATTTCTTCAGTTGTTGTGTTTTTGGTGATCTAATCCAAATCCCTACGTATCTACACCTTCAGCCCCATCAACTGCATCAATGACACCGACAGCGAGTGTTGTTACCGCAGCAGCAGCTAAAAGATTCTTGGCACCAAGCTTCACCCTGTCCTTATCTTCCTCTTTCATGCCCACAAAAACATCTTTACCGCTGTTATATACATATTTGGCTGATATCGCTACACCTTTTGCAGTATTGGTTACAGCACCTCCAATATCGGCAAGCCCCGCGTCTATGGCGGTATCATCTTTTCGAATTGCACCACTGGCAAGATCATATGTCCCGCTAGCCAGTTGTCCAACGGTTTTGCCTGTATTAATCGTGGCTTTCTCTACGCCGTTTCCGATTTCTTTGATAAAGGGGCTTCCCGCAATTTCACCAACAACCCTCACGCTGCCGCCCAACACTTTCCCGGTAACTTCCCCAGCTAACTGACCGAACCCTTTTAAAAAACTCATCCTTATGCCTCCTCTCCTATTAGAAGTTGATCCTATGTGTTATCTCAATAAACTTATTATATTCATATGTAAGCCAAAAGAACATCAGTCTCCAGCCCGAGTGATGCACCCCTCCTCGATTGATTGCAACACGCTTTAGGAGTGCCCGATCCGCCCCCGGAACGCCGACCACGCTGCCCCCTCAATGCACTTCATCGCCAAAAGGCGCTAATCCCCCCGGGAACAGCGCCTCAAGCTCTTGTTTTACTTTACTACTTACCCTTTGACTACCCACGGTTTTAGAAGTGTCTCAAGGAGCAGCAACGTAGTGGAGGGGGCGGAATCGATTCTGAAGAAGCGGAGCGTTCGCCTTTATCCCCGGATTTTCCCCCTATAAGGGGAATTCATAAAAATCTGGGGATAACAGCGATCATAAGAACGATCCGCCACCGGAACGCCCACCATGCTAGCCCTTAACGCACTTCATCGCCAAAAGGCGCTAATCCCCCCGGGAACAGCGCCTCAAGCTCTTGTTTTACTTTACTACTTACCATTTGACTACCCACGGTTTTAGAAGTGTCTCAAGGAGCAGCAACGTAGTGGAGGGGGCGGAATCGATTCTGAAGAAGCGAAGCGTTCGCCTTTATCCCCGGATTTTCCCCTTATCAGGGGAATTCATAAAAATCTGGGGATAACAGCGATCATAAGAACGATCCGCCACCGGAACGCCACCACTGCTCCCATCCAAACTTCTAACCTCTCCGTGTTCTAGTCAATAAATCCTTCCATGACAACAGTTGGCATCATATTGGACTGCCATGCGCCTTTGCCGTAGCCGCCGTTGTATCCTGGTGTAGCCTGAGGCTCCCAGTAGAATACACCTTTACCTTTGCCATTTGGCAGATTGCGAATTTGGTTTTTCATCGCAGCAACAAAACTTTTACCGGCGGCTGCCTGGTTATTGTCCATGCCAATTTCGGAGATGATGATCTCTTTGCCATAACGGTTGATCATATCCTTGGCGTTGTTTACCGTATTTGTAACAGCGGTATTCCAGCCGGAAGCTGAAGGATAGAGGGACATGGCGATCATGTCGAAGTTAGCTCCGTTATTAATCAGACCACCAATATTCCATACATAGAGGGCGTTATCATCCCCACCTGCCAGATGCACAATGGTTTTGGTGCCGCTGCTCAGGGATTTCACTGCGTTATGGCCTGTATTCACCAGCCACGCATAGTTTTTCATGTTGGTGGATGCTTTGCCATCTTCCCATAACATGCCGTTGCTTGTTTCATTACCAATCTGAACCCAGTCAGGGGTAACGCCTTTACTTTGCATCGCCGTCATCACATCACGAGTGTGGTTCCATACCGCATCCATGAGCTGTTGGAACGTATAGTTTTTCCAGGCAGCAGGTTTGGTTTGTTGCCCAGGGTCTGCCCAGGAATCGCTATAGTGCAGGGTAAGCATTACACTCATGCCAGCATTCTTGGCACGTTGTGCGAGTGCAGCCGCACGATCCTTATTCATGTAACCGTTCCCATAATCATTCGAAGGATTAACGAATACCCGAATGCGAACGGAGTTGATTTGATAGTCTTTTTTCAAAATATCAATGATGTCGCGCTGTACCCCGTTTTTATCTTTCCATTTGTAACCTTGGGCTTCCATTCCGGGAACCCAACTGATGTCGGCTCCTTTGGCGAAACTTGGTGCTGCGCTGGCATGCTGACCTGCGGGCAACATGATGGAGGTGAATAACAAAACAAAAGCCAACATGATGGATGTCTTGAAACCCCTTACATTTTTGAACATTACAAGATGCCTCCTCGGATTTAGGTTGAGTTGCATCCTAATTATAGCCATCTTGGTTGGCTCTACTAAAGGGTCCATTTCCAATATTTTGGGTGTTTTCTCAACCTCTCTACAGAAAAAAGACAAAACAAAAAGCCGTCCGAAGACGGCTTTTCTACCCGTGGCGCTTTTTGAAACATTGATCCGTATCCCGCGCCTCCACCAGACTCATTTAATTTGAGCTAGTGGATCGGGTAAGGGACACGTTCAACATGACATTAGAAATGTTGACGCACCTCCTTTCCTTGTGGCAAGAGTATACAACACCTTGTTTGGGAAAGCTAGTCTTTTTTACGTATTTACGCAAAATTATTTTTCGGTTTGGAACATCGTGATATCTCGTGCATAATGGCTCTTCGTTCCGTCATTGTTTCGGATACGTACGCTGTCTTCACTAATCCGCTCGACGATGCCGCAACCCACTTCACAGTAGACGCCAGCCGGGTCTTCCTGCCATGCGCTCACCATACATTGGGATAGTGCAGCCGTAAAAAATTCTATATTTTTTTGTAACGTTCTAGGTTTGTTGGATTTCATTATATACTCCTTTAATCTCTTATATTTGGATTAAGAACAAGCAACCGGACCAAATCACACTGTACTTCACTTTACTCTGTCTATTGACCTTTGTAAAGGGATGGAAAAAGTTGCGGCCATGAGGTATCATTTACATAAATTTTACGTAGCGTTTACACTGCGCTGACGCTTGATGTTGATTACGAATAGTACAATTATAGAAGAACTTCTAACCAAGAATAGATATGCAACACATTCGGAGGCCATACATGCATAGAGACGTCAAAACAGGCAACTACGTTAATCGTGATTTGAGTTGGGTTGAATTTAATCGGCGCGTACTTCAGGAGGCCCAGGATCCAACAACGCCTCTGCTGGAACGCATGAGATTTCTCGGCATTGTCGCTAGTAATCTGGACGAGTTCGTCAGTGTAAGGGTGGCGGAGACAAAAGAGAAGATCAAGGCCGGATTCACGCAAAAAGATTTTACAGGATACACGCCTTCGGGATTGTATCGCAGATTGATCAAACGAATCGGGACCATGGTCATCGAGCAGTATAGAACCTATCGTGAACTTATTCGTCTACTCGCCAAGAAGGGCGTAAACATTCAGGAATATACAGATCTTAATGTGACACAGCAGCGCGCAATGGACCAGTACTTTCATGAAATTATTTTTCCGGTACTCACACCGATGGCGATTGACCAGAGTCGTCCGTTCCCACTGGTACACAACAAGTCTGTCTATCTGTCCGTGATGCTGCAGAAGGAAGGAGAACAAGAGGGCGAGCCGTTTATGGCTATTGTTCAGGTGCCTTCCAATCTACCGCGGATGGTTCAGGCTCCCATTCGGGCGAATAGCAAAAAGAAAACATTCATCCTGATTGAAGACCTTATCAAACATCATATCCACACGCTCTTCAGCGGTTATATCTCGCTTGCTGCGCAGGAATTCCGTGTGACCCGTAATGCGGATCTGTTCATTAATGAAGAAGAAGCGGAAGATCTGCTTGAGGCGATTGAAAAGGAATTGCGACGCAGACGCCGAGGAGCTCCTGTACGACTGGAGGTCTGCAAGGATTTTCGTCCGGATGCCTTGCTCGAATTGCAGGATGAATTCGATATCCAGGATCCGGTGTACGAAATTGATGGGCCACTCGATCTGAGTTTTCTGGCTGGATTCGTAGATAGTTTGGAAGGTTTCTCACATCTGAAATACAGTCCGGTGAAGCCTGTCTATCCACTGGAGTTCCTGCCAAGAGAAAGTCATTTCGAGTTGCTGCGCAAACGGGATGTACTGGTGCATCATCCGTACGAGTCGTTTGAACCGGTTACTGATTTTATTTTGGAGGCTTCGGAAGATCCAAGAGTTCTGGCCATCAAGATGACATTATATCGGGTCAATGGCGATTCACGCCTTATTCCGGCACTTGCACTTGCCGCTGAGAGTGGTAAGCAGGTCACTGTGGTGGTGGAACTGAAAGCCCGGTTTGATGAAGAACGCAACATTGCTTGGGCGCGTAAGCTGGAGAAAGCCGGTTGTCACGTGGTATATGGACTGGTTGGACTGAAGACCCATGCCAAAATCATTCTTGTCGTACGCAGGGAGCAGCAGGGGCTGAGACGTTATGTTCATGTAGGAACCGGTAACTATAATGAGAGTACAGCCAAAGTTTATACGGACGTGGGACTGTTCACCTCCAATCCGATTATTGGGGAAGATGCATCCGAATTGTTCAATGAGATTACCGGATACTCCGGTCCGAAGGCATTGCAGGCGTTCCGCGTAGCTCCAGATGGTATGAAGGATGAGCTGTTTGCACTGATTCGTAGAGAAACAGAGCATGCGCTGAAAGGCAAACCTTCCAGAATCATTGCCAAGATCAACTCCTTATCCCATCAGGAAATGATTGATGAATTGTACGAGGCTTCTCAAGCCGGCGTGCAGATCGATCTGATTGTGCGTGGTGTATGTTGTCTGCGTCCGGGGGTAGAGGGGCTCAGTGAGAATATTCGGGTCATTAGCATTGTGGATCGTTTTCTGGAGCATTCCCGGTTGTTTTATTTTGAAAATAGCGGCAACCCCGATGTATTCATCTCCAGTGCAGACTGGATGACACGTAACCTGAATCGAAGAATTGAACTGATGTGTCCTGTATTCGATCCAGAGCTGAAAAAGATGCTAGTGGATATCCTTAATCTATCCCTTATGGATAATGTCAAAGCCAGACAACTTATGCCTGGTGGCAATTATGTATTTGTAGAAAATGAAAAGCCCCCGTTGAGAAGTCAGACGGAGGCCATGGGTATTATCCCTTGGAAGCCTGCTGAATGGAGTGCGTTAACGTAACTCCCCAGGCTTCCTTCAGATCCTTGACGGCCTCTTCCAGGCCATCAAGTTCCAGTAACGGCTCAGCTGTACAGGTGAATTGCACCTGCAGCGAGTCGTTTTCTTTTGTTGCTTCAATCGCAGCGATGCTCTCGGATCGATTGATGGCTTCAGCTACGCGCAGCAGAGAGCCTAAACGATGAGCATGCCGCTCATCCGAGTTTTTCAGAATGTCCCGGTGCTTATTCAGCAGCTGGGGCGTTCTTTTTTTGGGATGATAATCAGCTGCACTGGCACTTAGAATGGTCTCCCGATGAGAAAGTCCATAAATGCTCGAATTCATAATCCAATAGGCCGAGTGCTGTGTATAACGGAAATAGTTAATCTGCTTACCTGCCATGTGCAGCATGGAGGACGCATACAGGATTCGAGAATCTGATTGATCAGGAGGAGTACCTTGTAATGCCGTATACAGGGTAACCATATCCTGATGAATCCGTTGCAGACGTTTCTCTGGAATAGGCGGACCAAAATGGATAAAGTTGCGGATACTGTCCTTCAGCGCGTCTGGAACGACCGGCTGACCTCCAGCCATGTAATCACGCAACAACCCGTCTCTTAGACCCGCACCACTAACCACATAACGATCTCCTTGTATTAACTGGAATACGGTCCGCAGGATCAGTACGCCGGGCACAATGATGTCTGCGCGATCTTTGGCGAGCCCAGGTACCTTTTTGCGCTGTGCTGAGGTGAGATGAGGCAAAGAGCGAGCGATGTTCTCCATCGCTTCCTCACTGATCTCATAATGATGGCTGACAGGCAAAGAATACTGGGTACGCTTCTGTTCCACTTTGGCGAGTGTACGCATTGTGCCGCCAAGTCCGATGAGTGGCAGACCAGGATGCTCACGAATCCAATCTTGTCCGCGGAGAGCCTCAATGACTTCGTTGCATAATGCATTTGCATTTTCCTCGGTCCATTGATCTTCGCCCCCGTAACGGGCATGTGAATTCACAGCACCAATAGGGAGGGAGATGCTATGTAACCTTTTCCGATCCCGAAAGACCGTGATCTCTGTGCTGCCGCCTCCAATATCCACGACGTAACCGTCTGCCAGATCAATGGATTGAGTGACACCAAGGAACCCATAATAGGCCTCCCGATCTCCCGATACACATTCAATGGTAAGCCCCGTCTCTGTCTCCAGCCATTCAATAATCTCCAGGACATTGCTTGCATTACGAATAGCTGCGGTAGCTGCTGCGCGAATCAGTTTGGTCTGATACGCTTCACAGGTCGCTTTGAATTGACTCAAGATGGTGATGGCTTTATCCAGAGAATGGCGCAGAATGGTTCCATCGGACTCAACAACGCTGCTTAGACGAGCAGCGTATTTGTCTTCATGAATGATGCGATAGGCTTCGTCCTGGTCCAGTTCATAGATAACTAGACGAATGGAGTTCGAGCCGATATCAATAATTCCTAAGGTTTCATTAGTACGTGTCATAAGCATCTCCTTCTACAGAGGTTCAACTACCCGAAGTGAAGAAGGGCAGCCATGGCTTCCGGTGAACCCGGCGGTGTGGCAGAGAAGGGCGTAGTTAACATAACAACAATGATAAAAACGATGAAACAGGCAAATATAAGACAACTCACGGCAAAGCCGCGATTACGCTTTTGCATAAACAGTCGAATACCTGTGACAAAGAGAAGTACCGTAACGGCTACCAGAACGATCGACATTGCAAAATAGGCTACGCCATAAAGTGATTTGAAAAATGCTTCCATTTGTTCTGAACGCTCCTTAGATCCTCATATTTAAGCCCTTCCAAGCCATTCCTTAGTAGCATACGACAGATTGACTTGTTTGAAAAGCAAACCGGGCGCTTGTTCCCGTTTCCGCCATCACCCCTGGGACAGGTTACATGGAAAAGGGGCCTTTGCCGTGGACAGACATCCAAGAAAGCAAGGCTTCTGTTGAGTATGTATAAGGAAGGACTATTGTTTCAAGGAAGGAGATCAACCCATGTCGAGACAACTTGCAAGCAAATGGCGGAAGACAGCGGCTCTGATGAAATACCCGGTAGCGGCTGTCCATATCCCACAGACCAAGGCATTCAACTCGGGTAATCTGCTGCAAATGCTCAGTCGTTATGGAATGGTGTATGTCAAACCTATTGTAGGAGGCGGAGGTTACGGTGTCATCCGGGTATCGGCGAGCGCTGGGGCTTATCGATACACCCATATGAAAACGACCCGTTCTTTCGCCAGTTTCAGCCAGATGTATCGCTCTCTGGTGCGTGTGAAGGCCAGACGCAGGTACTTGATCCAGCAAGGCATTCATCTGGCAACGATTGAAGGGAGACCTGTTGATTACAGAGTCAAAGTTGTCAAAACCGAACGAGGCTGGGTATTTCGTTCTTTGGTAGGACGACTCGCTCGTCCAGGACTCTGTGTGACGAATCTGAGCAAGGGTGGCACCATGTTATCTGGAAGGAGAGCCCTTGGTTTATCCCTGCCTCATATATCTGGTCGGCACAAACGCCGGGAGATGCGTTCACTTACACTGACATGCACGTACATTATGGAACGTCAGTTCCCTGGTGTAGGTCAGCTTGGCTTTGATTATGGACTGGATTATTCAGGCAAGATCTGGATTTTGGAAGTGAATACCAGACCCCAATAGAAAATGAATGGGAAAGCTCAAGAAAATCCAAGAAAAACCGATAATATATAGAAGAAAACGGTATGAAAACCGTTTGAAATTTTACATTACCGGGTAATTTACTCGCAACAAGTCTTGAAACTATGAATTTATTCCAAAAAAAATACGCTGATAAACGTTCTGACAGTAGTACAAACTTCCTGTGCATAAATATTGTCCACACTATACACGTTGATTACTCTACATTTTTTCCATTTATCAACAAACTATGCACAGGATTTCCACATATTATTGTGGATAACAAGAACGCTTGTTCTCTATATGAATCTCTGATATGATAGTTTTGAGGAAAAAAAAGGAAAGGTTGTGGCGGGAAATGGCTATGTTATCCGATGAGATGTTGTTGGATTCCTACCATAAAGCGATTGAGTTGAATCTCGAACGAGATTTCATCGCACTGCTGTTGGCAGAAATCCATAAGCGCAAACTGGGTACCGACGTATCTGCCATTCTTCACTAGAGATCCTCATTGCAGGCAATGTTACAGGTTTCCGGACAAGTCCCATAGTGAGACAGGCCATGGCGTGCTCGTCTGACAATGGTGACAGTACATCACATGATTGCAAACGTTTTCGACTTCGTCTGCCATGTCAGAGGAAGGTTGGAATACGTAGGGGCTGTATGGTCCGGTGTAATCATCCAATTTGCCGCATTCTAACAGTCCCTGAAGGCAGTGGGGGCAAGCCTGCTCCGGTACAACCAGACCGTTACACAGCGGGCATATATAAGACAAGGGTATCCCTCCTGATATGAATTCATTCAGGAGTAAGATACCCTTTTTTGTATCAATATATGTTATTTCAGCAAAACTAGCGTTTCATGTTACTGCTGTGTCCTGGGGACAATTTGGCATCCGGATCGAAGTATACCTTCGCATTGTTGACGGCTGTTGGAGCTTCGCCGAATCCGACAGCGATCAGCTTCAGTTTACCCGGATATGTTGTGATATCTCCGGCAGCGAAGATTCCTGGAATAGATGTTTCCATGCGGGAATCAACGACGATGGAGTTGCTGTCAATTTCGATACCCCACTCG
This sequence comes from Paenibacillus sp. GQ49, assembly GCF_059759055.1. Taxonomy (NCBI): domain Bacteria; kingdom Bacillati; phylum Bacillota; class Bacilli; order Caryophanales; family Paenibacillaceae; genus Paenibacillus; species Paenibacillus sp. GQ49. Next base: position 112,085 of record NZ_JCAXEL010000021.1, read on the forward strand.
GCAATCGGTCCGAGAGAAGAGACAAATCCGAAGTTAACGATCACGTCATCTACTTCGATTTCTTGAGTTTCTTTGGTTTTCACATGGGAAAGGGTTACCTTGGTAATGGTGTCATCTCCATGAAGTTCCGTGATTTCGGTCGGTGTAACAACATTCACCTTGGAATTCATCAGGTTTTCGACACTGTGCTCATGTGCACGGAACTTGTCCCGGCGATGGATCAGCGTCACTTGCTCAGCGATAGGCTCCAGCATGAGTGCCCAGTCTACCGCGGAATCACCGCCACCACTGATCAGTACCTTTTTGCCAGCGAAGGCATTCAGATCACTGATGAAGTAGTGCAGGTTGCTCTTCTCGAACTTGGCAGCACCTTCAAGCTCCAGGCGACGTGGTTCGAATGCACCTACACCAGCTGTAATAATGACGGCTTTGGCATGATATTCATTCTCATCCGTCTTCACGACGAAATGTTGCTCATCCTTTTTCTCCACCGATACAACCTTTTCTTCAAGGCGAATGTTCGGGTTAAAATGATTCATTTGCTCAACCAGGTTATTCACCAGTTCCTGAGCCGTTACTTTCGGGAATCCGGCTACATCATAGATGTATTTCTCCGGGTAAAGAGCGGCAAGTTGTCCGCCAAGCTGTGGCATACTTTCAACCAGTGTAACGGATGCCTGACGCATCCCACCATAAAACGCGGCGAACAGACCCGCAGGGCCTCCACCGATAATAAGTAAATCAGTCATATCATGACTGGAATTTTGTGCAGTCAAGAATCAACAACACCTTTCATATTTTAATAGGTAGTTAACAGAAAGAATGTGCAGGCTACGTATCGTAACCGGCATGGGTGCTGAACTGTCTTTCCTATTATAAACGGTGTATTCAGGGTTGCAAAGTTAGCGGCGTCACGAAACTGGGAACAATTGATGAAGATCAGATGAGAATAGGATGAAATTGGAAATGAAAGGTTATGAAAAATAACAAAAAAAACCTTGATCTTTACTAGAAATACAGATATCCTTGACCTGTACTATGTGTTTTTTTGTCTAATTTAGAGTCAATATGTAATATGAAGACAGATTCCGTGTTTTGTAGAATCTTGTGGTTAATTTCACAACTTGAAACGATAACTTGCGTGCAAACGTATCAATTTCATAAACCCTTTAGTTGCTTCAATCAAGTCTAGATATAGATCAAAACGGTTCGATACGTCGATATCTAGTTTCATAAAATCCATTTTTAGTGAGTTATGAAATTGATGCAAACGTTTAAATAAATTCGCGAAGTTAACATTTGTCGTCATAATGGGCAAGACCTCATCAATATTTGTAAGTATGTGCATTTTGCATCTCACCCAAGATCGGGCTGATGCAAGTGAAACCGGAAGGGGTATAGACATGAGCAGTATTCCCAAAATCGTCATCCTCGGCGCGGGCTATGGCGGGATTCTGACAGCCCAGCGGCTGCAGAAGGAATTGAACTATAACGAGGCCGACGTCACACTGGTGAATCGGCATGATTATCATTATATTACTACACATCTACATATGCCGGCAGCCGGCACGGATACCATTGAGCATGCAAGAGTGCCTATTTCGAAGCTGATTGATGAGTTCAAGATTGATTTGGTCAAGTCTTCCGTGAAGGAGATTCGTCTGCAGGATCGGAAGATTATTCTGGAGGACGGTACGTTATCCTATGATTATCTGATTATTGGACTAGGCGGTGAGCCTGAGACCTTCGGTATTCCGGGGATGCTCGATCACGCGATGACAATCCGCAGTATTAACTCGGTCAGACTGATTCGAGAACACATCGAATATCAATTTGCGATGTACAAAAACGATAACAAACGAAATCGTATTCGGTTTGTCGTAGGTGGAGCGGGTTTCAGTGGTGTTGAATTCGTAGCTGAACTCGCAGATCGTATTCCACAGCTGTGCAAGGAGTTCGACGTGAACCCAAAACATGTGCACATCTATAATGTAGAGGCAGCGCCTTCGGCCTTGCCTGGATTTGACCCGGAATTGGTAGAACATGCGATGAATGTGCTCAAGAAGAAGGGCGTTACTTTCAAAATTGGTGTTCCAATCAAGCAATGTCTCCCGGACGGGGTTATTGTGGGTGAAGGTGAAAAGCTCGATGCGGCTACAGTCGTATGGACCGGCGGTATTCGCGGTAACTCACTGCTTGAACAGGCAGGTCTTGAAGTGATGCGAGGACGTGTGAAAGTAGATGACTACTTGCGTGCTCCGGGGCATGAGCATGTCTATGTCATTGGTGATAATTCACTTGTCTTCAACGCGGAAGGACGGCCTTATCCGCCAACAGCCCAGATTGCGATGCAGCAGGGTGTGAACTGCGCCAAGAACGTCGTGGCATCCATTCGCAAGAAACAGCCACAACCTTTTGTATTTACGAGCAAAGGCACGGTTGCATCATTGGGTAAAGGTGAAGCCATTGCCGTTGTAGGCGGCAAGAAATACAAGGGCTGGAAAGCGGCTCAGTTGAAGAAGCTGGTTGATCTGCGTTATCTGTTCATCATTGGTGGTATTCCGCTAGTCCTGAAGAAAGGGCGGTTTTTTGGATGAGACATTGCAGTGTTCAGGTCAGGGGACTATTAACGCGTGAGGAACTGGATCGATACAACGCCCTGATGCAGGTCGGTGGTTATCTCGAGGAACAGGATCAATATGATCTGGCCTATATCGTGCAGAAAGAAGTGGATATTCTCATTTTGCCCGCGATTGAGCGGCTTAAAGAGAAGGGTCGTGACCGTGACCGGGCCACAGCCGAGTTCCTCGAATCGCTGAAAGTGGTAGATGAAGAGGACGAGGATTAAGAATTAACAGAGGCTTATAAAATAGAGTGAACAACTGCAAAATGGATCATCATCCGACTTGGTTATCCACACGTACATGAATGAGAAAAAGCACCGCAGACAAAATCCTTTACAGGAGATGTCGCGGTGCTTTATTGTGCTTTGCATTATGTTTACAGCTTAAGCATGTCTTCCAGTGTTCCTTCGTTCAACAGACTTCCCACATAGAACGAACCGAATTCGCCATAACGGGCGCTAACTTCATCGAAACGCATCTCATAGACGAGTTTCTTGAACTGAAGTGCATCATCCGCAAACAGCGTTACGCCCCATTCCCAATCGTCGAAACCGACAGAGCCGGTAATGATCTGTTTTACTTTACCCGCATAGCTGCGGCCAATCATGCCGTGACTACGCATCATGGTGCGGCGCTCGTCCATGGACAGCATGTACCAGTTGTCATTCAGCTCACGTTTTTTGTTCATCGGATAGAAGCAGATGTATTGCCGTTGTGGCAGAACAGGTTTCAGACGGGCGATAATATCCGGATTCTGCATCGGGTCTTCGCCTTCTTTGCCAAGGTAGTTGCTCAGTTCCACTACACTGACGTAGGAATACGACTTCGTTGTGTATTGGGCAAACATCGTTTTGTTAAACGCGTTCTCAACAGCCTTCAGATCTTCCAGCGTTTCACGCAGGTGCATCATGACGAGGTCTGCTTTTTGACCTACAACCGTATACACAACTGTACTTCCTTTGGATGAATCCTCGACTTCTTTCCATTCTTTCCAGAATTCCTGAAGCTCGTCCAGTGCTACAGCGCGTTCTTCATCATCTGCTGCTTTCCAGGCGGCCCAGTTAATCGAGCGAAAATCATGCAGGGCATACCAGCCCTCCAGTGTTGATGCGGCTTCGTTCATTGGTTGTGTTCCTCCTGCAAGGTATATTTCCAAATCCCTATAAGGGGTTGTTCAAAAAGTCCGCTTTTGATTTTGAACACGCACTATAAGGGACGGGTGATTGCTTTATCGTTTACATTGTATCCCAACATGAAGCAGAAGGGCAAATGAACAGAGTATAAATATAGGGAAATTTGTCCAGAAAGTTCGTTGCTTCGCCACATTTTTTGCGGTACACTAACTACTATCCAGAAGTGAAACCTGAATGTGTGAAAGAAGAGGTGAATGTCGCCCGATGCAATTTATACCTGTGTTGGTATTGATGGTATTATTTTTCGTTATGATGTTTGGTATCGGTTTCATTCTGAACATGCTGATGAAGACAACCTGGTTTCCTTCCTATCTGTTCATTATTGTAATTCTGCCTATTGTTGTGTACTCTCTATGGGATCAGTCGTCGTCTCTGATGTCACATCTGGGTTCTTTCCAGCTTGTAGACTATATGACGGGCATCGCTGGACTGGCTGGTGCGATAATCAGTGGCTGGACGATCCAGAAGTTGCGTTTGGGTGGGTACAGAATGTTTTAGATTGTTGGAAAGAGGTAACACATGCCACTGTAATCGCGTGAAAGTCTTGTCTTTGTCGTAAACGCTTACGAGTACAAAGGGAAGGCTTTTTTGCTATTCATTTATATTAGAAGGATTATTGTACACTTGTACTTCATATACATCTGGAGAACATTCTCTTTAGATATTCCCTTGTATTCTGCAGCTACAGCTTTTATAGTATTCTAGCGGCTCTCGACATTTTTATTTTAGAAATTTACTGAATTCGGCGAAAACGTGAATGATGTCGACCTAGGACGAAACGGAGCGAGAACAGGCCATCTTTTTACCTGTTTTTGAGCATTTGAGGATCAGACATTTATGATAGAATAGATAAACATACTTTTGGGGAGAAGGAGATCAGGCTATGCGCATGAAGAATCTGCACCATTATACTGAACATCATCGCTACTGCGTATACAGGGAGTTTGGACTTAGCGCCCTGGATGACCGTATGCTTACAGGAGCATATCAGCCCATGGTAGGTGCTTTTGCGGTTGGCTTGTATCGGCTGTTGTTTCAGCATCTTCCCGGTGAACAGGTCGGTTATTCGCCGCTTGAACAGCAACGGAGGCTGTTCATGACGCTTGGCTTGGAGCCAAGTGAGAAGGGGCGCAAATATATGTTAGAGCAGACATCCAAGCTTGAGGCAGTGGGGCTACTTCAGACTTCACGGTTATATATACCGGAAAATGATGATTACATCTACGAATATGAGCTGCAACCGCCGCTCTCTCCGGCAGAGTTTTTCCGGACACAGCATTTGACACTGCTGCTTCGTGACAAGATTGGTAAATTCGCAGTCCTTTCCCTGCGTTCCGGTTTCTCGGCAGTGGAAAATGGGGACGCACCTTATCCGGCAGCCAATAAAGAGAATATTTCCGTACCCTTTTACGATATATTTGAATTGAATACCCATGTGATTGATTACGAGTTGGAGCAGGCTTTGTCGGAAGTATCAACTACGGCCCAGCGGACAGGCACGAACGATGCAGCGGAAGAAAACAGTTTGAACTATGCCGACATTATTTTGCGTTTCCCGCGGGAGTCGGTCAATCGTCGTCATGTAGAACAATTGCGGTTCGATCATGAACAACTGGGCATTGTAAATTATGTAGTGAACAAGTTTAACCTCAGTGTGCAGGATGTATGCCGTCTGCTGGACGAAGATGATATCTTCAGTCCGCAGGGCCAGCTGATTCTGGATGATCTCCAGCATAAGGCGAGCATGCAGTTCAGACAGACGAAGAAGCGTCATGAACAACAGACTGTACAGGCAGCCAAGGTCGTGGCACTGAGACAGCATATGGAGGAGCCTGAACGGAAAGAGGACTCTGGTGAACCACCTGTGGAGCATGGGGTACAGATGGAATACTACGTCGAAGTGCCTCCGCAATTTATGACCAAGTGTGATATTCATCAATATAATATGATGTTGCGTAATGAGCCGTATACGCGTCTGTTGCAGACATTTTTCCCGGGCGCAGTACCGGACAATCTCATCGATATATTTGAGAAAATTGATCTGAGTTACAAGTTGCCTGGTGAAGTCATCAATGTATTGATTCATTATTTGATGGCATTGCTTGTATCCGGCGGAGAGCAGCGAATTAATCGTAACTTCGTTGAGGCGATCGCCTCCAACATGCTGCTCAAGCAGGTGAACTCATATGAGAAAGCTGTTCAATATATTCGTGATCAGGCCAAGGTCAAAGGCAAACAGGCTGCTGGTGCAGCTGGAACCCGTACCCGTACATACGGCAAAGGAACCAAAGCCAAGCCCGAAATTCCGATTGTACAAGACATAAGCACCGATGGAGACGCCGTATCCGAGGAAGAGTTCGAAGAGATGATGCGGTTTGCACAGCAGATGCAGGCGAGTAAGCAAAAAGGAACTTCTTAAATATTTATTATATAGCAAAAAGGCGAGTCCCCCGATTAATGGAGACTCGCCTTTTTGCTATATAAGTTGAACGAAAGAAACGTATTTTCCGTCCAATCATTTTTTTTATTATTTTGCAGGATATTTACCTAATTTAAACCACTGCTGAAATTCTTTTTGTGTCATTTTTTTTACAGGCTTAACTTTTTTGCTTCCTGTATTGTATCTGAAAAGAATCCATTGATCTGAAGGATACTCACTAATATAATCAATACTTTTTCCGTTCTTATGCCATAATATTAGACCTGTGCTAATATAGTTGGTTGCCCGAGGAAGATAAACAACACTGTCTTTCTTAGTGTCGTATATTGCTAACGTGCTTTTCTCCGTATTTCCATAAGAAAATGCAATGATGTCTTCTTTTGGTGACCAATTATATGATGAAATGGTTTCTGCATTTTGTTTACCTGCTTTTTCAAGACGTTCGTTTAAAATTGTGTATTTTCCTGTTTTAAGGTTCACGAGAATGAGGTTGCTGCCGGCACTTTTTTCTACTTGGATAGCAATCCATTCATTCGATGGAGATTCAGCAACACTAGTTATATCCAATAATTTAACTTCAAAACCTCCCGTTTGTAGGATGTGCTTTTCTTTACCATGAGTAACTACAATGGTGTCAATGATGTTTTGCTCAAAATCAGCAGCAGCATCTTGCTTTAAGGTGTTCGCGGTTATCGTGATGTCGTCACCTTTCCAGATAATTTTGTTTGAGCCTATTGTTTTTTCAAACTTAGGTATACTCTGGTATGTCGAAGAGTTCACAGAAGTTGATTTAGCAGCAATGTGTGCTATTTTATCAGAAGTATGAAACGAAGATGATGCAGTTGATAACGTGCTTAAGCTACCTAAAACAATGAGGCTTGATAATAAAACATTGGTGTATTTCATTATTATCTCTCCTTCATTTTGGGAAGTCGGTTACATGAGGTGATTCCCTCCAGAAACTACTCCAATCTTTGCTTATCATTACTCATTTGTAAAGATATGAAATCGTAGAGAATTATCATACAGCGCGAAAAGTAACGATTGAAGTATATCCTCAGGACGACTTTATTGAAGGTACAACAGAAGAGGCTATTCACAATTTAGAGATCCCAACGTTCGAACAATTAGATAATGATACCTGGGATTTCGAAACGATGAAGGGTTTTCAGTTTTCGTTCCTATTTGTGGAGTTTGTTGTTCAACAATATGGAATAGACCATTTAAACAAATTGATCCGTGACCCTCAGGATTTTAATGGTATCTTTCAATGTTCCGAGAAGGAATTGCATCAGAAGATGGTAGAGTTTATAAGTAAGTAACCCATACAAAAATGTATGTTGCCCGGGGGAAGAACCGGGCTTTTTTTAACGTGGTTATAGTTATGTTAAATGTACTATCAATTAATTGGATTATTTTGTATAATGCATATAAAAAGAGGTTGTCTATGAATCCTATGATCTATGGATGAATGTAAATAATACATATGGAGGTAATTAAGTTTGAAAACTCACTACTATTTCAGTTGGTTTAATCATTTTTTTCCTGAGAAGCTGGTCCATTGTTTGCAGGAGGATATACAAGACAGAAAATCGCTTGTTATGATTAGTGCTGACCCGTCTGGTTATACAGATGAGCAAATTAACATGGATGATATTTCTGAATGGACCTGGTTGAATCAGGCTAACATTATTTTTGATGAATATCATTTCATTGATTACCGTATGCAGAAAGAAGATGCTCAGCGATTCATTCGGAACGCTTCTGTCATTTTTTTATGTGGCGGATATCCTGTTCTGCAGAACGATTTTTTGGCGGATTATGAATTATCGAATGCGATTAAGAATAGCAATGCCATTATAATGGGTGCCAGCGCCGGTGCGTTAAACATGGCTGCAAAATGGTTAAGCTTGAATAACACTGATGAAGTTGAAACAAGTACTATTTATAATGGTATTGGTTTTGATCATTTTGCCTACGAATCTCATTCTCAACGCGACTACGCCACGTTTGTTCAAGGTTACCTGTCCCCCTTGTCTGAAGAGATTGATGTTTATGCGGCAGAACAGGAGAGCGCTATACGTGTAAAGGACGGCAACATAGAAACAATGGGCCCTGTATATTTAATTTCCCACTCAAAGATTCAGAAGTTGGTTGAGACGCTCTAATTAGGGTGAGTGGTTGTGACCTTACATAAGTAATTCCTTTTGATGTATAAAATCATGGCTAATAGGCGAATTATCTCAGGTCTCCTTTCTATGAGTTTGTAAATAGATGCAATCTTAATATTCCTAGGACCTAAAGTCGGCAGGGTATCAGAGTGATCAGTTACTTATTTCAACTAGCGGACTGACAATAGGGATCGTTGCAAAAATGCTAACGAACTCGAAAAATTATATTAGGATGATGAGCTCCTTATTAAG
>NZ_JCAXEL010000022.1:0-113266 GCF_059759055.1 Paenibacillus sp. GQ49
CAACCCCCACCAGATCTGGCGGGGGTTAAGTACGTCATGAATCCTCCAATTTCATTCCCTCAAGAACGGTGAGGATATAAGGTTTAACCTTTAACTGCACCGGCAGTAAGGCCGCTGACAATATATTTTTGCCCGAATAGATACAGGATGAATACAGGCAGTGAAGTAAGCACGAGATTGGCGAAGATCAGGTTCCAGTCCCGGCTATATTTGCCGTAGAAATTGTAGATCGACAGTGGCATCGTCCATGTGGAACTGTCTGTCAGGAAATATACCGGAATTGTGATGTCATTCCAAACGGACATGAACACCATGATCGCTACCGTTGCGTTAACGGGCAGGATGAGCGGTGTGACGATGCGGAAGAACACCCCGAACACACTTGCTCCTTCCAGAAATGCCACTTCGTCCAGCGCTCGTGGAATGGTTTTGATGAATCCACTATACAAGAATACACTGAAGGCTGTATTTAACGCGGCGTAGATCAGGATAACACTTGTGATGCTGCCGTAGAATCCCAATCCCTGTACAACCCGTATGGTCGTAATAATCGACATTGGCGCAATCAGTCCCATGAAGAAATACATGTAGATCGTGCCGGATAGTTTGGTTTCCCGACGTGCCAGAATGAATGCCGCTGCCGAAGAGGCAACGATATTAATAATGGAAGATACACCAGTAATCAAAATGCTGTTGAAGAACGCTCGCGACAGACCGCCTTCCTGGAAGACACGAACATAGTTCGAGAACTGCCATGTTTCCGGAAAACTCAGGGAGAAGCTAAGCACTTCGGCGCTGGTTTTGAATGAACCAAAGATCAGAATTACAAGCGGCAACAGAACGATAAGTGAGGCCAGGATCAGGAAACCTTCCACGATATAGTTGCGGATGGCGAGTTTGCGTGTATAGCCCATGTTATTCCGTAACCTCCTTACGCCGCATGAAGATCAATAGCGGTATAGCGATAATGGTAACGACGACGAACAGAAGGGTGTTGACCGCGGTTCCAAGTCCCCAGTTGCCTTCACCGAAAGATCGGAGAATGATCGTACCCACGACCTGTGAAGCGTTACCCGGGCCACCACCTGTCATGACATATACTTCGGAGAATACTTTGAGTCCACCGATTAATGTCAGCATCAGGTTAATGTTAATGGCTGGCAGCAAGAGCGGCAGTGTGATTTTGAAAAAACTTCTCCACGAGCTTGCGCCATCAATCTTGGCTGCCTCGTAATACTCTTGAGAAATGGACTGCAGGCCCGCCAGATAGATGGCCATCTGGAACCCGGCACTCTGCCAGATCGAGACGATGGCAATCGTCCAGATCACAATGGATGGGTTGGTCAGCCAAGCTTGGCTTAACGAATGTAATCCTACAGATTCCAACAAATTGTTGATTGTACCTTCGGTACGCAACATGGGAGTGAACAGAATGCTGATCACAAGGATGCTGAGAATGGAAGGGGAGTAGAAGATCGCGCGCAGCAGGTTCTTTGTTCTTAATCGCATGTTAAGCCCTACAGCCAGCAATAGGCCGATGACATTTTTGCCAACGACGGTGACGATTGCAAATATCGCCGTGTTTTTCAGCGCCAGAATAAGCGTTTTGTCCGAGAAAATTTTCTGGAAGTTCTCCCACCCGATGAACTTCAGCTCCAGCCGATCCAGCCGCCAATCTGTGAATGAATAATAGAAAGCGGCGAGAGCAGGTACAACAAAAAAGATGGAGTAGATAATCAGTGCGGGAAATATCATGTAATACGAGTACAGATTTTTAGTCCTTTTCATGTCTCACACTCCGTTATAGCCAGGCAGCATAACGGTCGATCCTGTTATGCTGCCTTGTATTTCACTCTTTAGAAACCTTCTACACCTTTATCCTGCATCAGCTGACTGAACTTCTCATCCCAGGATTTCAGTACTTCTTCCGGTGACAAACCACCTGCAAATTGATCCTGCAACAATCGGTACAGTTCGCTGCGATCAACCAGCATGTATGCATCCGTTGTTAGCACGGTTTTCTTCGGCGTAATATAGTTGTCTACAATATCCTGTTTGTAGGCTGGCAGTTCCGGTGTAGTAACGTCACTGAAATTAGATACGTACCCTTTGGAATCGACGATCTGTTGTGCGACATCCTTGGAAGCGATATAGTCCAGAAACTGTTTGGCTTCATCCAAATGTTTGGATTTCTTCGGAATGAACAATTGCCCACCCAATGGACTTGCACCCAGACTCGCATTATCCGACGATGGAATCGGGAATACGCCCAGTTCCATATTTGGATCTTGCTCGGCCACGCCTTCGATTAACCAATCGCCCATAAACATCATGGCAACTTCCTTGTTCAGGAATTTACCTACGGCCATGTCATAGCTGTCGCTAAGCACATCCGTGTTGGTGTAACCTTTGGTGTAAATTTCATATTGTTGTTCCAGGAATGTTTTGAATTCCGGGATATCAGACCATTTTTTCTTATTGCTGTTCAACTCATCAAAAAAAGTCGGTTCATTTTTGGCTACAAAATCGGCAAAAGCTGCAGCAGGCCAGATGTTGGCAGCCCAGGCATCTTTGTAAGGCATGAATACAGGCGTAATACCACTTGCTTTGATTTTTTCACAGATCGCCAGGAATTCTTCGTAGTTGGTTGGAATCGACAACCCGAGTTCTTCAAAGATTTGTTTGTTATACACGACCCCTTGCATCCCTGTATCTTGGCTGACATGGAAGCTGTAGAGATGGCCACCAGAAGAGAGGACATCTTTGTTCACAATTCTGCTCGCCCAAGGCTCGTTATCCAGAATCTCGAAGTTACGTTCAAGGTTCAGGTCTGTGACTGCGCTCGCCAGATTGTACTGAATAATGTCAGGCGTTTCATCTACAGCCAGTTTGGTTTGCAGTACAGTTGTCGTTTGTTCCGCTGGAATCAGCTGCAAATTGACACGAATGTTCGTTTGTTTTTCGAATGCATCAAGAATGTCCTGCTGGATGAAAGCAGAGTCCTGAGAACTTTTAGAGATGGCCAGCTCCAATGTGACTTTGCCACTCTTGCTGTCCCCGCCAGCAGCTGTTCCGGAATCCGTACCTCCTGATCCACAAGCGGTTAACGAGACCGTTAATAAACTGGCCAGAATAATGGAAATCGCCTTTTTTCTTTTTATTGTTTTCAATGCAAATCCCCCTCTAAAACGTTTAGTGAATCCGTTTACAAGTCCGATTATAGATTCTTTTCTCGCCCCGGTACATGTCTGTGCTTGAACGTTGATGTGTAAAATCCTGAACTTGAAATCGCTATCATTTCATGAAATACCGTGATAGAGTAGACATGAATATAAGGGATTTCACATCATGTCAGAACAGGAGGGCATCTCTGAGAATGGCAAAGCTCATACATAAAGCAACTCAATTCAGTTTGCAGACAAAGGTATTTTTGACGTTTCTGGCTCTGCTTTTGTTCGTGCTGGGCTGTTTTATCGTTTATGTGAATGTGATCGTTGTCCGCCCGCTCAAACTGAAAACGGAGCAGGATACGCTCGTGACAGCTACGAAGGTAAGAGAGCAAGTTGATCTCTACGTGGAGCAACAGAACCAGATGTCGCAGCGAATATTATCCAGCAAAAATATATTTGCAGCCATGGACAAGAGCTCCTCAGCACATAGTAATTATGAAAGGCTGAAACAGATTCGGATCATCAAAGATATTATGTTTCAGGCCATCGGGCCGAGTATGAATATCAAGGACATGTCCATCTATGACAATCACGGTGTTCTCCTGACGTCATATCTGGGTTCGGGCAATCCGCCAGCAATCCTGAACACCATGATGGAGAGTAGTCAGATCGGACGAGATTGGACGGAAAGTGGTTTTGTTCTGCTGCGCCAAGACGATACGATCTCCTTTGTGCGCACGATTAATGATCAGAACGGCAAGGTGTACGGTTATCTTAGCATTCAGATGGAACAGGCATATATACAGAACCTTACGGAAGGTATCACAGCAGGCGATGTCTATATTCTGAATGAACAAGGCGAGCAGATGACAGGTTCGGAAGCGGGTGTGACATTTACCAATTGGACAAAGCCTGCAGCAGACGAGGGACTCGATGTGGACAAAGACGACAATTATGTCACGCATTCCACTTCACCCAGTACAGGCTGGATCACGTATATCATTACTCCCAAAAAATCTGTTCTAGGTTCGATCCATTCGGTTCAGACGATGTCCATTCTGCTGATTACAGCACTGATGCTGGTTTCATTTGTGTATATCTTCCTGTCGACACGTAATCTGCTGTTGCCTATCCGCAAGCTACGCGGTCAGATCTGGCGCATGAACTACAGCAATATGAATTTGAAAGTGGATGAATCGCCGAAGAATAACGATCTCTTATTGCTGAATGAAGCCTTTCAGGATCTGATGGAGAGGCTGCAGCAATCCATTGACCGGGAAAAATCGGCGCTTCATGAAGAAGTAAAGGCGCGTAATTCTGCGCTGCAAGCCCAGATTGCACCTCATTTTATTCATAATGTCTTATACCTGATCAGTATTGCCGCCCAAGAGGGGAAGACCAAAGTTGTATCGGATATGTGCAAACATCTTTCGGACAGTCTACGTTATATTGTCTCTTCACCATACGCGCATGTGACTTTGGCTGAGGAGCTTCAACATACGAGACATTATCTGTCCCTTGTAAAACAAAAGTACGAAGAGGATCTGGAGTGGGACATCCGTGCAGACGAGCTGGCGAACGAAATCCGGTTGCCGCGGTTGGTCATTCAGCCGTTTGTGGAAAACTGCATTGAACATGCCTTTGCCAACACCGCGCCGCCTTGGCGTATCCAGATTACCGTGAAGCAATATAACGGATTATGGGCTTTGGAGATCAAAGATAACGGAGAGGGCTTTCCACCGGATAAGATCCAGGAGATTTTAGCCAATATTCAGGCATCGGGTTCCGGAATGAACCAGACTGCCAATCGTGGAACAGCCCTTGGTAACATGGGGATTATCAATAGTGTCAATCGACTCAAACTAATGTATAACAACCGGCTCTTTATTAATATATTTAACAATCATGCGGATGAGCAACATGGAGCAACGATTCAAATCATCGGCTCACTGACGAAGGATTTTTACTAGCAAGGAGGTATAGGCGATGTATAACGTTATGATCGTTGAGGATAGCAAACCGATATTACGTAATATTAAAATGCTCTTGGAGACGCTGAGCTTCCCGATTCGTGTAGCGGCTACGGCAACGAATGGAGAAGAAGCCTTGGCAGCGTTAAAGCAGGAACCGATTGATCTGCTGTTGACCGATATACGAATGCCGAAAATGGATGGGCTGTCCCTGATTGAGCAAGCCAAAATTGCCAACCCGGATCTGAAGGTCATCTTGATTAGCGGTTATAGCGATTTTGAATACACAAGAAAAGCATTGAACCTGCAAGTGTTTGACTATTTGTTAAAACCTGTCGAGCGAGAGGCGCTTGAAGAAGTCATGAGTCGGGTAATTGACCAACTTGATCAACAGATGTCCAAGGAACTGCTGGATTTGCAGGAAATCATTCATCCCCAGTGTGAGACTACGCCCAAACAAGGGGAGGAGTTTCCGCCTTTATTCAGCCAGATGATGATCATTATGAGCAGACAGCCTTTTACCGCAGGGCATGAACGTTGGGTGCAGGTGGAACTTGAGGGTTTAGTTCAGGATTTTTTTGCATTCCATCCTTGTCGTGTTTACTCCAGTCAAACTTCATATCAATTTATCGCTTTTGTCAACAAGAGTGCACTTGAGGTGTACTCTTCCGTACATGAATGTCTTGAATCGATGCGACGGCATTTGGTTGCGCATGACATCGATGCAATCATTGGAGGACAACTTCTATTCGCTGAGTCTGGTAATCTGCCGGAGCTCTATCACCGCATGTCGTCCATTTTGTCTGAGCAGCAACGGTTGAAACAAGGAATAGTGTTGGATACCGGGAATCCGGTGTCTATGGCCAGATCTGAGACAGGCTGTCTGGATCCGGTGCAGGAATCTGCTTTTGTACAGATGATACAGGCTCGGCAGAAAGAACGGTTTGCTTTCAAGCTATCCGAATTGCTGAATCGATGGGCGGAGAAAAATGTACATATAACCGAGGTGGATCGGTTTATTGGATTGATTGTAGACACGTTTGCTCATCTGTACGAGGAACAGGGGTCGGGCATGAGATTGGGTCTGGAGCTTCGGTCAAGACAATTCGCCCAGGCACAGTCCTATGCCGATTTTTGCCGGGAACTGACGGAATGGACGGGACAGTGCTTCGATATGCTGCAATCCCACGTTCGAAAAAGCAAGGCGATCTTGTTCGAACAGATTGACGATTACGTAAAACTAAATAAATACTCTCAATTATCTATCAACGACATTGCCATGAAGTTTCACGTTAGCCCGTCGTATGTCAGCAGAGTAATCAAAAATGCAACACAAATTACGTTTGTTCAGTATTACACCCGGCTTCGCATTCAGGAGGCGTGCAGACTGATGGAAAGTCAACCCGACATGAAGTTTAAGGAGGTTTCCGATTTACTGTCATTTAGCGACCAGCACTATTTCTCGAAGGTGTTCAAAGAGTATACGGGGCTAAGTCCTACGGACTATAAACAACAGATGTCTGGTATAAAGACCCAATCATAGTTAACAAACCCTTTTTACTTATGCTATAATACTAACAAATACGGCTTGTTACTGAATTCATTCAGGCAATACCTATGTATATACATGCTCAAAGTTTCTTTGGGTGTGCATATATATGGGTTTTTTTGCGTTTACTGGCCGATTGATTCTACCAAAAATGGATAAAGAGAGGAAGATTCACTTTGGAAAAGAAAAAGAAAAAAAGGTCATTTTATAAGAAAGGAGGAGCCAGTTTACGATTAATGAGCACCAGACTCATTGCAGCTTTCCTTGCGGTACTTATTATCCCCACTGCACTTATTGGATATTTCTCGTATCATAGTGCCAAAGATCAAGTGCAACAAAAAATGACAGAGCCCATCAATACCATATTAACGATGACCGGACAGCATATTAACAATCTGGTAGGGGAAAAAGCAGCATTATTGAGTTACATAGACAGTATGTATGGCTCCGCTCCCAGTCAGGCGAACAACGAAGCAATACAAGTAGGAATCGACCAGTTAGCTGATACATACCCTGATATTCTTGCCATAACCGTAGGCAGCGACCAAGGCAGTGTTATATCTTCTTCAGCATTAGAGGATGCAACATATGATCCACGCAGCACAGAATGGTACACCAATGGTGAAAGTAACAATGGATCACTCTATTTTTCGAGTATTATGAATGATCCGGCATCCGGGAAGATTTATGTAGAGATTTCAAAAGCTCTTTCAGATGAACATGGTGTAGCAAGTATTAAACTTGATCTGGAGCCATTAGCAAAAGCGTTATCATATGTTGATGTAGGAGGCAATGGAAGTCTGATTGTAGTTGACTCCAATCGAACCATCGCAGCTTGGTCTGGTGCCATTGTAAAAGGTGGGGGAGGAGAACTCGGCGGGGCGCTCATCGAGGGAATTCCAGTTCACCCAAATACGGCTTCAAGTTCCGATGAGCCGATGGCATTTTCTCAATTTGTCAGAACAGATTTGGCGTATGATCTAGAGGTTTATAACGGTGTTAATGCTTTGACGGGGTGGAATGTCATTGCTTTGATGGGCCATGAAGACTTTATTGCCGCAGCGAAACCCATCATGGTATCGAGTCTAACGGTCATTACTATATCTGTATTGATTGCTGGTGTAATTATTTTCTTCATTCTGAGATCTTTTATTGTACCTATGCAAAAACTGAGAAAGGCAACCCGCAGCGTAAGCGAAGGGAATCTGTCTGAACGGGTTAACCTTAAAACAGAAAACGAATTTGGTATATTGGCAAATGATTTTGACCAAATGACCATCTCCCTTCAATCGGTGGTTGCTGAACTTCATCAGACGTCATCGTTGTTAAGCCACTCTTCCCAAATGATTCAGGAAAGTACAGAACAAACCACCCAATCGGTTCAACATGTGGCGGAAACCATGCACCAGACTGCGGAATCAGCTATCGTTGGGGCGGAAAATTCGGAACAAACCGCAAATGCCGTAGAAGAGATGGCGAGAGGCATCAGTACAATTGCAGAATCTGCGAGTGCGATTGTGGATTCGGCTGAAGAGACGGAGCGCGCTGTTGCTAATGGCGGAAAAACCATAAACCAGGTCGGAGAACAAATGGAACATATTCTGGGAGCTGTTGAAGAAACCTCGGCATTGATTAATGAGCTGTCCAGTCTGTCCGCCGAAGCCAATCGAATGAATGAAGCGATTGCGGATATCTCTCGGCAAACCAACCTTCTATCACTGAATGCCTCTATTGAAGCATCAAGAGCAGGAGAACACGGTAAAGGTTTTGCTGTCGTTGCTGGTGAGGTGCGTACGTTATCCATGCAATCCAAACAAAGTGCGGATGACATTGGCGCTACCATTGGCAAAATGCTTGATCTGATTGCAAAATCCACGTCCCTTATGAATGATAAAGTTCGCAATCAAGTTGGTGAGGGAATGCGGATCAGCCAAGAAGCTTCTGCAACCATATCGAACATTGAACAATATACAACGCATATCGTGGATCAAATTCAGGATATTTCCGCTGTCTCCGAACAGTTGTCAGCCAGTACGGAAGAAGTTTCGGCTACAGTTGCCGCGATGAGTCATATCTCTAAAGTATCGGCTGACAGTGCTCAGACAACTTCAGCAGCAGCCCAAGAGCAAATGGCGGCAATGGAGGAGATATCGGCATCCTCTGCACAGCTATCCAAAACAGCTGAGAACATGCAAGAGTTGGTTCGCCGGTTTAAGCTCTAGAGTAGAAGTAAGTAAATGTAAGGAAACGTGTTAAGCAAAAGGCGCTCTCCAAATGGAGCGTCTTTTTGCGTGTGGAGGGATTAGTAAGAATGTGATGCCTCATCCCCAAACATATCCTTTTGATTCTTTTTTCGGAAACTTCGTGGTGATTCACCAACCGTTTTGGTAAATAAAATCGTAAAGTAATTGGGGTTATCGTAACCGACCAGTTTGGCGATTTCCCATATTTTTTTGTTGGTTGATACTAATAATCGGGTAGCTTCCCCCATTCTTCGTTGAATCAGGTAATGATAGGGAGAAGTGCCATAGTGATTTTTATACATATGAATTAAGTAATAAAAATCGATATGAAATTGATCTGCCAATTCTTTGAGTTTAATGTTTTGCCGATAGTTGGTATCCAAATAGTCTTTAATGCTCTCAGCAAGGGAATTGCTCTCAACGATCTCCCCACTAGGAAGCTGTTGACGGGACTGCCGATCGATGATCAGAAGTATAGCTTTCAGGACATGCCCAGAGATAGACTCATAACCATGTTCCCGAATCGAAAATTCATTGAAGAGAGTCTGCATTAACGAATGGAGCTCATCGGAATATCGGTTTGCTCGAATGATCGGAATGTTAGAGGGAGGAATGACCCAATCCTCAAGGGTTTGGGTGCCTTCTGCAAAACGAAAGCCGCAATAAAAGGTGGATAACGGGAATTCAGGATTGGACTTCTCCTCGTGAAGAGTACCCTTGTTATAAATGAGCATGTCCCCTTTTTGAGCCCAATGTTTGGTGCCGTCAATGGTGAACAATCCTTTGCCTTCAGTTACGTAGATAATCTCATGCAGATCGTCATGTTTATGCGTCGGAAAACTCCAATGGGGATTATCGGCCAGTTTTCCTACATAAATAATGGTGCAATCTCGATTTGGATGCCGTTGGCCGGATTCATGGTGTGTATTCATCTATGTCTTCCCTTCAGGATCAGTAATGAAAGTCTGTGTTGAAATGACAACATATATAATGTTTTGCAATAAAACCACAACAACCTTGATTGTCGGCATGGTATATCTGACAGTACAATTTCACTATCCAAAATGTACTATATATCGAAAGTGAAGGGATGGGAAAGCAGAAAATACATGAATTAATGATCGTAGACAGAATTGAAGCGCTTGCAACAATAGAAAGGATTAGTGAGTATTGATTTATGACTAGAAATAGAGAGAACCTACTTATTTTAACGCTTACGCTTGTTAGCTTTGTACTGGGAACAACCGAGTATGTTATCGTGGGTGTGTTGAAGGAAATTGAAAGTTACATGAAAGTATCACTTGCTGCCGCGGGTATGCTTGTCTCCGGTTTTGCGATTGCATACGCAGGGGGTACACCATTTGCTGTGGCTTTCTTAGCCAAAATATCCAGAAGAAGTTCCATATTGATTGGATTTGCAATCGTGTTGGCATTAAATCTATTGACCGTGTTCTCAACAACGTTCTCTTCGTTGATGACCATTCGCATTGTGTCAGCCGTTGCTTGTGGACTTACGATATCGCTCTCGATCTCGATTGTAAGCGACGCAGTGAACCGGGAGCGAAGAGGGGAAGCTATCGCCTGGATTTTGGGCGGATTTTCAATCGCAAATGTGCTAGGTGTTCCGCTCGGTACATTTATCGGACAACATCTGAGCTGGTCCATGACGTTTGTTGTTACGGCATGCATAGGTGTTGTGCCGTTGATGTTCATGTTCCGTATTCTGCCACGCCAAACAACAACGATTGCAGGTTCGTTCAGTGATCAGATGTCTCTCTTTTTAAAACCACGGATATTGCTGGCCTGTCTGATCCCTGTACTGGGAAACAGCTGTATTTTCGTCGTTTTTACTTACATTACGCCACTCCTGAGTGAGACGATGGGTGTGCCAGTACAATGGATTAGTGCCATACTCCTGATCTATGGAGCCTGTAGCATCCTGAGTAACTGGATTGGTGCCAAAATAGCCAAGGGTGACTTCCTGCCCAAGCTCAAGCGGCTTTTTGTCATCCAAGCCATCCTGTTCCTCGGCATGAGTTTTACCGTTTCTAATGTGTGGCTCGGCTTGGCGTTTCTGTTCCTGATTGGATGTCTGTCATCCTCCATGAGCGCGGCATCCCAGTTATATTTGTTTGATGTGTCAGGAGCGATCGCGCCGGGGTCCAAAGCATTTGCATCTACACTCCTGCCTGTGGCGGCCAATGTAGGTATAGCGCTAGGCTCTGGTGTCGGGGGAGTTGCCGTTAATATGGGTGGTCTCCAGTGGGTGCCTCCAGTTGCTGTAATGCTTGCCTTGCTGGCTTTTGTCGTTACCCTGATATGCCAGCGTTCCATCCTAGTGAATTCAGACGAAGTAACCACTGTAAAAGCAGCTTAGATGAGATGCTGTCTAGACTAAACGCATGAATGCGTATATATAGTATATGAACTACAAACAAAGTCGCTGTTATGCGGCTCTGTTTGTCTTTTTAGTTTTCCAGCATTCAGGACGAAACGGGTTCACAGATGATAGAGGTAGGATAATGCAATAATTCAGTGAATTTGTATATGAAGAGATCTGATAAAATGAATGAAAAGATAGGAGGGGAACCCATGAAAAAGCCGATGATCGGTGTTCTGCCTTTGTATGATACAGACAAAAAAAGTTACTGGATGCTTCCTGATTATATGAACGCCATAGAAGGAGCAGGTGGGATTCCAATTATGCTGCCTTTGACAACAGATACCGAGATCATAGCAACGCTGGCTAATCAGTTCGATGGGTTCCTGTTCACCGGGGGACATGATCTCAATCCTGAGCTGTATCATGAGCATGCAGAGGTTACCTGTGGAGAGTTATGTATTGAACGCGATATGATGGAGTCGATATTATTACAAAAGGTAATTGAGCTTAATAAGCCTGCCTTTGGCATATGCCGTGGACTACAACTATTTAACGTTATGTTGGGTGGAACGTTATATCAAGACATTCCGACTAGCCTTCAACTTCATGGGAACAAGATCGTTAATCACAAGCAAAGTCCGCCGTATACGAATCTTGTACATAATGTACATATTGAGAAAAATAATATCCTATACGATATTTTGCTAACAGATACGATAAAAGTGAACAGTTATCACCATCAGGGAATCAAAATGTTGTCGGATAAGTTAACTGCCGTGGCTGTCGCTGAAGATGGACTCATCGAATCCGTGGTCATGCCAAACCGTTCATTTGTTTTGGCAGTGCAATGGCATCCAGAGTACAGCTACAAAGTAGATGACTATAGTCAAAAGTTATTTGCGGCGTTTGTTAATGCTTCTAAATCCCCGTCCTATACTATCCATATTGAAGACATAACCGCATAAAATGTGAAAAAGAAAAAAGACCTCCTGTTTATAAAAACAGAGGAGGTCTTTGTATTGGTGAATGTAGTCGTGATGAGTAAACGTGGTATTACCATTATGATTGTAGTGGAATGATTATTTTAATCCAGACTTCGTGTTGGCATGCTCTTCAGCATTCAGGGAAGCAATCAGCTTCTCGCCTTCAACATCCAGGTTTGGCAGAATGCGATCCAGCCATTTTGGAAGTGCCCAAGCTTTGTCTCCGAAAATAGCCATGATGGCAGGGACCAAGCCCATACGGATGATGAAAGCATCAATCAGAATGCCTACAGCCAAAGTGAAACCAATCTGCTTGATCATGACATCATCAGTGAAGATAAATCCTGCAAATACAGAGACCATAATCACTGCTGCGGCAACAACCACGCGACTTACCTGATTGTATCCATGAACAACGGATTCGGTCCCACGATGACCATGCACATAGGATTCCCGCATGGAGCTAACAAGGAAGACTTGATAGTCCATCGCCAGGCCATACAGGATACCTGTCACGATGATCGGCATAAAGCTCAGCAGCGGGCCGCCTGTATCGAAACCAAAGAGCGAATGCAGCCAGCCCCATTGGAATACAGCAGTTGTGATCCCGAATGTAGCCAGGATACTAAGCAGGAAACCAATCGTTGCTTTGATGGGAACGATGATCGAACGGAAAACGAGTAACAGGATGATCAGCGAGAGCAAGATTATGATACCTACATAAATAGGGAACACCTGCGCCAGTTTGGCTGACATATCGATGTTTACAGCTGTAAGTCCAGTAACTCCAAGTTTCACATCATAGGTCTGTGCGATGCTGGAATCAGCCGCGCGTAGATCAGTGACCAGTGTTTTAGTGAGATTATCGTTAGGACCCGTTTTTGGAATGAGACTGAAAATAGCTAAATCTTCTGTCATACCAAGCGGTGTGACTTGTGCAACGTTATTCTGTCCTTGGAGTTCCATCACCAGACCGCCCAAGAGTTCCGGTGTAACTTTTGCGGATGATTGATTAGGCTCTGCGACCAGAATAAGTGGCCCGTTAAATCCTTCTCCGAAGCCTTTGGAGATGGCATCATAGCTTTGTCTTGCTGTTGTATCCAGATTCGCTGAGGAAGCGCCAGGGATACCCATTTCCATTTTGGTAATCGGCGTCGCGGCAAAACCAAGAATGACGATGATGGCGATAATGGTAGCCCAACGATTTTTGATAACGAATTTCACCCATCTGTCCGCGACTCCGCGGCTAGTAGATTTAGGATGTTTCGTGCTTTTCTCACGAGCTTTGGAGGAACAGATGCGTTCTCCTACCAATCCGAGTAAAGCTGGCAACAGGGTTAAAGCAACGAATACGTTGATGAGTACGGTGGCAGCTGCGACCAAAGCCATCGTAGACAAGAATGTGAGACCGATGACAAGCATACCGCACAGTGCAATAATGACGGTTAATCCGGCAAAAAATACTGCGCTGCCCGATGTGCCAATGGCTCTTGCTGTTGCTTCTTTTGCACTCAAGCCCTGATCAATAATCATTCGACGTTGACGATTAACAATGAAGAGAGCGTAATCGATTCCGACAGCCAATCCAACCATGAGAGCTAGGACGGAAGTGACACTAGGCATTTCAATGAATTTGGAGATGGAGAACGCACCACCAACTCCAATGGCAACACCGAGGAGTGCAGTGATCAGAGGTAGACCTGCTGCAACAACGGAGCCAAGGGTGATCAGCAATACAATGACAGCAATGACCAGTCCGACAATCTCTGCCGAGCCGACTCCAATCGATACCGTTTTGAGCGTTTCGCCCGGCAGCACCTTAATATTGGTTCCTTGCTCTACCGTCATAACAGATTGAATAACGGAATCAAATACATCCTGTGTTATGGCAGACTGCTCAATTGTAAATTGGAACTGGAACAGTGCAATGCTGCCGTCCGAAGAGATCAGCATTCCAGGTACAGGAACACCATCCACCATCAAAGGTCCATAGGGAGGAGCCGTGGTTGTTGCGGATTGCGCCGTATCAGTAGCCTGAGCATTCTGAGCCATTTCCGCCTGAGCACCCGAATTACCCGCTTCAGCTGCATAGTCCGCAGGGTTAATGACTTTGTCTAATCCGTAAACTTCATTAACACCTTTCATCATGGCCGCCAAACGTTCAGGCGTATCCAAACGCTCGTTGTCTGGAGCTTTGAACACAACACTTCCTTGACCGCCGGAGGCGGCTGGCAGTTCTTTTGCCAATTGATCCAAAACCTTCTGCGACTCTTTGCCTTCAATCTTCATTTCAGAACTGATGTGAATACCATTGATGCTGATCATGGAGATGACAATTCCCAGAATTAAAACCCAGCCAATGATGAAGGTTGCAGGTTTGCTAAAAGCGGTTTTCCCCACTCTGTATAATAATGTAGACATTTCTCTAATTTACACTCCCTCTATGATGAATGTGGATGGTTGGCATGTTCGAATCCTGCCCGTAAATGATTAAACGTGGTTTCCAAAAATTGATCGAAGGTTAAAGCGCCGGGCTTGGTATCTTCAGTAATGACTTGTCCGGGCAGCAACACATTGAGTCTTCCATCAATTAATGGCAGTATCGATCCATATAGTGCGTTAATCAGAAGATAAGTATAGATCTCGTCATATTTCCCGTTAGATAAGTCTAATAAGGTATCTTGTGCCTGCGTCTGCATCCGGTGCATGGCTCCAAGGTAATGCGGTTCAAGCACAGGATAAGTCTGGGATAGTGAGAGCAGCTGATGAAGCCTTCCAATTAGTTCTGTTGTAAGCTGCATCTTGATCAGGTTATACAGTACGTCAAGCAAGGAGACGTTGTCGGGCATTTCGGTAAGTAACTCTTCGAGTTCCGTTGTATTCTGAACGGATATTGCACCTCTTGCTACGGCTTCCTCTTTACATGTGAAGTAGTTTGCAAATGTTCTACGTGAACAACCCACCTGATGCACGATATCTTCGACCGTAAAGCCATCAAGCCCATGTTCAAGGGTAAGTTCAAATGCAGCACCAGCAAGTGCTTTTTCAGTGGCTTCTTTCTTCAAATGTCGCAAGTTTCTTTTAATCATTATTCTCCGCTTATGCGTTCACCTCCAACACCAATGACTATGGTTTAATTCTTTTTAAGAAGAGCACACTTACTGAATATGCACTTTGTGAGGTTTATCATAACAACAAGTTGCCCATTGTGCAAATTTACTCATTGTGCAATTATTTTATATGACGGCTATAGTGCGAATCAATACTTCAACTCCTGAGGAATGAATGTTAAAATCAATAGAAAAACTTGGGGCGATAACGAGACATGAGTAGTCGTAAACAAAGTTTATTGGAAACAGCACTTGCACTATTTTTAGAGCATAGCTATGCAAATACAACAATCCAGATGATCCTGGATCAATCAGGTGTATCCAAAGGCACATTCTACAAATTTTTCAGTTCCAAAGAAGACTGTTTATATTCGATTATTGATCAGCGTATGCAAGAGGATGTTTTCATTCGTAAAGAGCTTGAACAAAATCACTATACATCGGATTATGACCTGCTCGTTGATCAGATTGCCATTCCCATGTCTGGACCTGACAAAGAGCGAGTGTGGGAATTGTATTGGACTGGTTTTTACGCCGGAGAGATCAACTCAGCGAAACTGGCTAAAGTGCATCTAAACTGGCTGTCTACACGCTTGATTCAGGTGTACGGAAAAGACATCAGCTTATATGCCAACGAAGGTGCAATATTGTGCTATGGCATACTGCATCAGATTGCCAACACCTCGAGAAGTCTAAATACGAAAAAACCGGTTTGGAGCGAAGTTGTTCCAAAAGTATTAACGTACATCGAAGTGATATTAAGAACAATGCACCAAAGAAATGAACATATTTTTGACGTTCAGTCTCTTTATTTTCTGAATGCCGATGAGCGTAACCGTGATCATGGTCTCGATATCGACAAGCTGTTGGAGGAATTGGATGAGTTCAACAAGCTTGTTCAACAATCCAAGGAATCTGCATCATTAAAGCAACTTTCCAAGGGACTTTTGGCGTTGTTACAGGATAAAGGGGATTTAAATATTCCTGTGATTGAAGTCGTGCTTCAGGCATTTCATAAAGAGTATAAATCCAGTGCCTTTCACTCCGAAGCGAATAGGCTGACTGAACTCTGTTGGTGGTATTTGGAACTTGTGAAGCACCGTAATTAATTTGGAGGTTGGCCCAAAAGCCGACCTCTTTTTCATTTTTAAAATGACTGTTATTATACTAACCGTATATACTTAAAAAGTTGTAATGATAGTGATTTTTGTCCAATTAACTCTTTGATTTGAAATTAAATATACGACTAGTATATAATGAAAATGCACATATATTTCCATAGATTTCAATAACTTCACTACGAAAGGAAGATTTCAATGAATAATAACCAAACATCGGAAAAATCAGAGTTCAATTTGTTTAGTGAAGAAAATGTTAAAGATCAATTTGCCATCTTTGGACAGATGCGATCCAGAGGCTCCGTTGTTCCTGTTCCCAATCCAATGGGTGGAGCAGAGCAAACCTGGATTATAACTCGGATGGATGTAGCCATGGAAGTGTTAAAAGATCACTCCCGATTTACGGTAGATATGAACTCTATTGATCGTGGCAATGATATTCGAAAGAATCTCTCAGACGAGCTTGGTTCATCGGAACCCCAGACCTTTTTTACCGGAAAGTCGATGCTCTTTGTTGATGAACCGGATCATCGTAGACTCCGTAGCCTGGTTTCCAAAGCGTTCACCCCAAGGTATATGGAAAGCATGCGTCCACGCGTCCAGGAAATCGCCGATGAATTGATTAACCAAGTTGAAGGGAAGGGAGAGATGGATCTTGTAAAAGACTATGCCTACCCTTTCCCAATTAACGTCATATCCGAAATGCTCGGAGTACCTCAGGAAGACCGACCTCAGATCCATGTATGGTCTGAAGCCATTGCCAAAGGTCTCGGTTTCGGTAAACAAGACCCTGAAGTAGAGCAGCACTTGCGATCATTCGCAGAATACACGGCTCAGCTTGTGGCGAACAAACGAGTGGAACCTTCAGATGACCTCATCAGTCAATTAATTGCGATTGAGGAGGAGGGTGATCGATTGAATGAAGATGAATTAATATCCATGATCACGTTATTAATATTTGCTGGACATGAGACAACTTCCAATCTGATTGCAACCGGCTCTTATCTTCTTCTGACACATCCCGAACAACTGGAACAACTTAAACAAAATTTGAATCTGGTTCCTTCTGCGGTTGAGGAGTTGCTACGATTCAACGGGCCCGCGACTTCTTCAGGCCCTCGTTATGCAACGCAGGACACAGAACTGGATGGTCAACCGATCCAAAAAGGAGATGTTGTGATTCCTCTTTTGAAATCAGCCAATCGGGATGAGTTACAGTTTGACCAACCTGAAGAACTGGATCTTGAGCGCAAAATAAAACGACATCTGGCCTTTGGACATGGGATCCATATGTGTCTTGGAGCCCCACTGGCCCGGGTTGAGGGAGACGTAGCATTTACTACGCTATTAAGTCGACTTCCTGGTCTTCAGCTTAGTGTTCCTCCCGAAGAGATTCATTGGCACTACTCTCTATTATCTGAGGGATTGGCATCATTGCCGGTAAAATTTTAATAGATACACTTAGTGTGACTCACTGGAGTATGACGAATTGTCGTCATACTCTTTATTTATAATGATGATTAAATGGTATGCACAAGAAGCAATTTAATGGAGTGAACATGCCTAATGCAAAACATAAAATTCAATACATAAATTTTGTTGTGGAGGTAAACATTATGAATAAAGATGAATTTTTTATGCATAAGCGGCACATGATCAATTAGCGGAAATTGCTGGAAACAACATTATGATCGCTGTGAAGAAGTATTTAAGAAAAGTCCTCAAAAGCCTGAGATAGTGGAGGAATTACTGGGCGCAGAAGGCTTGAAAGTATTCGAAGGATATCCATTTCATTCTTGGTCCTTGTTCGGACAAAAAATTAATTTTTAATTATTGCTTGATTTTTTTTTCAACGTCTGATAGTGTAAGACCTGTGATTTTGGGAAGTTGATTTATCAATATGAATTAGAGCTTTCCAGCAGATAATTTTGACCACTTCACCAGGAAGTTAAGGCCATACGGACAGCCGGGTCAAACGCCGATTGGCAACTTACGTTGCTTTATTGATTGAGTTCAAAGCTCAAATTTTATAAGTTGGTTACTTTACAACCAGTGCAATTGCACATCAACTTGTGAAACGGTCAATAAGAGTGGTAAAGGCGAATTATTTGCTATATAGACTCTGATCCAATATTGATATACATGAAGGAGCTTTCCCCCAAAGGAGTTCTTGTGAACTTTTTTGGTCATGGAGACTTCACGTCTTTTTTATGATGTATATCGATAAGCAAGTGTGATGATGCGCGATTGCGGGCATTTTTCACCTTGCTTTTTTTGTTGTCTTGTTGTTGTCACCGTATTAAACCAATTAAAAAAAATACATATTGGGATAGGAGAATGTAAAATGGGAAAAGCACTAATCATCGGCGCCGGCGGCGTTGCTTCCGTGGCAGTACACAAATGCGTTCAAAACAGCGAAGTTTTTGAGGAAATCTGTATCGCGAGTCGTACAAAATCCAAATGTGATGAACTCAAAGCCAAGCTGGACGGCGGAAAAACAAAAATTACAACAGCACAAGTTGATGCTGACAATGTTGACGAACTGATCGCTCTGATCAACGAAGTTAAACCGGATATCGTTATGAACCTTGCTTTGCCGTATCAAGATCTGACAATCATGGATGCTTGTCTTGCAACTAAAACAAATTACATGGACACAGCAAACTATGAGCCACATGATACAGCGAAGTTTGAATACAGCTGGCAATGGGATTACAAAGAGCGTTTTGAACAAGCAGGCATCACTGCATTGCTCGGTAGTGGATTTGACCCAGGCGTGACTGGCGTATTCTCCGCTTATGCCCTGAAGCACTACTTTGACGAAATTGAGTACATCGACATTCTGGACTGCAATGGCGGCGACCATGGCTATCCGTTCGCAACCAACTTCAACCCTGAGATCAACATTCGCGAAGTATCTGCGAACGGAAAGTACTGGGAGAATGGTGAATGGATCGAAACAAAACCGATGGAAATCAAACGTGTCTACGACTTCAAAGAAGTTGGCGAGAAAGACATGTACCTGCTGTACCATGAGGAATTGGAATCTTTGGCAAAAAACATGCCAGGTCTGAAACGTATCCGTTTCTTCATGACATTTGGTCAAAGCTACCTGACTCACTTGAAAGCTCTTGAAAATGTAGGCATGACTTCAATCGAGCCTATTGAATATGAAGGTAAACAAATTATTCCACTGCAATTCCTGAAAGCAGTACTGCCTGATCCAGCATCCCTTGGACCACGTACTGTTGGTAAAACAAACATCGGTTGTATTTTCAAAGGCAAAAAAGATGGTCAAGACAAAACATATTATGTATACAATATCTGTGATCACCAAGAGTGCTACAAAGAAGTGGGTTCCCAAGCAATCTCGTACACAACAGGCGTTCCAGCTATGATCGGTGCAGCAATGGTCATGACAGGCAAATGGAACAAACCAGGCGTATATAATGTAGAAGAGTTCAACCCAGATCCATTCATGGAAGAGTTGAACAAATGGGGTCTCCCATGGGTAGAAGACTTCAACCCGGTACTCGTTGATGAGCTGCCAGAAGAAGTTAAAGAATCGGAGCTTGTTCGTTAAAATGCGGTTCGAGCAATTACCGACACCATGTTTTGTTGTTGACGAGGCGCTTATCGAGAGAAACCTGAAAATCCTGAACGGTGTTATGCAGCGTACAGGTGCCAAAATCGTGCTCGCTCAAAAAGCATTTTCCATGACTGCGATGTATCCGCTGATTGGAGAATACCTGAGCGGTGCAACGGCGAGCGGTTTGTATGAAGCGCGTCTGGGCCATGAGGAAATGGGCAAAGAGAATCATGTCTTTGCTCCAGCATACCGCGCAGAAGAGATCGACGAGATTCTCTCCATCTGCGACCACATTATTTTCAATTCATTTTCGCAGCTTGCAAAATTCAAGGATAAGGCGCTTCAAGCTGGCCGTAAGGTCGGCTTGCGCGTCAACCCTGAATGCTCTACCCAAGAAGGACATGAGATCTACGATCCGTGTTCTCCGGGTTCGCGTTTTGGCGCGAAACTGGAGGATTTCGATGCAGACCTGTTGGAAGGTGTCTCCGGACTGCACTTCCACACACTGTGTCAGCAAAACTCCGACGATCTGGAGACTACGCTGAATGCAGTTGTTGAGAAGTTCGGACAATGGTTGCCGCAGATGGAATGGATCAACTTCGGTGGTGGGCACCATATCACACGTGAAGATTATGATATTCCAAGACTGGAAGCATGTATCAAGCGTATGCAGAACGACTATGGTCTGGAAGTATATCTGGAGCCGGGAGAAGCTGTTGCGCTGAATGCGGGTTATCTGGTGACTTCTGTGCTGGACTTCCATAAGAACGGTATGGACATTGCCATTCTGGATACTTCAGCTACATGCCATATGCCGGATGTGCTGGAAATGCCATATCGCCCGCCGCTGATCGGTTCGGGAGAAGTGGGTGAGAAGGCTCATCTGTATCGCCTAGGTGGACAAACCTGTCTGTCTGGTGACGTGATTGGGGATTATTCATTCGACCAGCCTTTGCAAGAAGGCGATCGTCTGGTATTCGAGGACATGGCGATTTACTCCATGGTGAAAACCAATACGTTCAACGGCATGCCGCTTCCAGCGATTGCAGTCAAAAGAAAAGACGGCGATTGCGAAGTTGTCCGTGAATTCGGATATCAGGATTTCAAAATGAGGCTGGCATAATTACTTCATTATATAGTAAGCATTCAATTAAGAATTGAATATAAAGCATTGATTATAAATACAAAGAAGGGAACCTGGAGACAGGTTCCCTTTTTAACGTTAACTGATGTTTAACGATTACATTTAATGATGTTTATCAGTGAGGTTAGATGAATGTTTACTGGTATTGAGCCGACTTAGCTTCGAATTCAGTTTCGGATTAATTTTGTGGTTTTGAGGCTGCTCTCGCAGCATATGGAAAGATCGGTTCTCTTAGTCCAAAATCATACGTCAACCCATCCACAATGCCGACTACACTTTCACTGTCATACAACTCCAGCAAAAATCCAGCCATTTGTTCCGCCGTATGGAATTTGGGAACTCTGCCTTCATATTCAAACTCGTCTACATTAAAGGAATGTTTCGCAAATTCCGTCTCGGTTGCAGCCGGTGCGAGAACTTTGGCTTGCATCGCTGCGTTCTTACCTTTCAACTCCTGCGCAAGTCCTTCCGTAAAGGCACTTACATAGAACTTGGTTGCACAGTAGGTTACAGCATCGGCTACAATCGTATATCCTCCACCAGAGGAGATATTAATGATCTGTGTACCATCGACATCTGCATAATCACGTACATACAGGGAAGAAAGAATCGTAAGAGCTTCTATATTTAGATGAAGCATCTGCTCCATCTTGGGCAGGTGTTGTTCGCCCACGGAAGCAAAATTCCCGAATCCGGCGTTGTTAATCCACGTCTCAATGGAATAAGCCTGAAGACCTTCATAGAATTCATGCACATTAGCGGCAATGGACAGATCCACTGTACGAATGACAACATCCAGATCAGAATTGATTTCAGCTACTTTTGCTTTTAATTTGTCTAATTCATCGGTTCTGCGTGCTGCCAGGATCATATTTTTGCCACGAGCTGCAAAAGCTAATGCCGCTTCATATCCAATGCCCGAACTGGCACCGGTAATCACTGTGTATTTCATGGGAATTCCTCCTGGATCTGATTTCATTTTTTATTGTGATGTGACCACGAGTTGATTATACTGATTAGAGCTTACTCTAAGTCAAGCGGGAAAATGAAGGGGAGGTTAACCATGCATACCATTGGTGAAGTGGCAGAATTACTCCATATTAGTGCACATACGTTGCGTTATTATGAGAAGGAACAGATTGTAACTCCTCTCCGAGATGCCAGTGGAGACAGGCGATACAACGAGTCACACCTGAAGTGGCTGCAATTTGTGATCAAACTAAAAGAGACCCAGATGCCCATTGCTACCATTAAGAAGTATGCATCCTTATTTCAGGAAGGGGAGCATACAGCGTTAGATCGTTTGAAGCTGCTGGAGGAGCATAAAAAGTCGATCCAAAAACAGATGCATATACTTAACACAGCCGATGAGATGCTTGAGCATAAAATTTCTTCGTATCGAACGTTCATCGGACAATGATGTAACACACACCCGTGACGTTCTATTGCCAAAACAGTGATTTTTATTATAGACTGTTTTTTATCGGTTGTTCATCAAGGGGGAAATGCAATGCATCAAAACAGAAAACAAAAGTCAAACAAGTTAAAGATCCTCTCCAAAGTATTATTGATTATCATTGGGGGATTTATAACGGCATATGGCCTGGAAGCCATATTGATCCCAAATAATGTCTCAGATGGTGGTGTCACAGGTCTGAGTATCGTAGGATCACAGCTGTTCGGATTACCACTGGGGATGCTCATCGGGATTATTAACATTCCATTTGTGTGGCTCGGGTACAAGCAAATCGGAAAAAGCTTTGCGTTATATTCGATCATCGGTATTGCTTCACTCGCAATCAGCACCAGTCTGATGCACCATGTACCAACCATCATTGAAGGTGATACCTTGCTTGTTACGGTTGTCGGCGGGATTATCATCGGTTTTGGTATGGGACTTGCATTACGTAATGGCGGGGCATTGGATGGCATAGATATGCTGGCTGTACTCCTTTCGCGCAAAGTACCTTTTGGAACCAGTGATCTCATTCTGTTCCTCAACATGTTTGTATTTATTGTCGTTTCTACCGTGTTTGGTCTGCAAGGCGCGATCTTGTCAGGACTTGCGTATTTTATTGCTTCTAAAGTAATACATATTGTTGAAGAGGGCTTGAGCGGCTCCAAAACGTTTAAAATTATTACGAATCAACCTGAGATTATGGTTGAAACCATTCGGGACCGTTTAGGCCGTGGAGCAACGTATACCGAGGCTTACGGTGGCTACTCTAATGAGCAATTCAAGGAAATCACTTGTGTCATTAACCGGATGGAAGAGAGTAAAATTAAAGATATCATTCACGAAATTGACCCAACTGCCTTTGTAGTTGTATATGATGTAGCTGAAGTCAGAGGTGGTAATTTCAAAAAGAAAGATATTCACTAACATACAAAAACGCGCTGACAGGAGGAATACTCTTGCCAGCGCGTTTTTGTATACCCTGTGTATATAAAATAAATCAAGCCTCCGTAAAAACTGTACTGAAGCTACTGTCAACACCTTCAATATACAATGGCACAGCATAGACCTTTTCAATTCCAGATAAATCATGGTTTAAATTCATATCCTCTATAAGTAGAATGAACTTGCCATCAACCCGACCTTTCCCGAGCATAATTTGATGAAAAGCGATAGCTTCATCCACATGAATCACAGAGCCTGAAGAGACCATATCCATCCCAACTGCTCGCAATGAATCAAAAACCATCAGGTAACTTGCAGCATCTGCTGCAAACCCTGGGTTATGATCACTATAACGAACAGGGTCAGATGATCGAAACTTACCAAAACCTGTGCGTATGATCAGTAGATCAGAGCCAGCGATCTGGTGTTCATACGGCTCCAGGTCAGCTTTTGTAATAAGTTCATTATCACCTTTGGGAATATCGAGGATTGTTGGATGAGTAAAGATAAAGTAGTCTATTGGAATCTCGTTTATTTTTAGACCTTGTGGATTGAAATGCCAAGGTCCGTCAATATGAGTTCCAGTATGGTTGAGAGATGTGATGATAAATTGGTTATACAGATCTCCTTGATCTATGCTGGACTGCTGTTGAATCTCAACAGGAGGGTTATCTTTATAAACGGGAGTATTTACACTAAGAGGGTAGGACAAGAGGATCCGCTTCATCTGTTGTTCTCTCCTTTATGTCACACAGGTTCTATATCATGTTGGTGAATGTATGGACTCATATTATGAAAGGAATCGGTACTTCATGCATAAGCACAGCCCTATAATGGAAAACTTCTATAGTGCGAATACAATGCATGATTTCATGTATGGGAGGTTAGCATAGTGACAAAACAAGACCCGCAAGAGCTTTTGAAGCAAAAACACGAGCTGGATGAGCAAAAAAGACAGTTCACTAATTTTTCGCGGAATATTTCAGGTCATGGTGAGGTTGAAGCTGGTCAAGAGTTCAGTGTTGACCGGGTATCAGATGATCAAAACCGTATGAAATCGGTTGAGAACAAACGCGGCGAAGCCTAAAACGTTACAACATAAGCCGATCCTTTCCTGGATCGGCTTATTCGTGCGCAGCAGTGTGATAAACAAAGAATATGTATTGTAATTGTATAGGTGGTGGTCAATCGTTGGAAAAGGTCGTATATTAATAATATGTCGATTGTGGAATTAATATGGACCACATCGCAAAATGATAAACGATCTTACATAGAAGGACGGGGAAAAATGGATTTTAAACCACTTTCTTTATTTATTGACCGCATTACATCCTGGCGTATACCGTGGGCAGAGGTGCTGGTGATGCATCGAAATGATACCGTTTTCCATTATCGTAATGGATACGCCAATCTGGAAGAGAAAACACCTATCGGTGATGGAGCGATCTTCAATCTATATTCCATGACCAAAATTATGACCTGCGTGGCAGGGCTGCAACTGGTGGAGAAAGGGGCAATGCTGTTAAGTGATCCCTTGTCTGATTATCTGCCAGAGTACGCTGAGATGACGGTAAAGAAAACGATGCCGAACGGGGAGATCCGACTGGAAAAGGCGACAAGAGCCATTACAGTACGTGATTTGTTCACCATGACTGCCGGGTTCTCGTATGACGTTGGTTGTCCAAGCATTCAAGAAGCTGTAAAAAGCACCGATGGAACATTGCCAACACGTGATTTCGCGAGAGCGCTTGCCAAAGAATCGTTGCTGTTTGAACCAGGGACACACTGGAATTACAGCATGTGTCATGATGTGCTGGGAGCCTTGGTGGAAGTGGTAAGTGGCAAACGCTTTGGTACGTATCTACGGGACGAAATCACCGGACCACTTGGCATGAACGACACAGCATTCAATCTGAACGATGAGCAGCAGAAGCGCCTGATTCCACAGTATGCTTACAATGATGAGCTTGAAAAGGCTGTACGTTTGGACGGCAATGGATTCCGTGTGGGTACGGAGCTGGAAAGCGGCGGTGCAGGGTTGTTATCAACCGTTAGCGATTATGCACGTTTTCTGAACGCGCTTACTGGGCATGGTACGAGTCCCGAAGGTGTGCGCATTCTGTCACAAGCTTCAGTAGAACTGATGCGAACGGACCACCTGAACGAGATGACTCGTGCTGATTATTCCTGGGATCATATGTATGGATACGGCTATGGACTGGGTGTTCGCACACATATCTCCAAAGCAGGAAGCGGCTCACTGAGTCCAATTGGCGAATTTGGATGGAGCGGCGCTGCTGGTTGTATGGCTATTATTGATCCGGATTCAGAACTTACGGTCATGTATGCACAGCACCTGCTGAATAGTCAGGAACCATACGTTCAACGACGCTTACGTAATGTGGTTTACTCCTGTCTGTAAATGATATCGTATACGGACTTACACGAAAAGCCGCTAATTAGCGGCTTTTTTTGTTATCCATGGAAGTGGACGGGTAGTCTATTTTATTGGAGTGTTATTAGAGCTTTGCACAGAACGTACACGATTGACTAAATAAATGCCGACCGATACAAACAACAATGCAGCCAGATTTTTCAGTTCCAGAATCGTTTCCCCCAGGAATAATGCTGATAATAAAGCTCCAAACACAGGGATTAGAAAGTTATAAACAGACACTCTTCCGACCTTGTTGTACTTGAGAAGCATATTCCATAGACAAAATGCGACGGATGACAGTAAGGCCAGGTAGATCAAGTTACTGGTGGATTCCAAGGTGAAATGAGTAACCCGACCGCCGAGTGATAGACCTAAAAGTGTAAGTACCAGTCCCCCAACGAACAGGCTGACACCTGTTATGATCAGAACATCGATCGTAGCGGTGAGACGTTTTGCATAGAGGGCTGTAACGGAAAAAACAAGTGCTGCTATAATCACGAACCCTTCACCTGTGAATGAAAAGGAAAAAGCTAGCAGATCCGTATGGAAGTTTACGATGATTACGCCAACAAATCCGAGCAAGCAGCCAACGATTTTGTTTTTGCTTAATTTGTCGTTTTTATAGATGAAATGGGCCAGAACAACACTGAAAAAGGTCGTCGTTGCGTTCATAATGGAGCCTTTGACACCCGTCGTATTGGCTACGCCAACGTAGAAAAACATATATTGCAAACCGGTTTGCAATATACCTAACATGATAAGGCCTGTCCACTGAGGCCTGGTTAATTGGAGCTTCTGTTTTCTAACGATACGAGACAGGAGCAAGAGCAGCAAGCCCGCCAGTGTAAATCGATATCCTGCAAATACATACTTGGAAGCAATATCTTCCGGCAGAATGTTAAATGCGATATATCCAAGTTTGATGGATGGGTACGCGCTTCCCCATAACAAGCAACACAGGCTTGCCACGAGCATAACAAAAATGGGATCACTAAATTTACTCTGTTTCTCAAGGGTATTTCTCTCTATCACTTTCGATCTTCTCCTCACATTTCATGCACATATGTATGTATGAATCTATTAATATCCTCCCTGACCATATCACATATCGCTAATCTTTGTAATGATAATTAATAAACCGCTCTCCAGGCCAGGAAGAAACCATGATATAGATGGATTCCAGTGCACATTCATGTACACTTGGAAAAATTTCCAGATTGAAAACGCTTGTCAAATTGAAAATAATATGATAATTTAATGTCTGTAACCGGTTACACATAGAGGAGAGCAACTTATGACAACAATTAAAGACGTAGCTCAACTGGCTGGCGTATCTGTTGCCACCGTATCCAGGGTCATTAACGATAGAGGTTATGTTCATGCGGACACACGCAAGAAAGTAGAAGATGCTGTGAAGGCGCTTAACTTTTCGCCGAATGAAGTGGCCCGCTCATTATATAAGCGCAAGTCCAAACTGATTGGCCTGTTGTTGCCGGATATTGCCAACCCTTACTTCCCGCAGTTGGCCCGCGGGGTAGAGGACCGGATGCAGGAACAGGATTACAGACTGATATTCGGAAATAGTGATGAGGATGAACGGAAGGAGCAGGATTACATCCAGACGTTTATCCAGAACAACGTGGTCGGTGTGATTTCTTCAACGAACTATCCTCATTCTTCAATATATGAAAAACTGAAGATTCCCGTTGTGTTTCTGGATAGAACTTCACTGGATCGACCATCCGTGTATGCGGATGGCAGGGAAGGTGGAAGACTAGCTGCAAGGGAGATCATCAAACGCGGCAGTCGCCGGATCACAGTTATGCAGGGACCGTCACAGATCAGACCCGCTCAAGACCGTTTTGAAGGAGCGATTGAAGTCATCCGTGATGCTGGGTTAGACTACCGGGTAATCCAGACGACCTCATTTTCAATTAATGAGGCAAGTGTATGGGCTGAAGAATTATTCAGTAAATATGCGGACACAGATGGGGTCATTGCCAGCAATGACATCGCAGCCATGGCAGTACTGCATGAGGCATCACGAATCGGAAGAAAGGTTCCTGATGACGTACAAGTGATTGGTTTCGATGATATTCCGATGAGCAGCCTGTTATCGCCGGCATTGTCCACCATCCATCAGCCAGCATACGAGATGGGAAGAGAAGCAGCGGGATTACTTATCCAGCTTGTCGAACAAGCTGCAATAGAGAATAAAAACATACAGTTGCCCGTGAGTTTCATCGAACGGGGCACTACGAGAAAGGTGAGATCAGATGGCTAAAATATGTGTAATTGGAAGCAGTTCGATGGATCTGGTTGTTACTTCGTCAAGACGGCCGGGGGCGGGTGAAACCGTTCTTGGCGATAGCTTCAAAACGGTTCCTGGCGGTAAGGGAGCCAATCAGGCTGTTGCTGCTGCACGATTGGGTGCCGAGGTTGCGATGATCGGCCGGGTAGGCGACGATGTTTTTGGCAAAGATATTGTAGAGAACTTTAGAGCAAATGCTGTAAATACGCAAAATGTGAAACCGGTTACACATTTAGAAAGTGGAACGGCTCATATCATTCTGGCAGAAGGTGATAATAGTATCGTAGTGGTTGAAGCGGCGAATCGGGAAGTCACTCCTGCATATGTCGATGAAGCAGCTGAAGTGATCCGCGATGCAGATATCGTATTAATTCAGCAGGAAATCCCGGAGGAAACGGTTGTGCATGTGAGTGCATTGTGTGCAGAATTCGGAACACCGCTGCTGCTTAATCCCGCTCCGGCGAGAACATTGCCGCAAGAAGTGATCGACAACGCTGCATATATCACACCGAACGAGCATGAAGCTGAGATTTTGTTTCAGGGCATGAGTCCGGCACAGGCATTACGTCAGTATCCTAACAAGTTGTTCATCACGGAGGGCAGTAAAGGTGTACGTTACTTTGATGGCACTGACGAAATTCTAGTCCCAACTTATAAAGTTGAGGCTGTTGATACTACGGGGGCAGGGGATACGTTCAACGCCGCATTTGCAGTTGCTTTGGCTGAAGGAAAAGCGTTGCAAGAGAGTATACGCTTCGCCAATCGGGCTGCATCGTTGTCCGTCACCAAGTTCGGAGCGCAGGGCGGCATGCCGACGCGTGATGAAGTAGAGGAGAACTTGTAATGAAAAGAAATGGCATGTTGAATAGTCACATTTCCAAGATTTTGTCTGATCTGGGCCATACGGACATGATTGCAATTGCGGATGCAGGTCTGCCGGTACCGGACGGGGTACTCAAAATCGATCTGGCCCTCAAACTGGGAACACCAAGTTTTCGCGAAGTGGTGGAAGCGATCGCTGAAGATATGGTCATTGAGAAAGTCATTGTCGCTGAAGAGATTTGGGAAGGCAATCCCGTAGCCATGCAATTCATTACAGAGAAATTCGGAGTAGAAGCAATCGATGCTTCCGTCAGCCACGAACAATTCAAAGCATTAACCCGGCAGGTGAAAGCGGTCATCC
The DNA here is from genome assembly GCF_059759055.1 of Paenibacillus sp. GQ49. Classification (NCBI taxonomy): domain Bacteria; kingdom Bacillati; phylum Bacillota; class Bacilli; order Caryophanales; family Paenibacillaceae; genus Paenibacillus; species Paenibacillus sp. GQ49. The sequence continues at coordinate 29,592 of NZ_JCAXEL010000022.1, forward strand.
GCACAGGTGAAGCCACACCCTATGCCAATTGCATTTTACAATCGGGAGTCCATTTCGGTTAAAAGGAGGTTGCGTAATGCACATTCAGATGCAAGACATTCATAAAGCGTTTGGAACGAACCAGGTGCTGAGCGGAGTGGATTTTGAACTAAAGGATGGTGAAGTTCATGCCCTAATGGGGGAGAATGGAGCCGGCAAATCCACAATGATGAACATTCTGATTGGTCTTCATCAGCGTGATCAGGGAACCATCACCATAGACGGAGAAGAAAACTATTTTGCAAGTCCAAAGGAAGCCGAGAAACTGGGTATCACTTTCATACATCAGGAGCTGAACGTATGGCCTGAAATGACTGTGCTGGATAATCTCTTTATTGGAAAGGAACTGACATCATCCATCGGGTTGCTTAATACAAGACAAATGAAAGCGCTCGCCAAAGAACAGTTCGCTAAACTTTCTGTAGACATACCAATGGAACGTCCTGCGGGAGAGTGCTCTGTCGGGCAGCAACAGATGATCGAGATTGCCAAAGCACTAATGACTGATGCCAAGGTCATCATTATGGACGAGCCAACAGCAGCACTTACGGAACGCGAGATTCAGAAGCTGTTTGGTGTAATCAGCTCGCTGAAAAAGGAAGGTGTATCCATCGTGTATATTTCTCACCGAATGGAGGAGATATTCACGATCTGTGACCGGATTACCATCATGCGTGACGGAAGAACGGTAGACACGCAGACCATTCCACAGACAAGTTTTGATGAAGTGGTTCGGAAAATGGTAGGTCGTGAACTTACCGAGCGGTACCCTGTCCGGAATCCTTCTTATGGTGAAGTTGTTCTGGAAGTAAGGAATGCAAGCAGCAAAGGGTTGTTCGAGAATATTAACTTCACTGTGAGAGCGGGGGAAATCCTTGGTTTCTCAGGACTTATGGGTTCTGGACGAACAGAAATCATGAGAACCATCTTTGGCTTGGATACGTTGGATAGCGGTGAAATCTTCATCCGCGGGAAAAAAGCAAACATTCGTAAACCGGCAGATGCCGTGAAACATGGAATCGGGTTTATTACAGAAGACCGCAAGGATGAGGGGCTGGTATTAGACTTTTCTATTCGCGAAAATATGGCGTTGACAAATCTGTTCAGTTTCTCAAACAAAGGTTTCATCTCAACTTCAAAAGAACAAGACTTCGTAGATACACTGATCAAACGTCTACAGATCAAAACACAATCCTCCGAAACGGCAGCAAGGAATCTATCCGGGGGTAACCAGCAGAAGGTGGTTATCGCGAAATGGGTTGGTATCGGTCCAAGCGTGCTTATCCTCGATGAACCCACACGCGGAGTGGATGTCGGAGCGAAGCGCGAAATCTATGAATTGATGAATGAACTGACAGATCGCGGTGTTGCAATCATCATGGTATCGTCGGAGCTACCTGAAGTGCTTGGCATGAGCGACCGAATCGCGGTTGTGCATGAAGGACACATCAGTGGCGAGGTTGCAAGGGAAGTAGCAACACAAGAACACATTATGACATTGGCCACAGGGGGACAGTGATATGACAACAATGCAGGAAAACAAAACGGCTAAAAGCGGCTTCCGTTTCTCAAACGTGATACAAAAATTGGGACCGCTGCTTGGCTTAATCATTCTTATTCTCATCGTATCGGTGTTGAATCCAAGTTTCTTGGAACCGCTCAATATCTTGAATTTATTGCGTCAAGTCTCGATTAATGCGCTGATTGCCTTTGGTATGACGTTTGTTATCCTGACGGGTGGAATTGATCTGTCGGTCGGCTCAATCCTGGCTTTATCCAGTGCTTTTGTAGCAAATATGATGTTGTCTGGTCTCGATCCGATCTTGTCCATCATTATTGGTGTAGCACTCGGTGGTGTCATGGGTATGGTGAACGGACTAATGATTACCAAAGGTAAAATGGCTCCGTTTATCGCTACATTGGCAACCATGACGATATTCAGAGGACTGACATTGGTGTACACCAATGGTAATCCAATTACAGGACTCGGGGATAACCTGTTGTTCCAACTGTTTGGCCGCGGTTACCTGCTGGGCATTCCGGTACCTGCAATCACGATGCTGATTACCTTCATGATTCTGTGGATTGTTTTGCATAAAACGGCTTTTGGTCGTAAAACGTACGCCATCGGCGGTAATGAGAAAGCTTCCATTATCTCGGGTATCAAAGTTAATCGCGTGAAAATTATGATCTACTCCCTGACAGGTATGCTCGCTGCTCTGGCAGGTGCAATTCTGACATCGCGTTTGAATTCAGCGCAACCAACGGCAGGTACATCCTACGAGCTGGATGCAATCGCAGCAGTTGTATTGGGTGGTACAAGTCTTGCTGGAGGACGCGGACGCATCGTTGGTACACTGATCGGTGTTCTGATTATCGGCGTGTTGAATAATGGATTGAACTTGCTTGAAGTAAACTCATTTTATCAAATGGTTGTAAAAGGTATCGTCATTGCCATTGCTGTCCTGCTGGACCGCAAGAAAACAGCATAAGGAGAGAAGCGAATATGAAAAAGTGGACTGTAACACTCATAAGTATGCTGATGATCATCGTTCTGGCCGGGTGCTCTCTGGAGCCACCGGAATGGGCGAAACCTAACCCAAACAAAAGTAACGGACAGAAGAAAATAGGTTTGTCGATATCTACACTAAACAATCCATTCTTTGTATCACTGAAGGACGGGGTAATGGCTGAAGCCAAAAAACAGGGAATACAGGTCATCGTGGTGGATGCGCAGAACGATTCGGCGAAACAAACCAATGATGTGGATGATCTCATTCAGCAAGGTGTTAGTGCACTTCTGATTAACCCCGCGGACTCTGCAGCGATCTCCACAGCGGTTCAATCCGCTAATAGTGTGGGCATTCCTGTGATCACGCTGGATCGCTCCGCAGATAAAGGCGAAGTGGCGGCACTAGTGGCATCTGATAACGTTAAAGGTGGACGCATGGCAGCTGAATATTTTGTGGAACAACTGGGTGAGGGAGCAAAAGTCATTGAACTTGAGGGTGTACCTGGCGCTTCCGCAACAAGAGAACGGGGTAAAGGTTTCCACGAAGTGGCTGACAAGCAACTCGATGTGGTTTCCAAACAGTCTGCTGATTTCGATCGGTCCAAAGGATTAAATGTCATGGAGAATCTGCTTCAGGGTAATCCTGACGTGCAGGCAGTATTTGCCCATAATGACGAGATGGCACTTGGTGCAATTGAAGCGATTCAAAGCTCAGGTAAAGACATTCCGGTCATCGGATTCGATGGTAATGATGATGCAATCAAATCCATTCAGGATGGGAAATTGACGGCAACAGTCGCTCAGCAGCCTATACTGATTGGCCAACTGGCGTTGCAAGCAGCTCTGGATGTGCTCAGTGGCAAGCAGGTGGAGTCATCGATTCCCGCTGAATTGAAGCTGGTAACGAAGGAAAATGTGAATGAGTAAATCATCATAAAACATGTATCTTCTTGGACATGAACATAGAACTATACCAAGCCGCTAATTTAGCGGCTTTTTTCATTTTGGAAGAAGCGTGGGGGCATCACATCAATCAGATTATTGACTTTTAAAAGCATATTAAAGGAACCCCAATTGAATTAATGTCTACTTTGTCATTTTGGACTGTTCCAAAATAGCATTTTTGGATATGTATATCCAATCCATGCGTTGCTATACTAGCATGACGTTCCACACAGTCTTCACAATACATAAGGAGGAGCTAATCTCATTGATTCATTCCTGTTCGGAATAGAAAGAAGGTGGCTGACATGAAACATCTAGTAGAAGAAAATCTTCAATCTGTAAGACAGCAAATGGCATTGGCCTGCCAGGCTTCAGGTCGCAACATCGAGGACATCAAGTTGTTGCTCGCGACCAAAACTGTACCGCTAGAGAAATTACAAATAGCTATTCAAGCAGGTGAGGTCCTGTTTGGAGAAAACAAAGCTCAAGAACTCCGAGACAAATTCCCACTCATGGAACAAAGCAAGCAGGTGGAATGGCATTTTATCGGACATCTGCAAACAAATAAAGTAAAGGACGTAGTTAAATATGTTACTCTCATCCATTCCGTAGATCGTCTGAAACTGGGTCAAGCGTTACATAACCAGCTTCTCAAAGAGAATAAGACCTTAGATATTCTTGTGCAAATTAATACGTCCTACGAAGAAAGTAAATTTGGTGCCTCTCCAGAAACAGCCGTCGAGCTTGTAGAACAGTTGTCTCAATTCGAGACATTAAATGTGAAAGGTTTAATGACCATTGGAAAACTGAATGCGACAAACGAAGAAACACGACATTGTTTTCGATTGTTAAACCAGATCCGTACACAGATTAAAGAGAAAAATATTCCACGCGTAGAAATGGATATTTTATCGATGGGTATGTCTGGTGACTTCCAGGTCGCCATTGAAGAAGGAGCTACAATGATACGTGTAGGGACAAGTGTATTTGGCCCACGGTATTTACCAGACGAATACTACTGGAATGAAAACACACGCATCGATGATTAAGTGAGAGGTAGTGTTAAATATGAAGACAGCATCCCCTTCGTTACGCGGCCGTGATTTGATATCTCCGGTGATCGCCGCTTTAATATCCGTAATTGTTAATTACGGGGGTACGTTTATCCTTGTTTTTCAAGCTGCAAAAGTGGCAGGTTTAAGCCCGGAAATGACCGCTTCCTGGATTTGGTCCATCTCGATTGGGGTAGGCGTAACGGGAATTTGGCTCAGTTATCGATATAAGGAACCGATTATTACAGCCTGGTCTACACCGGGTGTGGCGTTTCTCGTTTCAGCATTAGCGGTAACCCCTTATCCAGAAGCTATTGGCGCTTACATGATTTCAGCAGTCGGATTTATTATTTTAGGTTTGTCAGGCATGTTTGAACGTTTCGTTCGACTTATTCCCCCAGGCATCGCTTCCGGATTGTTAGCCGGTATTTTACTACAGTTTGGTATTTCGGCCTTTGGAGGGGCGAAGGTAGATCCTTTGCTTGTGATTGTACTGTTTGCAGGCTATATCGTGCTAAGAAGGTTTACTTCCCGTTACGCCATTGTTGGCATATTGGCAATCGGTTTGATTTATTTGATATGCATGGGGAAAACAGACTTCAGTACAATCCAATTGGCTGTAGCATCGCCTGTATTTGTTGTTCCAGCATTTTCGTTAAATGCTTTACTTGGCGTTGCGCTACCGCTGTTCATTATTACCTTGACAGGGCAGTATATGCCCGGAATGCTTGTTCTGCGTAATGATGGATTCAAGACAAGTGCCAATCCTATTTTAACTGTAACAGGTTTGGGTTCGCTTCTTGCAGCCCCATTCGGATCACATGCTTTTAATGTTGCAGCTATTACAGCAGCGATTTGTACAGGGAAAGATGCACATGAGGATTCAACGAAGCGGTATATTGCAGGTATTGCTTGTGGTGTTTTTTATATTTTTGTCGGCATTTTTGGCGTAACATTGGCTGCTCTGTTTTTGATTCTTCCTGCTACCTTTATTGCAACATTAGCGGGATTGGCCTTACTTGGAACCATCGGTGGCAGTCTTGCCAATGCATTAACGGACCCTAAGGGACGTGAAACTGCATTGATTACGTTTTTGGCGACAGCAGCGAATGTGACTTTGCTTGGTGTGGGTGGTGCATTTTGGGGACTGTTTGCAGGAATGATGGCACATCTACTGATGAATAGTAAATTTCCCAAAAAACAATTGGGAACGAATAGATAACCGTAATATTGAGAGGAAGATGTTCATGAAACATTTGGAGAAGCAAGATAAAGTCGTAGGAAATGCTATCCAGCAAGAGCTTGGAAGGCAGCGGGATACGATAGAACTGATTGCATCAGAGAATTTTGTAAGTCAAGCTGTGATGGAAGCAACGGGTTCAGTATTGACCAATAAATATGCGGAGGGGTATCCTGGGCGAAGATATTATGGCGGGTGTGAGCATGTCGATACAGTCGAAGAGATAGCAAATAGCCGCCTTAAAGCACTTTTTGGTGCTGAACATGCAAATGTGCAGCCTCACTCCGGTTCTCAGGCCAACATGGCAGTATATTTTGCCTCGGTTGAGATTGGTGACACAATACTTGGCATGAATCTATCCCAAGGTGGTCATCTAACACACGGAAGTACTGTTAATTTTTCAGGTAGGTTTTACAATTTTGTTCCATATGGTGTCGATGCACAGACGGGCCGCATTGACTTTGACGAAGTACGTAAACTTGCTTATAAGTATCGTCCACGCATGATTGTTGCAGGTGGAAGTGCATACCCGCGGACCATTGAGTTTGAATTATTTGCCCAGATTGCCGCCGAAGTGGGAGCTCTTTTCTTTGTAGATATGGCGCATATAGCAGGAATTGTTGCGGCAGGTTTGCATCCTAACCCGGTACCACATGCCCATTTTGTTTCAACCACCACACACAAGACCTTACGAGGACCACGAGGGGGAGCCATTTTGTGCCGGGAGTCCTGGGCAAAGGCGATCGACAAAGCTGTATTCCCAGGAACCCAGGGTGGGCCATTCATGCACGTTATCGCGGGGAAAGCGGTGGCATTAGGCGAGGCATTGCAATCCGATTTCACAACATATATTGAAGGTGTTCTGAATAACGCCAATGTATTGGCAGAAACTTTAATGAATGAAGGGCTCACCCTTGTATCGGGAGGAACAGATAATCATATCGTGTTGGTTGACTTACGAACTATGGGCCTTACAGGCAAAGAAGCCGAAGCTTTACTGGATGAAGTAGGGATTACGGCGAATAAAAATGCAATCCCTCACGATACGGCAAGTCCTTTGGTTACAAGCGGTATTCGTTTTGGAACTCCGGCTATGACTTCAAGAGGGCTTGGAGCCAGGGAAATGAAAGAAATTGCTCAGCTGATAGCACTTGCTTTTAAAAATCCAAAGAACTCGGATGTAAAAAATCAAATATTAGGTAATGTCCTTGAAATCACTTCGCAATTTCCTCTATATGAAGGGCTTAAATAGCTCAACAGCAGAAACACATAGAGCCTGCAATTGTTCCTAACGGATAACAATTGCAGGCTCGTAATTTGCTTGTTTGTACTGAAACTTACTTTTTTGAACGAAGAGATATACCTTAATTGAGATTTAGGAGACGCCCTAGTAGGCTATACCTACACGAGACTGTACATACTCATCAGACATTAATTGCTGATAAGCAAACTCCGCAGTATCGATTACTGATATAGAAGTTCCGCCGTCAGGCAAATAGTCGCGCTCAACCCGGTACTTACCAAGAGATTCTCCATCATATAAGTAGGTAGGACACACGATGGTCCATTCTAACTCTGAAGCCTTCAGAATGTTGTACATCTCCAGATGTTCTTCAGCTGCCCGCGTGGACTTGCGTCTGGACTCGGGCGATTGAAAACGAAGCAAGCCAGGATCCGTGCGACTTTCCAATATTCCTGCCGTACCAATGGTAATGATTCTTTTGATACGCTCCTGAGCCATAGCCTCAACAATATGTCCCATGGATTGCGATAATGTAGTCGTTCCATCGGTACTTAAGGAACTAACAACGAGATCCACACCCTGTATGGCGTGATGAATATCCTCTTTGACTAGAGCGTTTCCTTGATACAGAACGAAATTGTCATCCCTGATTTGTACCTTTTCCGGGCTTCTAACCAGTGCAGTTACATGATGATTGGAACGTAGGGCATTAGAGACGAAATGACTTCCAACCCGTCCGGTGGCTCCTAACACTAAAATTTTCATTACAAAAAACATCCTTTCGAATCCGATTGGAGAGCATGTTCTCCATCATAATACAATCTTTGCAAGCCGATGTATGCCTTCCTCAATCTGCTCCTCATCCACTTTCGCAAAACCTAATATCCATCCTTTTCGATGACTCTCCAAGCAATATCTACTAAGCGGATACACGCGTACACCTTGATCAAGGGCAGCATTTGTCAGCGCTTCTTCGTCAAATGACGTTTCAGATTCTAGAAGCATATGTAATCCCGTTTCCACACCACTTAATGTAAATCGTGAGCCTAGCCCAGAAGCAACAATGGCTTTGGTCATGACTTCGTGTCTGCGTCGATATATGTTCCGAACTCTTCTCATATGGCGCATAAAATGACCACGCTCAATAAAATGAGTTAGCGTTAATTGTTCCATAATCGGCAGATGACGATAGGTTAATTCATGAACTTGAGTAAGGCGATCGATGGCTATTTTAGGGCCGATGATAGCGGATAGTCGAATGCCTGGTGCAACCATTTTGGAAAAACTCATCATATAAAGCGTATTCTGAGGTTGCTGACTAAATATAGTTGGAAGTGGATCTCCACGGTACCTAAATTCGCTATCGTAATCATCCTCAACAATCCAATATCGATGATGAGCTGCCAAGTGCATCAATTGTTGCCTGCGTGGCTCCGACATAATAACACCAACGGCGCATTGATGAGAAGGTGTGACAAATACGAGTTTTGTCTGTGGGTGAATATGATCTACACATAATCCATACTCATCAACCGGAACGGGATCGACTTGCATCCGGCGGTATTTCATCGCCATCCAAGCGGCAGGGAAGCCGGGATCTTCAACCGAAACTCTGTTTCCCTCACTTAAGAGAGCCTGGGCAATTAAATCGATGCTATGTTGTGCACCTGAGGTTAACAAGATTTGATCAACATCGATATGAATGCCTCGTTCAAGTGATAAATAACGTTGAATCTGCTCTCTTAACGCCAGTAACCCTCTGGCATCGCCATAAGCCCATATATCCAAATTAGGTTCAGTGGAAGCTTGTAAAAAGGATTGCCTCCAGGCTTTTGTGAAACTTTCATCCAGATAAGGCTCGTGGGGATTAAAATCAATTTCTATTTTGCGATTGTCTCTATTGCCAAACCAACTATGCAGATGACCAATCGATTCGTTTAGTGTAGGCAGTTCGGGCGGAATAGGCCCTTGCATCGTGACGTCTTCTGATGAACGAGGTGCATATGTCCAATCACTAACTCTTGTCCCGGCTCGTCGGGAGGTTACCGTATACCCTCGACTGAATAATTCCTCGTACACAATCTGTATGGTTGAGCGTGAAACACCAATTAATTGAGCAAGTTCGCGGGAGGGGAGTAGCAATTCTCCTGGTTGCCATTTCCCGGTTGTGATATTATGAATCGCTTGATCCAAAAGTTGCTGCCAGAGCGGTCGTTGATCATTTCGATTAACTTTTAGCATTGCTTCAACTCCATTACTCATGTTGAATTATGGATTGCATTTATTTATGTAGTTAGCCATGTTATTGGCACTCCATTGATTGATATACCATTATAGCAAAAGTTTAATTTGCAAACAAAATAAAGCTGGACTAAAGCGATTTTTACCGTGTGTCCAACCTATTTTGGTCGGTCCTGCTTGGTTCATATTCGATTCATATTCAAGCCACAGACAGTTCATCTTCTTCGGTTACACTACGGTAGTACGAACACAGAGATTCCTAATCCATAGACTAGACAGGAGAAGATGAGATTGACACGAAAGAAACGAACTTCTATCGCCGCCATAACCTTGGTGTTTGCAATGATGTCCCCAATGTCGGCCATGGCCACACCCGCTACCAGTAACGGTAGTAGCTCTACGTATGATCTAACTAAAAAGGCAGTAAGCGCAAAGGCCAAGGTACTCACTGAATCATACGCTACGACAAGTGTGCAGTACGCACTGATGGATGAGGGCGAGATTGTGATCTCCGGTCAGGCAGGCAAAAATGATCTGAAAAACAACATCCCGCTTTCTTCAGATACCATGTATGGCATTGGTTCAACCAGCAAAATGATGCTCACAACCGCTGTAATGAAGCTAGTGGACCAGGGCAAGATCGATCTTGATGAGCCTGTCGTGAAGTATATTCCGGACTTTAAAATGAAAGACAAGCGTTACCAACAGATTACACCACGCATGTTACTGAATCATTCATCCGGACTTCTAGGAACGTCAAGTAACAGTGCAATACTGTTTGGAGATAATGATACCTATGCCCATGATACGTTACTGGAACAATTGGCGACGCAACATCTGAAGGCCGATCCTGGCGCATACTCGGTGTATAGTAATGACGGTTTTACATTAGCTGAAATTCTGGTTGAGCGGGTCAGCGGCATGGACTTCACAACTTTCATGCACCGGTACATAACCGAACCACTTGGTATGGAGCATACCAAAACACCGCAGGATATTGTGGACTTCAGCCAGATGGCAGCAACATATGTCCCTTCGGATGAGGAGCAACTCCCATTAGAGACTACAAATATGATTGCCTCGGGAGGCATCTATTCCACCGCTGAAGATCTGGTTCAGTTCTCGAAAATCTTTACAGGTGAGGTTGAAGGTGTTCTTTCGGAGGAATCCGTAGAGGCCATGGAGCAAGAAGAATACAAGAGAGGCATGTGGCCAGAAGAAGGCGATTCTTCTATTGGTTACGGCTTAGGCTGGGACAGCGTGAACCTGTTTCCTTTTAATGATTACGGCATCCAGGCAGTAAGCAAAGGTGGCAATACAATAACCTATCATTCCTCATTGATTGTACTTCCGGAGTATAATATGGCTGCTGCCGTAACCTCTTCGGGTGGTCATAGCTCAACGGATCAATTGCTGGCAACTGAGCTGTTGCTTGCCGCGCTTGAGGAGAAGAATATCATTCCAGAGCGTAAGCCGGAGAAGTCACATGATGCACCGGTGAAAACAACCATGCCGAAGGAACTTACACAGCACACAGGCATGTACGCGGGTGGGGCAAACATGTTAATGAAGATGGACGTAAAAGATGATGGACAATTAACGTTATCTAATCTGTCGTCTCCTAACAGTCCTGATCAGACCTATACGTACACCACTGATGGCTCATTTGTTAATGATTCAGGTACGGAAAAGCTGAAGTTCGTTCAGGAAGTCAATGGGAACACATATTTGTGGTCTCGCTCGTATCAGTCTGTTCCTGGACTTGGACAAGTTGCTTCCTCGGAATATAAGGCAGAAAAGCTTGAAACCAATGAATTGTCGGAAGAAGTAAAGGCCGCATGGCAGAAACGGGAAGGCAAAGCCTACGTGTTGGTCAATGAAAAATACACATCAACACTGTACAATGCAGCGATGCCGATGATTCCCATTCATACTTTTAATGAGCTACCGGGTTATGTCTACACGAATAAAATCGTTGGAGCTAATCAAGCTGTGAACCAATTGCAAATTCCTGGATTGGCGGGCCGTGACACGATGGAGTTTAATTTCTATGAGGAAAATGGCGTGGAATACGTTACAGCTGGAGGCAACGTTTATGCTGCTCAAGACATTATAAAACCGATCTATACGGGAAGACAATCGAAGACAACCATTCAAGCGAATGGTCATGCCACATGGTTTTCAATTCCGGCATCTGTTGCAGGTAAAGAAATGACGGTCAAGATGTCTGCAAACAGCGCATTTGCTGTATACGACCAAGCGGGCGTAGGCATTAATCATACAGTGGTCAGTGGACAAAACGAAATTGTGTTGCCTGAGAACGGAACTATTGTATTTGCGGGTGAAGGTGGTTCGAAGTTCGAGATTGTATTGACAACCAGAGCAAATTAATAGATTATAAAAAACTGTACAATAAAAAGTCGCGGAAATCGCGGCTTTTTTTGAGTTTTAAATTTTAAATAATACGTTTTAAAGTAAATTTACCTTTTTTCAGATTCACAATGTAATATTGGGTTTCGCGAAGCTTACCTAAAGGGTAAGTATTAAGAGGGCTTTTACTGGTTGGAAAAAATGATGGAGGAAAATGTTGCAAGTGGAAAGGCAAAGCATTGATTGTTAATATACAGTAAATAATAACAATCAAATGGGCAGAAGATCGACAAAAAGCATAACCGTAATACCGATTCCAAAGAAAATAATGATTATTCGGACAATACCGAGACGGGGAGGACACATGAAAAAAACGAAGATCTCATTTTTTATACTTTCACTGATGCTGCTCCTGGTGAGCGGTCTATCAGGATGGGTGGGGAACGCTGCTGCAGCGTCCGATTCCGGTAAAACCTATGTTATCGGAACTGATGTCACATTTGCTCCATTCGAATATGAAGACGAGAATGGTGATTTTGTTGGTATCGACATGGATTTGCTGGATGCCATCGCCAAAGATCAAAATTTCAAGTATCAAATCAAATCCCTGGGATTTAACGCAGCTGTACAGGCACTTGAAGCGAATCAAGTCGATGGTGTGATCGCAGGGATGAGTATTACGGATGAGCGAAAAGCAAAATTTGACTTCTCAGAGCCATATTATGATTCAGGCGTTGTTATGGGGATTAGTGCCAATAATGATACCATTAAAAGTTACGAAGATCTTCGTGGTAAAAAGGTCGCTGTAAAAACGGGAACAGAAGGGTACAGCTTTGCTGAGTCCATCGCCTCAAAATATGGCTTTACCGTTGTCCCATTCGATGAATCATATCAAATGTATGATGATGTAAAGACCGGTAATTCGGTGGCCTGTTTTGAAGATGAACCCGTTCTAAGGTATGGGGTAAAGCAGAATAATGGTTTAAAAATCGTTACCGCCAAAGAAGACGGGGCTTCCTACGGATTTGCGGTAAGTAAGGGTAAAAATCAGGAACTTCTGGAGATGTTCAATGCTGGTCTTGTGAATATCAAAGCTAACGGTGAGTACAAGCGCATTATCGAAGAATATGTTGGAGAGAATGCCCAAGTCGCAAATCTGGGGCGTTGGGAGTTAATCCAGAAATCTCTTCCTGCACTTTTTAAAGGTCTGGGAAAAACACTTTTATACACGATTGTGTCCCTGTTCTTCGCGTTTATCATCGGTCTGGTTTTCGGATTTATGAAGGTGGGACAGAACAAATTCCTTCGTGGTGTTGCCACCGTATTTGTGGATATCTTCCGCGGTATTCCGCTGATTGTCCTGGCATTCTTTATCTATTTCGGGATTCCACAGGCGATGGGCTTCACGATGCCATTGTTCCTGGCGGCTATTCTGACACTTAGTCTGAATGCAGGGGCGTACGTAACCGAGATTATCCGAGGCGGGATTCAATCGATTGATCGTGGTCAGATGGAAGCTGCCCGTTCATTGGGCATTCCTTATCGCAAAGCGATGATAAAGATCGTTATTCCGCAGGCAGTGCGGGTTATGATTCCGTCCTTCATTAACCAGATGGTTATCACGTTGAAGGATACGTCAATCTTGTCCGTTATTGGTCTCGTAGAGTTGACACAATCGGGTAAAATTGTTATTGCAAGAACGTTCTCCTCTTTTGACATTTGGTTGACGGTTGCGGTTATGTACCTGATTGTCATCATCACATTGACCAAAATTGCTGATTATCTGGAGGTGAAGGTTCGTCGTGGCTAAAATAAAAGTTGAAGGTTTGAAGAAAAGTTTCGGCACAAATCAGGTTCTCAAGGGAATTGATGTGGCGGTCAACGAAGGAGAAGTAGTTTGTGTCATCGGGCCTTCCGGTTCGGGAAAAAGTACATTCTTGCGCTGCATCAACCAATTGGAAGATATCACAGCTGGTCGAGTTATTGTAGATAATCAGGATCTCAATGATCCTAAAACCAACATTAATAAAGCGCGTGAAAATATTGGCATGGTATTTCAACATTTTAACTTATTCCCTCATTTTAACGTATTGAAAAATATAATGTTTGCACCAAGAGAATTAGGGGTTTTAAACGCAGAAGAGGCTCGAAAAACAGGTCTTAGCCTTCTGGATCGTGTCGGGTTGTCTGATAAAGCGGCTAGTTTTCCCAGTCAACTCTCGGGGGGGCAAAAACAACGGGTTGCTATCGCTCGTGCGCTTGCTATGAACCCGGATGTGATGTTATTTGATGAACCGACGTCGGCGCTTGACCCTGAGATGGTAGGAGAAGTCCTCGGTGTTATGAAGGACCTCGCGAGCGAAGGCATGACGATGATGATTGTTACCCATGAGATGGGTTTTGCTCGTGAAGTAGCTGATCGTGTGATCTTCATGGACGGTGGTTATATTGTCGAGCAGGGCACTCCTGAAGAGATATTTGGAAATCCGAAGAATGAACGGACGATCAGCTTTTTGGAAAAGGTACTCTAGCACTGAATCAAAGAATCTTTTGTTTTCATTCATAGAGCAGGGTTAACTACGTATACAGGTATAACATTGAAAGTCGCTATCCTAAGCGGCTTTTTTTTGATTTATGGTAATACGTGATTTATGGAATACGGTAGGCATGGTCTCAGGCGTGCACGGCAAGATGCTGGATGTAAAGTCCAATATCCACTGGAATCCGATCTCTCTATATCCGGATTATCTTCCATGAGTCGACATTTCTTTTTGTATAATATTCTAAAAATATCGAATAATGATAAATAATGCAACTTTAATTAAAAGGAGTATCTTCATGTCATCAAAATGGTTCTTTCAGTCTAAAAAGGAACATAAGAAAAAAGAAATCGTCCATGAGATGGGGTTTCAGGAGGGGAACCATCAGCTTCAGCAAGACTTGGATCAAATGTTACAACAGATCAAACAAGAACTTGGAAATAGTCCAGATTTAATTGTCCGTACGTTTCAAATAACAAGTAGTTTACAAAACAAGGTTGCGGCCGTCTACATGGAAGGGGTGTCCGACAAGGAGAAAATCAATGATTTTGTAGCACGTTCTTTATTGATCGATTCCGTTGATGACACATTGCTGCATTCGAATAATTCACAGAATCTCTTTGACTTAATCATGACTCGGGCATTGACCGTTGGCGATGTAAAAGTCCAAAGTGACTGGAATAGCATGATGTATGCCATTTTATCGGGAGACATCATCATTTTATTCCATGGTCTCAACAGTTGCATCATCGGAAATCTTCGCGGCGGCGAGCAAAGAAGCATATCGCCACCCGAAACCGAAATAAATATTCGGGGTCCAAAAGATAGCTTTACTGAATCCATTGGAACCAATATTTCTCTAATCCGACGGAGAATGAAAAGCCCAAATCTTTGGTTAGAATCAATGCATATCGGTAATATTTCACAGACCGAAGTTGCCATCATGTACCTTAAGGGGATTGCAGGAGATCAGCTTGTGGAAGAAATCAGACGACGCTTAAAAGACATCAGAATCGATGCCATCCTGGAATCGGGATATATCGAAGAGTTGGTTCAGGATCAAACGTATACACCCTTTCCGACTGTTTTTAATTCGGAGCGGCCAGATGTAGTGGCCGGGAGTTTACTTGAGGGGCGGATTGTGGTGTTGGTTGACGGGACTCCAAACGCCTTGATTTTACCAACTACCTTTTCGCAATTTTTTAAATCAGCGGAGGATTACTACCAAAGGTTCGATTTGGCTATATTTATGAGAATGATACGCTATATAAGTTTTTTTATTGTGATATTGGTGCCATCCATATATATTGCGGTGACTGCATATCATCACGAAATGATTCCGACTCCTCTGGTGATTAACTTATTGGCCCAGCGCGAAGGGGTTCCGTTTCCTGTATTGATCGAAGCATTACTGATGGAACTTGCATTTGAAATTATGCGGGAGGCTGGCATTCGCATGCCTCGGGCCGTAGGACAAGCGGTTGCTATCGTAGGGGCCGTAGTATTGGGGCAAGCAGCGGTCCAAGCAGGTGTTGTGACTGCAATGATGGTAATCATCGTTTCCTTAACCGGTATTGCCAGTTTTGCCATACCGGGTTATACCCTCACTACCGCAGCCAGATTGATTCGGTTTCCTATGATACTTGCAGCGTCCATCTTGGGTTTTTACGGGATTATCATAGCCATGATTATGCTCGTGGCTCACATGGCCAGTTTACGATCTTTTGGAATCCCGTATCTGTCACCATTTGCACCGTTTGGTCTAAGTCGCCAAAAGGATACGATTTGGCGCTCGCCTTTTAAATCGGCGATTACGCGTCCTCATTTAATGGACTCTAAACAGTCTTCCTTACTCAAGGATGAGATCCTTTTATCTGATCAAAACGATAATACATGAGAAGGAGGGGATGAAACGTCATGATAACCAGAACGTGGGTCCTTTCTCTAATGATTATTTGCATGTTTTTTCTGGCAGGTTGCTGGAATTACCGGGAGCTAAACGACTTGGCGTTACCCTTGGCTATGGGAGTTGATAAAGTACCGGATAAAAACGAATACCGCTTCTCGTTTCAGATTGTAAACGCCAGAGAAATCGCGGGAGATAAAGCTGGTGGAACTGTACCGGTTATTGTATACTCCGGCACAGGAAAGAACTTACTGGAAGCACTCAGAAGAGCATCGAAAAAAGTGCCTCGCAGGATCAATGTTCAACATGTGAGGGATTTGATCATAGGTGAAGAATTGGCAAGAGAAGGAATGAATGAAGTATTTGATCTGATGGAACGGGATCCTGAACCACGCTTAACGACGAGAGTTTTTATCGCAAGAGACTCAGACGCTGAAACGATCTTGAAAACGCTCACTCCACTTGAAAATATTCCAGCCAATGCGATCCTTGGGAAACTAAAAACAACAGGAAAAGTATTGGCAGAGAATTACGAAGTAGAGATCAATGATGTCATCCACGGGCTACTAACCAAAGGAGGAGGGCCGGTAATCAGTGGAATAAAACTCAACGGAGAGACTCAACTCGGACATGATAAATCGATGTTGGATCGCTCCGATGTTCCTGCTGAATTGGTTGTCAGCGGTATGGCCCTTTTTAAAGAGGGCAAACTTGTGGGGTGGCTAAAAAACGGTGAAGCCCGAGGGGTCTCATGGATTAACAATAAAGTGAAGAATACGATTGTTAACCTCGACTGCAAAGAGAAAAAAGAGACCATTGCGATTGAAATCACTAGCTCTAAAACCAAAATCAAAGCAGTAGTTAAGGGGGAACAACCACTAATATACGTAAATATTCGTGAAACGGGTGCTGTGGGGGAAGTTATGTGTGCGATTGATCCATCAAAATCAGAAGAGCTCAGGAAACTGGAACAGCAGTGGAATGAAAAGGTGAAGGATGAAGTGGTAAGGGCAATCAGTAAGGCACAAGATCTGAAGACAGATGTTCTGGGTTTTGGGGAAGCGGTTGAAAGGGCGAACCCGAAGGCGTGGAAGAAGATGGAGAAGGAATGGAGCAAAATTTTCACGACATGCGAAGTAGAGGTGAAAGTCGAATCGCAGATACGGCGTTCAGGGGAGATAACCAAGCCTTATTTATTCGACCTAAAGAAGGATGAGAAGTAAAGTGGTGGTGGATAGAGCATGGAAAAAGCGAAAATCAGTCCAGGAAAATTGTTTACGTTGATCGTATTGTTTGACATGGGAACCGCGATCATACGCGTTCTGGCCACAAAAGCGGAAAATGATGCCTGGCTTGCCATTCTGCTTGGTTCGTTAGGGGGGATGGTTATATTTTTTGTATACACCTCACTTTATCGTTTATATCCCAGGCTTCCACTCACCGGTTACATTCGAGTGATTTTGGGCAAATGGCTCGGCTGGCCCGTGGGTTTATTATACATTCTTTTTTTTATCCATGGAGCAGCAAGAGATCTGCGTGAAGGGGGAGACTTGCTTATAAGTTCAGTGTTGGACCAAACTCCGGTTTTAGTAGTCAATGTTGTGATGATCATGTCGATTGGGTACGTCCTGAACAAAGGAATTGAAGTGTTAGCAAGAACAGCCCAAATATTTTTGGTCATTTTGGCGATATTGGCGCTGGCAAGTAACTTACTCATGTTTTTTTCCGGAATAATCGAGATTGACCGACTGCTTCCGGTTTTGGGAAATGGCTGGGGTCCCGTTTTAAAAATGACTTTTAAACAAACGATTGAGTTCCCTTATGAGGAATTGATTTGTTTCACCATGCTTCTGCCTTACATGAATCAATCAAATATGGGGATTCGGGCAGGATTTGGGGCGGTGTTGATTAGCGGACTTATTCTCAGTTACTCCAGTGCAACGAATATCGCTGTACTCGGGACTGATATTGCCGGACGAACCACCTTCCCTCTGTTGCATACGGTCAGCTTGATCAATATCGGTGAGTTTATTCAGAGAATGGATGTATTTGTTGTGCTGACGTTAATTGTCGGGGATTTTTTTAAAGTCGCTATCTTTTTTTACGCTGGAGTGATGGCGGCTTCAGATATGTTTCAAATTCGGGACTATCGAAAGCTCGTTCACCCGATCGGGATCATTATTTTATTGATATCCATGATGCTTTCCGGCAACTTTGCGGAGCAAATCGAAGAAGGAGACATTTTATTAGTTACCGTTTTTTTGATGTTTGGAGTGGGCATCCCGATTATCTTATTGGTGGCAGCAAAGGTGCGCAGAAAATTCGAATCTGATCGTAAATATTAGTACGTTTGAAAAGGGAATAATACAAAGTCGAAACGGAGGTGAATCAGATTGGGAAAACCGCGAATTAGTCCAGGACAATTGTTCTCATTAATTATATTGTTTGACATGGGGACTGCGCTGGTGGTCAGTTTGGGAATAAAGTCGGAAAAAGACGCTTGGTTGGCCATACTGTTGGGGACTGGCGGAGGATTACTCCTTTATTTTGTATACACCGCCCTTTTTCGTCTTTATCCAAAGCTTCCACTTACCGGTTACATAAGAGAGATTTTGGGCAAATGGATCGGCTTGACATTAGGGCTGCTTTATATTCTCTTCTTTCTCTATGGAGCGTCAAGGGATGTACGGGATGGCGCAGATTTGCTAGTCAGTTCAGTGTTAGATCAAACTCCGATCATTGTGATCAGCGCTGTTATGATCATGTCAGTCGCATATGTCTTGAATAAAGGGATTGAAGTATTGGCAAGAACGGCCCAAATATTTTTGGTTATTTTGGGGATAGTCGGACTACTGAGCAACGTACTCTTGCTTTTTTCCGATGCAATTGAGATGAATCGACTTTTTCCAGTATTGGGCGATGGTTGGGGCCCCGTGATTAAAACAACATTGAAACAAACTATACAATTCCCTCACAGTGAAGTGATTTGTTTCACTATGCTGTTGCCTTATTTGAATCAATCGAAAAAGGGGGTTCGAGCAGGGTTCACCGCTGTATTGATTAGTGGATTCATTCTCTCCTATTCCAGTGCGCTGAATATCGCCGTGCTCGGCACTGATCTCGTCGGACGTGCCACTTTCCCTATGTTGAATATGATAAGTTTGATCAATATCGGTGAGTTCATTCAGAGACTGGACGTTTTTGTAGTTTTGACATTGATTATCGGAGATTTTTTTAAAGTTGCTATCTTTTTTTATGCTGGAGTGATGGCAGCTGCAGATGTGTTTCAGATCCGAGACCACCGAAAGCTCATTCTGCCCATGGGTCTTCTCATTTTACTTAATTCAATGATGATCACCAGCAGTTTTGCCGAACATATAGAGGAGGGGAATGCAGCGTTGCAGACAGTTTTTATTTTGTTTGGAGTGATTATCCCATTCGTTTTATTGATGGTTGGTGGATTACGGAGACGCTTCAAATCTGGTCGGTGATGCACGTTGTTTGAGTTACTTTTTTTCCATGAAATGAAGAACGATCGGTTTTGTTATTACATAAAGCATAACGAGGGAAATGATGGTCAACTCCTGGGGCGTCATGAATGTGAAAGGAGAAATGATATTTGTAAGGGAAACATGGAAGGGCAATCCAATTAGCAGATCCATAATTATAACAAAGCAAACACTAAGTACAAAGAGCACAAGAGAAAGAATGAATTCTCGCAAGATGATCCAAGCCTCCAATTACCGATTCAATTTGCTTTTAAGGGTACATTGATTATTATGATAACTATGCGCAGATTTCATTCATTGCTGAGTATCACTAACATAAGATTACGGGGAAAAAAACGAACGCCGTAAACATAGCATTTCCGGATTCCGTGAAGAAATCAAAGACGAATCAAGACATCAGCAAAACTCATAATATGGAGACTTATTTTGATTTCGCAGAAGCTTTCTAAGCTGGACGACAAATTGTAAAACAAAAAGAAACTGATATGCTCCTCATATAGCAACAGGTTTTTATTATTTCACCTGTCTACTATATGGGGAGCATATCATTGTAGGCATAATGCAATTCTCTATAAACGCTTGTTTCCTATAACAATCTATCTATAGTCCGCTTAATTATTCAAAATAGGTATATTCCTGAGAAAATTCTTCAAGTTAATCCAATCCCACGGCAAATGCTCGGTTATACCAGCTACTACAATCGGCTATATCTATTGAAACCGCTGAATATGTAAAACGTATCAGTTGTTTGACGGGAAAGGCTGGATGCGTAGTTTCAATGGAAACAAATACTTCCTAAGCGGGATACAGGATATGGATACACATACGTTTATCGAATGGAGAATGATCATGGGAGAACAAATGAATCATGCTGAATTACCCGGCGAGTGGGGCAATCACACAATGAATGCGATGGTGTATGATACCTACGGAACACCAGAAGTGCTTCGAATTGAAACAGTACCCATCCCTGTACCCAAGGATCATGAAGTGTTAATTGAGATCCATGCCACTTCGGTAAATTCCTGGGATTGGGACCTTCTTCGTGGGAAACCTTTCGTTACACGCATCGGCGCGTTTCGGCAGCCTCGATATCGGATTCTTGGGGCAGATATAGCAGGGCGGGTAATTACGGTTGGAGCTTCTGCCAAACGATTCAAACCAGGAGACGAAGTGTTCGGGGATCTTTCCGGTTGCAACTGGGGAGGATTCGCGGAATATGTATGTGCCGCCGAGAATGCCCTGACATCAAAGCCTGCTGGTATCAATTTTGTGCAGGCAGCGGCCATCCCTCAAGCAGCCGTTCTGGCGTTGCAAGGCCTTCGTGATCGAGGAGGGCTGCAACAGGGGCAACGTGTTCTTATTAATGGCGCCGGTGGCGGAGTCGGAACATTTGCCATCCAGTATGCGAAATTGCATGGAGCTGAAGTGACAGGCGTTGACAGCGACGAGAAGCTGGATATGCTACTGGCTTTGGGAGCTGACCATGTGTTGGATTATAGAAAAGAGGACTTCACTGCAAGAGGAGAGCAATACGACCTGATTCTTGATGTCATCGGCAAGCAGTCGGTTTTTTCTTTGAAGCGCGCATTAGTGAGTGGTGGCAAGTATGTAATGATCGGAGGCCCTATGCCGCGCATCCTTGTCAATCTGATGTGGGCACCGTTAGTTGCCGGGCTTGAACGCAAAAAAATAATCATTCTCGTCCATAAACCAAACCATGCGGACCAGGAAGTATGGAAAGAGCTTGTAGAATCAGGTCAAGTCGTACCTATTGTTGATCGGGAGTACACGTTAAGTGAAGCGGCTCAGGCAATTCGAGATCTTGGAGAAGGTCGTGTAAAAGGAAAAGCCGTCGTTACCATTAAAAATTCGAATCAATCAGGTCCATCTTGACGATGAACATGAAATGAAAGAGAGGTCTGTCTATTCATGACAAACCTCTCTTTCATTTGTAAGTTTAAGAAAACCGATAGAGGCGTACACCATGCGTTGGCACAGTTGTATGTAAGGCATTCTCTGTGAAATCAGCTACTTCTCCGCTCCACAATTCGATACCTTCGGTAATATTCGACAGGCCAATCTCTTCAATAATCAGATCCACTTGGAGAGGATTCTCCCCAATGTTGAATACAGCGACGTAGGAGGAGCCTTCATTACTTTGAGCTTTCCATACAATAAGATCTCCTTTGCGTAAGGCTTCTCTGGCTCCGTAACTCTCGCGATGCATTCGCAGAACCTCACGATTAGTTAGCAGGGATAGTGTCCAGTCATCGTTATCTCGCAGTTCACCACCAAAGATGAGAGGGGATCGGAAGATGCTCCACAGCGACATCATCGTCAGCTGCTCGTCTGGTGTGAACCGAGTCCAGCGATCTGCTCCACCACCGTCTACAGAACGAATACCGATATGACCCAAAGGCAACATATCACAGTCTGGCCAGCAGCCTGCTTTGGGAATGCCCTGCCACGTCCGGCAGCGGTCGAACATATCCAATAACAACGGCCAGAGGTCCCAGAAATCGTCCGTGACACGCCACATGTTGGCATGATCAGCCAAGAATTCTGAGTATTCCACCGGGGCAGGGCCAGGAGAGAGACTCAGTACCATGGGCCGACCAGAGCGTTCAATCGCTTTGGATATCATTTCGATCTCTGGCTGATGGGTGTCATAGAGCCTTGAAGCAGCAATATCGTCGACCTTCACCAAGTCAACGCCCCATTGTGCATACAGTTCAAAAAGCGAATCGTAGTAGGCTTGTGCGCCTTCTTTCGAGCTATCGACACCATACATATCTGTATTCCAGGGGCAGATGGAGTTCGGATGAGCAATATCGCGTGCAGTGGCGGTTGTACCCAGAATCGGAGTAGCCGCATGTGCAGCTTGACGTGGAATACCACGCATGATGTGAATGCCGAATTGCAGCCCAAGACTATGAACGTAGTCGGCTAATGGCTTAAATCCCTGTCCACCTGCAGCGGAGGGAAACCGATTCTCGGCAGGCATAAGCCGGGAATATTCATCCATGATTAGTGGAACGAACGGACGATATTGCGAAGAATTGGCCAAAGGCTCGTACCATTGAATGTCAACCGTAATATAGCTCCAGCCGAAGTCTTTAAGATGTTCTGCCATGTACTCGGCGTTGCCACGAATTTCTTCTTCCGTAACGGCTGCGCCGTAACAATCCCAGCTGTTCCAGCCAAGTGGTGGAGTTGATGCTGCAAGCGTATGATTCATGGGAATGCTCCTTTATGGATTAATTATTGCTCTCGCTCAATTCATCATAATAAAGGATTTTATTAATATCTACAGTAATGTTGAGTGTGGAATAGTAAAATATTGCGGTTAATCGAAGAACAATTTACGGTACACAAGGCTTTCTCCGCCACTGCGAAATTCACCTGGGGTAACGCCGGTTATGCTGCGAAAGGCTTTGATAAAATAACTTCCGCTGGAATATCCGACTTGCTCGGCGATGACTTCTATGCTAAGAGTAGTTCCGCGCAGCAGTTCCATTGCTTTCTCGGTACGTACACGGGTCAGGTAAACACCTGGCGTCAAGCCCGTACTTGCGGAAAAGCGACGTATAAAGTGATATTTGGAAAGGGAAACATGCTCCGCAAGGTGATCAATACTGATCATCGTGGAGTAGTTGTTTTCTATGTATTCAACGGCTATTTGAATGTTTTCAGACCAAATCTCCCTGTTGCGCAATGTTGTTTTCTGTAATCGTGTCAATTCTGTCATGAACTGATATACGCTGGATGATGCGATCATAGGATCAGTGATTCTGCCTGCCGCCGCATCAGTCACGATCATCCGCAACAGTCGGATGGGTGTGCAATCAGCGGGAAGATAGGGAACTTCTCCAGCTTCCCGAAGGAATTTTCGCCAATGGGGCAGAATAAGAGTGGGCCTGAACAGCAGGAACAGAAACTCCCAAGGTTCTTTTGATGCTGAATGGTAGTAATAGCGATGTGGCCCTGGAATTTCTGCCAAAAAAGCTTGTCCTGCGGCAACATGATGAATGCGATTATTCGACTCAAATACACCTTCACCCGAGATTGTATATTGGAATAACAGGAGAGGCCCGTCCGAACGTTCGAGTCCATCCCAATGATAAGAAGGATCGGTTATTGAATCACATCCAGCCGCATACAGTACACACAGTTGGAGCTCCTTGTCTTCCGCAAATCGAAACCCATAGGTTCCTTTAGGGATATTCATGTCAACTCTCCTTGTTGCCCTGAATTTTTACTGCGCTCCGCGAATGAAAATATCTACTAGCTTCTGGCCTAGAGAAAAGTTGGAACCATATTTATGCAGGTTATCTTCCCGGTTACCCATTAACATCAATGTCGAGAAAGTCTCTGCGAGGAAAAATGGATCGTCCGTTCGCAGTCTGTTTTCATCCATTGCCCGTTGGAAATGGGAGGCTAACACTTCGTGAATCTGATGCTCCGCGTTGCGTATATCCTGAATTTGTGCTGGTTCAAGAAAAGGTTCAGCTTCTCTCAGCATGGTTTCAATCTCCGCATGTGGATTTCCCAGTCTGGCCTCTGCCAGACGAACAAGCCCCGACTCCAGATTCTCGGCTTGATCAAGGATATGCGAGGTTAACCGGCTCACATTCTGTAACATCGTTGTAAAGGCAACCTTAAAAAGCTCTGGTTTGCTGGTGAAATGATAATAAATGGTTGGCTTTGACACGCTACATGTTTTGCCAATTTGCTGAAGCGTGACTGTTTCGTAGCCATACTCCATGAATAACTGTGAAGCAGTTTGAATAATGGTTTGCTGAATTGAGATATCGTCGTTGCCATGTTTGGGTCTTCCAGGCAAACGTTTGTGTTTTTTTTCTGTCATTGAACTTCCCTCCATGAATATTTTATGACAAATAACGATAGTAAGCAAAATCATCTTGTAATTATACTTACCGGTAAGTATAATTATGAAGAGTTAAAAAAGGCATATCATTATCCTCATACTAAGGTGGTTTTAAGGTTGAAAACAGCACAACGTACTAACAAATGGAAGAAAATAATTATGTGGACCATCTTGTCCATTGTTATCATCGTGGCCGGCGTTTACGTATATATTAATTCGGTTACGTATAGTCCCTCTGAGCGAGCTGAAACGGCGATGACAAGTGATGCTCAGGTTAATGTCGCCAAGATTAAGGACGGTTACCGATTTGAACCCGTGGGTACAGAGATAACCAAACTGAATATTATTTTTTATCCAGGCGGTCTGGTTGAACCTGAAAGTTATTCTCCACTTGCCAGAGAAATGGCAGAACAGGGTCACCGCGTATATATCGCAAACATGCCAATAAACTTGGCGATTTTCGGTCAAAACAAGGCTGATTCCTTTATCGAGGAACATCCTGACGAAGCATTTGTAATTGGCGGCCATTCATTGGGAGGATCATTTGCATCACGATATGCTGCGGAGCACAATGCGAATTTGGAAGGCGTCTTTTTCTTGGCTTCCTATGCAGATGAAGGGGGGAGCTTGAAGAATACGGACTTGTCTATCTTACAGATTACAGGTTTGGATGACGGAGTGCTTAACTGGGAAGACTGGGAGAACTCCAAAGCAAATCTTCCGGAAGACACGACATATGTGAGTATTGAGGGTGGAAATCACGGTCAATTTGGCTCATATGGCATGCAAAAAGGAGATAATCAACCTGCAATTACAGAAGAAAAGCAGTTGGAAGAGGTAGTTATAGCCCTAGAGAACTGGATGAGTAAATTAAAATAATGTACTAAATGAATGTGTTGAATGGTAATGATCGTGGTACGATTAAAGTCGCTATTTTAGCGGCTTTTTTTGTTGTAGAATAAAAATAATGCTTCAATGGAGCAGGGTAACAGTTTTTATTGATTGAATTTCAACTCCATAATAGGCTTACAGAATTGCTTTGTTTACCACAAATCGTTAACATTAGAAGCATTGTCATCGAAATAGCACCAAAACGGAAGACAGCAAGAGCAAGAACATCAAAAGGAGAAAAGATTATGTTTTTCAGAAAATTTGCTTACACGTTAGTGATCATCCTCGCTGCATTATTGTTCTCAGGTTGTACGTCAGAGTCTTTGCGTGATCTTGGATCACCTCAAGTTTCGGAGGATATGGGATTTGATGAGATTGCCGACTATATCTCGGAGCACAATGAACTCCCACCAAATTACATTACCAAGAAAGAGGCCAGAGAACTGGGCTGGGAACCAAGTGAAGGTAACCTGCGAGAAGTCGCTCCAGGCAAAAGCATCGGCGGCGACGTGTTCAGGAACCGGGAAGGAATACTCCCCAACAAAAAAGGCCGGATCTGGTACGAAGCCGATATAAATTACTCAGGAGGACGGCGCGGAAGCGACCGAATTCTATACTCGAATGACGGTTTAATCTACCAGACGACAGATCATTACAAGTCATTTGAACAGTTAAAATAAACGGAGGAAATGATATGAGCATCATTCAGATTAACGGAAACGACTTTCACAGCAAGGAAGAGTTTCATCAAATTTTGCAGAACCAGCTTGAGTTAGACGAGAGCTATGGAGGCAATTTGGACGCACTATGGGATGTCTTAACTGGGGCTGTAAGCATGCCGCTTACTGTTCAATGGATTGGTTTTGAGAAAAGCAAAGAGATTCTTGGAGATTACGCTGACCAACTAATGGAATTGTTGCGGGAAGTTGAAGGGGAGGTCCTAGGATTTACGTTGGAATTATATTATTGAAAAGTAGCTTTGGCTTTATGAGGCGATGGGCAACCATCGCTTTTTTGGTCTTTACATTTTTACTGAGACTCATGTCTAGATCATGCTATTTTCATGGCTTAATAATCAAGGTTGGGGTGATTAGACTTCCTTATACTTTAAACATGGAATAGGGTAGGCAGGATTGTAGTCGTTTACTAACGGTTGAACATGTAAGCGTATACTATTTCAAAGTGAACCATCGTAATGTCTGGATTGGTTATTACGACTAACATCATTTAGGGGGCAGAAAAATAATGAGAGCCATTTCAAAAATGCTAGGAGCATGTCTCGTAACAAGTGTTGTGTTAGTTTCCGCCGGTTGCGGAAACGCTGGAGAGAATTCCGAATCAAATACGAGTGACCTCAACAGCCCGATCACATTTACCTTCTTCGGCGCAGATGCAAGTCCCAACTGGAACAAAATGCAGGATGCTGTAGGGAAGAAAATTACGGAAGAAACCGGTGTAAGTATTGATGCAGAATTCGATATTTCGAGCGGAGGCGGAAACGACCGCATTTCCCTGATGGCTGCCAGCGGCGATTATCCGGATTTGATTTTCCCCAAAGGTAACTTGACCAGACTCGTTGATGCCGGGGCAATGATTGATTTGACGGATCTGATCGAAGAACACGCCCCCAACTTGAAAAAGATCTACGGTGAGCACTTCAATCGGTTGAAATATAGTAATGACGATCCTTCAATCTATTGGATTCCAACGAATGGTGCAATCGATCAGGTCAGCTTTGATGCGACGAATGGTACTGCCATTCAACATCGTGTAGTCAAGGAACTCGGGTATCCTGAGATCAAAACCTTAAACGATTTAGAAAATGTGCTACGTGACTTTTACGAGAAGCATCCGACAACAGAGGATGGGCAGCCAACGATTCCACTAACGCTTAGTGCGGATGGCTGGAGACGCATGATTACGGTGACTGACCCCGCTGCCATGTCAACGGGTGGCCCGGGAGATGGCGAGTATTTCATCGATCCTGACACATATGAAGCCGTTCTGCATTACAAACGCTCAGATGAAAAGGAATATTTCCGCTGGTTGAACAAGATGTACAATGAAGGCTTGCTGGACAAGGACAGTTTTGTTCAGAAGGATGACCAGTATAAGTCCAAAATCGCCAGTGGTCGCGTGTTATCCTTGCTTGATCCAAGCTGGGGATTCAGTGATGCGGAAAATGCTTTGAAAAGTGCAGGGAAAGACGACATGACCTACGGATTCTATCCGGTCACGCTAGATGACAACTTTCAGCGTAAAGATTTCCAGAATATTGGCTTTGACGGTTATGGCATTGGCATAACGGTAGATTGTGAAGATCCTGTCCGTGCTATTAAATTTTTGGATTGGATGTCTTCTGAAGAAGGGCAAGTATTGAGAAACTGGGGCGTTGAAGGCGAGCAATATAACGTGGAAGACGGTGCTCGCACCATCCCGGCCGATGTACAGGAACGTAAAAACAAAGACAATAACACATTCACCAAAGAAACCGGAGTAGGCTTGTATTACATTTTTGGTGCTCACTACGGGGATGGCGTCAAAGATTCAACGGATAACTATTATACAACGAATTATCCTGAACAGATTCAGCAAAGTTATTCTGATGAGGAAAAAGAAGCTTTGAAAGGTTATGGCATCACTACATGGAAGGAATTGTTCCCATCCGAAGAGGAGTTTCCGGTGAAAGAGTGGGGCGCGGCTTACAATATGCCGATTCCTTCGGATAGCGGGGATTATAACGTTGTGTATCAGAAAACGCAGGATATTATTCAGAAACGGATCGCCGAAGCGATTACATCCTCTCCAAGTGCCTTTGAAGGCATATATGACAATATGATTGCCGAACTTGATAATGCAGGTGCAGTAGCCATGGAACAGCAGTATACGGAGTGGATTAAAGATCGCGTTCGATTGTGGACGGGAAAAGAGATCAATTAACTTGCGGATATAATCACAATAATGAATTGTTTGCAGATCCGAAGCATATCAAGAACTAAAAAACATCGAGCCATGCAGGATGGTTTGATGTTTTTTAGTTTACATTGAATGAGCTCATCATTATCTTGGCAGTGCTTCCATTGCATCACGTCTTTGTTTGATATATCTACCGGGGGAGATACCGACCATTTTGGTAAAACTGCGAATAAAATTGGCATAGTCACTGAATCCTGATTGAAAGCATGCATCCGTAATACTCATTCCTTCAGACAGGTGGAATTTGGCCCGTTCAATACGACGACCCAAAATGTAGGAACGGATGGTTAATCCAGTATGCTTTTTGAACTGGCGGCTGATATAAGTACTGTTCATGTAGAACACTTCGGCAAGTTTGCGAAGTGTAATATCTTGATTCAGATGTGTTTCAATATAATCCATGGTTTCACGAACCAGTTCAGGCATAATGTCATTGGGAACAAAGGAATTGTTATGAAACCAGACGTTAATCATGACCAACAATTGGGCTACGGCTGCATTTATTTTGATATCGGTGCCATAAGCATCAGAAGCAAGCAATCCTTCCAGTTCGTTCGTACATTGCAGCATCTGCTTCAAGTTATAGTCGTCTAAATGTACTATGTTTCCTGTACCTTTGGGGCGATGGTCAAAACATGACGATAGATTGGTTGATGGTGTGGAAAGCTGAAATAGATATGTTTTTTTGAGATTGATTGTAATTCGCTCATAATCAGATTCATCCAGAATAAAGGCTCGGTGCATCTCCTCGGGTGACATCACAAGCAGATCACCAGGCTGTACATGGTAACATCGATTATCTACATAAAAGTGAACGTTTCCACGAAGAAACAGGTAGATTTCGTATGCATTATGGCGATGATAGATCGTTTCCAGCTTATACTTCGTTATGCTGTGCAGATATAAGAGCTCAGGCTGGATGGGATCATAAAAACACTCAGAGGATCCACTCATGAAGTACCTCCCGTCATTTCACGCAATAAATACAGCGGTTAACGCAATGAAATTGTACTCAGCTTACCTTAAAATGTAATCATCCTATCACGATACCTTTTGTATTGCAAACGCTTTCTCGTAAAAAGGCACAACTAAAAACAATTATAGGGGGATTCTGTTGATGAATCATCATTCTACACCACAAGCTGGTGAGCAAAAGCAAGATCAAGCTGCCAATATGGAGCGTATTCCAGGGGAGATTGGAAAGCTTCGTCCCAACGGTAACCCTCTGGTGGCCCACAAATTCGGAGCCGATCCCTATGCTTTGGTATTTAACAATCGAGTCTACTTATATATGACTAGTGATAAGCTGGAATATGATAAGGACGGTCTTCCTCAGAAAAACAGCTACAGTTCAATCAACCGGATTACGGTCATTTCTTCGGATGACTTAATCAACTGGACCGATCATGGAGAGATCAGAGTGGCTGGACCTCAAGGCGCAGCAACATGGGCTTCACAATCCTGGGCCCCGGCAGCTGCTCATCGAATCTTGGATGGCAAGGACTGTTTCTTTCTTTATTTCGCCAACAATGCCAGTGGAATAGGTGTACTGTCTGCCCCCACACCTGTAGGTCCATGGATAGACCCTATAGGAAAGGCACTTATTACAAGAGAGACGCCGGGAGTGGAGGAAGTAACCTGGCTATTCGATCCGGCTGTCATTGTAGATGATGATCATCAGGCCTATATATATTTCGGTGGTGGTATTCCACAGGGGAAAGCAGAAAGACCGGATACGGCAAGAGTTATGCGATTGGGAGAAGATATGATCAGCGTTGTTGGCAAAGCGAAGGTTATTCAGGCGCCTTATATGTTTGAAGATTCAGGGATACATAAATATAATAATAGTTATTACTTTACGTATTGTTCCAATTTTGTTGAGGGTGATCGGCCAGAGGGCAGCCCACCACCTGGTGAAATTGCATATATGACCAGTGTTCAGCCAATGGGGCCATGGACATATCAGGGAACGTTGCTCCAGAATCCGGGCCACTTTTTTGATGTTGGCGGCAACAATCACCATGCTATATTTCAACTATCGGATCAGTGGTACATTGCCTATCATGCTCAGACATTATGCCAAGCCATGAATATCCCCGAAGGTTACCGTTCAACACATCTGAATCGAGTCGAGCATGATGAGGCCACGGGTAAGATCAAGAAGGTACATGCAGATTATCAGGGCGTAGATCAAATCAAGTGCTTCGATCCCTATGGGTGGGTAAGCGGTTCGACGATTGGATGGAGTAGCAGAGTATCAACAGAGCAATATCTTGACTCTGGTGAGATGTCTGCATCAGATTCGAATATGATCTCCGCTAAGCTGCAAAATGACAGCTGGATAGCTATATCTAAGGTCGACTTTGAAAGTGAGGGACCCACAAACTTCACAGCCACGATTGCGAATCAAGGAACCGAAGGTACGTTGGAACTTCGACTTGATCGTGCAGATGGACCGTTAATTGGAGAAATCATTGTTCCGCCTGCGACCGGATCGCTTC
Organism: Paenibacillus sp. GQ49; assembly: GCF_059759055.1. Classification (NCBI taxonomy): domain Bacteria; kingdom Bacillati; phylum Bacillota; class Bacilli; order Caryophanales; family Paenibacillaceae; genus Paenibacillus; species Paenibacillus sp. GQ49. The sequence continues at coordinate 60,448 of NZ_JCAXEL010000022.1, forward strand.
AATGGATGGAACTAACAACTAATGTTACGGGTGCGAAAGGTGTGCAAGACTTGTATATTAAGTTTAAAAGTTCAACAGACAGCTCAACCATCCTTTTGAGAGAATGGAAGTTTAACAGACAAAATGAGGTGTAATTAAAGCATGTCTCCGAATCCGATTATTTGGGCCGATTACCCCGATCTTGACGTTATTCGTGTAGAGGACACATATTATATGGTCAGTACAACCATGCACATGATGCCGGGATGTGTCATCCTGCGCTCATATGATCTGATCCATTGGGAAGTAGCCACATATGTATACGACACATTGGACGATACACCTGCACAACGGCTGGTGGATGGTCAGCACATTTATAGCAAAGGCATGTGGGCTGCATCGCTCCGCTATCATCAAGGGATGTTCTATGTGATCTTTGTTGCAAATGATACCCGAAAGACATACTTGTATACGTCCCCCACCATCTCGGGAGTTTGGAAGAAGCAGATCGTGGAAGGGTTTTACCATGATTGCTCCTTATTTTTTGACGATGATGAACGAGCATATCTCGTGTACGGTAATACCGAGATCTATCTGACCGAATTAAGCTCTGATCTGTCCGGTCCCAAACCTGGTGGAGTGCATCGCTTGATTGTAAAAGACGAGCAGCCTCATCACCTTGGTTATGAAGGAGCACATTTTTACAAGATCAATGGTAAATATATTGTGTTCCTGATTCATATCACGAAAGCTTCCGGACGTAGAACACAGGCGTTTTATATGGCAGACTCTCTGGAAGATGTCTTCACTGGTGGAGAAGTATTCAATGACGATATGGATTATTTCAATTCAGGTGTTGCTCAGGGCGGTATCGTGGATACGCCGGATGGAGTATGGTATGCAATGCTGTTTCAGGATCATGGGGCTGTTGGCCGGGTTCCTGTTTTGGTTCCGCTACACTTTGATCAAGGTATACCGGTCTTTGCAAGCAAAGCGCCGAAGCAGATTGATATCCCGAGCACGAGACCAGAGCACCGTTATAACCCGTTAGTGGGTAGCGACAGTTTCAATTATGAACCCGAAGAAGATGGAAGCATCCGCATCCGTGATTTTTGGCAATGGAATCATACACCTAATCATGAACTTTGGTCCGTTACAGAGAAATCGGGGGTGTATCGTGTTCGAACGGGACAGATCAGCCCAAATCTGACGTTTGCGGTCAACACACTAACCCAGCGTTCAATGGGGCCCGCTTGCGAAGCAATGGTTACGCTTGACGGCAGTCGTCTGAATGATGGGGATTATGCCGGGTTGTGCTTTCTGATCGGTTCGTACGGTATGATCGCTCTCACGAAGCAGGATAGCAAGTTTTACTTGGTCATGCATGCCAGAGATAGTGAGGATTCCACCATATTTGGCAATCTGATCGACCAGAAGCCAGCCACTGAACATGAACGTATCCCGGTATCAGATCCAGTAGTTAAACTAAAAGCATTCGGAAATTTTGAGAACAATCTGGATGAGTGCTCTTTTGCCTATTTCGATGGGGTTGAATGGAGAGATATAGGGATTGTCCACAAAATGATATATAAACTGGATCATTTTATGGGTTGCCGGACGGGGTTGTTTGTATATTCAACGGAAATAGTTGGAGGAACAGCTGACTTTTCGAATTTCGAATATCGTGTGATTAATCCTGTTGAGTAACAATAAAAATACGAAAAGCCGCCCAATGGCGGCTTTTCGTATTCAATGAGTACAAGTTGTTGTACAATGATATGGATTAAAGTTGACAGAGAGAAGAGAGTTGTTCAAACCGAACTGGGGGCATGTCGTCATGTATAAGAGATGTCTGGACATAACAAGATGGACCTTCATTCTGTTCCTTGCTGTATCCATACCAGCAGGTCATACCGAAGGTAATAGCAAACAACATCATCCGCAGCAAGATGGGCAGCAGATTCAACTTCCCGCTACGTTTGAGAGGTATTCTCCTCCCATCGTGGTCTCTTTTGTCAGGGAAACTGGAGATGACCTTGAGCGCATGATTAGTCAGTTATCTGGTGAGACGATACTGGATAATCGCTGGACTCGTTTGTACGAGAAAGAGCTAGGTATTCAAATTCACTATGACTGGATTGCTAATGGAGATGTATACAATCAGAAGTTGGGTGTATCCCTTGCTGCAGGACGTTTTCCAGATGTGGTGAAAGTTAATCCATATCAACTTAGACAACTGAGCAACGCTGGAATGATCGAAGATTTAACCCATATGTACCAAGAGTATGCTTCCCCACTTACAAAGAGTATATTGGAGGCGGAGGGAAGAGGCGCATTTGATGCGGCAACCATTGATGGCAAACTCATGGCTATTCCCGAATCATCTTCCTCCATTGAGACAGCGCAGTACCTGTGGATTAGAACCGATTGGTTGGAGCAACTGGGGCTACGGCCGCCTGAAACGATGGAAGAGCTTCTCCAGGTTTCGAAAGCGTTTACAGAGGAGGACCCCGACGGGAACGGAGAGCATGATACGTACGGACTTGCGCTAACAAACCATCTATGGGATCCAGTTATGGGAGCTGCAGGGTTGATGTCCGGCTACGGTGCCTACCCTAATATATGGGTTAAAGATGCAGAAGGAAACCTCACTTATGGAGGTATACAGCCTGAAGTTCGGGAGGCTCTGAAAGCACTGCAAACGTTGTATCGTGAAGGCCAACTTGATCCGGATTTCGGTTATAAAAGTGGAAACAAGGCGTTTCGTCTGGTTCAAGATGGAAAAATAGGGATGCTTTACGGCGAACAGTGGACATCCTTTATGCTTCAGAGCACCCGTGATACAGATACAAATACAGGTATAGATGTAGAATGGCAGGCATATCCGATTGTTGCCAAGTCGGACCGGAGTCTGTTCGTACCGCTACGTTCCAACACTGGGCAATACTTTGCTGTAAAAAAGGGCTTCTCTAATCCGGAAGTTGTTGTAAAGCTCATGAATCTGCATCTGGACATCAACTGGGGGGATCAGGCACAGTATGAAACATACTACAATGACGACTCTCGAGCTGTGTGGATGCTTTCACCGGTAACTCCTTTTCCAGGTAATAAAAATATAGATGCATACAAACAAATTCGGGATGCCAGAAGTACAGGAGACTTCTCGGCTCTGCAGAATGAAGCTCTCGCCATTCACAAACGCATTGTGGCCTATGAATTGGAAGATGTAGAGAGCGGCTGGGGCTGGAAACAAACCTATGGGCCTTCGGGTGCTTTTAGCATTGCAGATTCTTACGAGAAGAACGGCCAACTTCTCTATGATCAATTCACGGGCGGAATTACGGACACGATGGTTGATCGACAAATTATTCTTCGGGATCTTCAGCTTGAAGCCTATATGAACATTATTCTAGGCAGGTCGATAGATGAGTTTGATCAATTCGTTGAGAACTGGCGCAAGCTGGGGGGAGATCAGATCACATCGGAGGTTAACGCGTGGTTTCGCGCCAGCAAGCCAAAGGAGCACTAATGTTCACTTTATTCATACAAGGAACCCACTCAGCCTTTGGCATTGGAGGTGAATGCATTGATCAAGATCCCTGCTAAATCATGGTTTAACAGTATATTTGCGCGATTAATAATCACCTATCTGGTATTTGTGCTCCCCCTTATTCTTCTTGGCGTGTATCTGTATCATTGGAGTTATGACAATGCAAGCCAGGAAATATCGTTGTCAACGGAGAGACGGTTGAACCAATATGTGGTGGAATTGAACAGAGAGATAGAATGGATGGAATTACAGCAGTTTGATATCGTTGAGGATCGAAAACTCAATCGTCTGGCGATTCTCTGGGACATGATGGATCAGGTTGAGCGGCGTGATACATTAAATTACCTGACTGAACGACTCGCTTCATTCAAGAATAGCACTGCTTATATCAAAAACGTACATGTACATATCCCTTCTGTTGGCAAGAGTATATCCGCGATCCAAGGCATCGATGATTTTGATAAAAGTTCTTATCTATATTTCAGTTCAGGCCTGCAAGGAAAAGGTACACGTTTCACGGTGAAAGAGGACGCCTTGAACTTAAGTGCCGTCAGGCTAACAGGCACGAGAGGAGAACCCCCGCTTTTTGTCATTCAGGTGGAACTGGATACACACCATTTTCAGAATGAACTCACACGGCTTAATTTGTACCCGGAGAGTTCAACGTTTCTGATTGAGGACAAAACGGGGCATGCCATCACAGATAAACATCAAGCTGGTGTTATTCTCGCGAATTACCGTGAGCACAGTGTAAAGGGTACTCTTGATGGCTTTCGGATGAAAGTGGGGGACACCATGTACCATGTTAGTCAGTTGCATATGGACTCCCTTGGCCTATCCGTAGCCACCTATCTACCTGAGGCAATTGTTACCAAGCCACTAAGCAAGTTCTATCATTGGGCTTGGCTGTTTGCAATTACATCATTTGTTGCCATCACGGCATATCTCTATTCAAGTTACAAGTTGATTCATATCCCGTTACTGTTGTTGGTGAAAAGATTCAAAAAAATGGAGGGAGGCATGCTTGATGTCCCCATTGCGCATAACCGAAAGGATGAATTTGGCTTCCTCTACACCCGTTTCAATCTAATGATTGAAAATCTTCAATCCCTGATCGACCGTGATTTCAAGAAAACACTGATGATGCAGCGGGCCGAGTTGAAACAGCTCCAATCGCAGATTAATCCTCATTTTCTGTACAATAGCTTCTTTATTCTGAATTCACTGGCAAGGACAGGAGAAACCGAACGTATTGAGCAATTCACGAACATGCTTGGAGAGTATTTCAGGTTCATTACCCGGAATGAAACAGATCATGTGAAGTTGAAAGTGGAAGTTGAGCATTCACGAATCTATACAGAGATTCAACAATTACGATTCTCCAGACGAATCAAAGTTGATTTTGGGTCACTACCTGCTGAGATGGAACATATTAAAGTTCCCAGACTCATTATTCAACCTATTATTGAGAATGCCTACGAACACAGTCTTGAAAAGAATACGGACTCCGGCCTTCTAATTATTGGGTTTACTATGGAAGGTTCATATGCCGAGATCACCGTAGAGGATAATGGTAATGAGTTGGAAGAGCAACACATTCAAACTCTTCAACAACGTTTGCATAAGGACGGAGGTACAGACGAAATGACCGCGTTAATAAATATTCATCGACGTCTGGTCCTGACGTATGGAGAAGGAAGTGGGCTTTTTCTATCCAGAAGTGAACTGCAAGGGTTAAAAGTCACAATTCGAATCCAGTGGAAAGAGGGGGAAAACGAATGTATCGACTTTTGATTGTAGATGACGAGGAGATTATTACGGATAGTCTCTATGAAACGTTCGCCAGACATATACCCGAACAGCTTGATGTATGTAAAGCCTACTCTGCAACAGAAGCATTGTCGTGGATGCAGCGTTCGAGAATTGACATTGTTCTAACGGACATCCGCATGCCGGGCATGAGTGGCTTGGAACTGACAGAGCGGATTCAAGCCAGTTGGCCGAATTGTCGCGTCATTTTTCTGACAGGACATAGCGATTTTGATTATGCATATCAAGCTTTTCAGATGGCTAATGTGCGTTACTTGCTCAAAACGGAAGGTTATGACAAGGTGATGTCTGTTGTAGAAGATGTGACGGAAGAGATCCGGCGAAGTCACAGCATGGTTGAGTTGTTGGAACATTCTCACAAAGTCAATTCACAGCTTGCACTGATTCAGCAAAAAGAGTATTTGCGGAAGCTACTTCAAGACTGTACAGCGGTTATAGAATCTACTGTGGATATGCAGGACGAATTATCCAAACGAGATATAAGATTACAGATCAACTTGCCAGTTTATCTCATACTGGGTCGGTTCAATAATCTGCCAGAAAAAGGTTCGGACCTCACACAAGTTCAAGAATCTGTTCGCATTATCGGCTCTTCTCTAATGAATGAGCGTACAGTGTGCGCAAGTGTAACGGACCATTATGGGGATACGATCTGGCTGCTTCAGCCGAAGCAGGAGGAAGAGATGACTAATGATAAACTTGTGCGATTTCTAGAAGGTACCCTGGAACTGGTACAGGAAGCATGTATGGTATCACTCGGCGTATCCATTGCTTTTTCATTAAGCAGTCGAAGCTGCAATTGGTCCGAGTTAACCAAACAATATGAACGTCTGCGATTACTCCAGTGGATGAAAATTGGGGATGGTGTATCCATGGTCCTCACGGATCATCGCAACGATCTCTCATCTGATGTACCCAAAGAATCCATGCGAATCTCAAACCGGATCGAGATTATGTCAGGATATTTGGAAACGGGACGAATTCAGCCATTTTACGATATATTTGAGGAGCTTGCAGGAGAACTGCTGCAACAGGAAATTACGATGGAACGTGCCATGGAGACATACTACAATCTGGCCTTATTATTGCATTCAACGATCAATCGCTGGGGTCTTCAACAGAAAATCCCGGATCAACGAAGCTTGCTGCACTTAGGGGAGTATACATGCATGAAGGATGCAGTACAATTTCTATATCGTGCTGCCGATGAATTGGTCCGCTACAAAAGATCAAATGAACAGGAACGCGCTAACGTTGTCATTCATTCCTTATGCAGTTATGTTAAGGAGAATCTGGAGAAAGACCTTTCTCTGGTGAGATTGGCAGAACTTCATCATTTTAATCCATCCTATCTGTCGCGATTCTTTAAGCAGGAAATGGGAATAAACGTGTCAGAGTTCATTGACGACTGCCGAATACGGAAAGCCAAAGAATTGCTTCAGAACACAAATCTTATGGTACGTGAGGTCGCACTTCAAGTGGGGTACGAGGCTGCCCATTCGTTTACCCGACTTTTTAAGAAAATAACGGGAATGACTCCCCAAGAATACCGGGAATCCCTTTTGGTACGTTAATGGTGAATCCTCTGGAATTGACCAAACCCAAATAACCACAAAAAAACGCAGAATGTATTCTTCTTCCTGCGTTTTTTTGTGGTTATTATCTAATTGATAAACAAACCGATTGGGCAATCCACCTTTAGGCCGTGTGGATTTTTTGTCTTCTATAAGCATTGGGACTCGATCCGGCATACGCTTTGAACTTTTTATAGAACCAATCTATATCCTTATAACCTACCTCAATAGCAATCTCATATATGCGCAAATTCGTGGAAGACAACAACTGCTGTGCCTTTTCCATACGTTGCTGGAGCATATAATCATTGAAAGACATCTTCTCTTCCAGCTTGAACTTCTGTCCAAGGTACGCACAGTTAAAATGAAGCATGTCAGAGATCTTCTTCAGCGTGATTTCATCACTCAGATGATCCCGTACATAGGCCTTCACGATACGAATAACATGACTGGAGTGCATGGGTTTACCATTCATTTGAACGGGTGTTTTGAAGAACGACGACGTTTTGTGTGCCGGGTCGGTTTCAAGGTGAGATCTAAGTGCATGCAGACTGTTAAGTAAAGAAGAGGGACTAACAGGATACGGGAGATAATCATTTACCTGATACGTCAGGGCTTTGCGTACGAACCTGAAGTGATCTCTTCCACCCATAAGGAGGATGGGTATCTGACTTTTTTTTCGAATGTCGTTGCATAACCAGAGCCCCGCGGTATCAAACCTCTCTGTATGTACCATAACAAGGGAAAAGTCTCGTTCTGACAATGCGGTCAAAGCCTCGGCCGATGAGAACACACAATTTGCGATAGTATATTGAGCTTTGCTCCGTAGCAACATCTGTTGCAACTCCCCGCACAAACGACGGCTGAAATCCACAAGTAAAATATCATACATGAAGCAATACCTCACCTTCTGCTGAATTGTAATGCGCTAGATTAACTGAAATTTGACTTAATTTCATTATGGTAATAAAAGAAAGCGCATACAATGTGCATATTTTTGTAGACAGTGCATTTCTTTACCAATTAAAACCTATAATGCACTTTGCTCGTGCAAAATTACGCAAATCTATATTCAGCCCGGGTAAACATCAATATTTCGGCAGGTTGTTTGCGCTTTCATTTGGACGATACACTGTGATAGCAAACGACAATCAGGGGGGAAGACGATGAGAAAAAACAAGTTCATGCTACTGAGCCTGGTATTTGCGGTCTTGTTGGTGATTGCTGCATGCAGTTCTGCACCTACCGCTCAACCCGAGCCGGAAAAGACAACACCACAGGAGGAACAAAAACCCGCGGAAACCGAACCCAAGAATGAAAACTCCACGCCAGAAATGGATTTTGACATGGGCGGCAGAACCATCAAGGTTGTTGCTTGGTGGGACATGGAAATACAGGGGAACAACCCGGACAACATTCAACGCCTTGAGAATCTCGAAGCGCTGAAGAAAAAACACAACTTTAATATTGAATATGTTTCCATCGATTTCGGTGAATATCAGGAAAAAGTAGTTGCTTCCCTGATGGCCGGTGAACCGCTTGGCGATCTGGTGAGACTGGGCAAAAACTATGCCATCCCGGCATTGACCAAACAGGATCTGTTATGGCCGGTGGATGATTATATTAAAAACGACAAGGTATTCAACCAGAAAACTACCAAGGAATACATGCAGTATGAAGGCAAAGGTTACGGCTTTACCGAGGACCAGTCCTCGTTTATCAACGGAATTTTCTATAATCGCACACTCATGCAAGAGCTCGGCTTGAAGCCACTTCAAGAGTATGTGGATGCCGATGAGTGGAACTGGGATACCTTCATCAGTGTTGCCAAGCAAGCGAACAAGGATAGAAACAATGATGGCAAGCTAGACACTTGGGGACTCGCTCAAACGGGCTTGCTGGAACCGATTCTGTATTCCAACGAGGCTTCTCTGACCAAAGAGGATAAGCAGAACCTGGAAGATCCAAAAACGAAAGAAGCGTTGAACTTCCTGTCCAAACTGGCTACCGAGAAGGTCGGCAGAGCTTCTGAGGGCGGCGATTGGACAGAGCCATCCACATTCTTCCGTCAAGGTAACACCTTGATGTATTCAGGTGCCATGTACGAAGTCGAAGGCATTATGACGGATATGCAGGACTACGATATTGGTTTTGTACCGTTTCCAAAAGGTCCAAGTGCATCAGCGTATCACTCCGGTGAGTCACGTTACCAAGCGATAACAATTCCAAAAGCGGTAGAGAATCCGGAACAACTGATGTACATCTGGGAGAAAATTAACGAGATCGAGTCGATCTATGAGTATCCGGGACAATCCACACTGGAGACACATCTGACCGATGAAGCAGATATCAACAACGCCAGAGAGGTTGCGGAAGGTATGTTGGTTCTCGACCATAACACATTCCCGTCCTTGCCGTTCTGGGATTTTGATGGGGAACTCAAAGAAGGGGTATCCGTATCCACGCTGATCGAGAAATACAAGGCTCCTTTCCAGGCTGCGATTGATGAGGTTTACAAATAAGTATCACGTTACACGGGCAGAACGCACCAGTGAAGGTGCGGTCTGTCCGGGTTAGTCAATCGTTCAGTTCTCTCAACGCTTACAGGAAAGGGGATACATTCAAACATGCGGTCACGTAAGAAAAAGGGACTAATCCTGGTGCTTGTCCTGGCCTTGGTGCTCTCCATATGGACACTATATCCATCGCGGGATCGTAATCCGGGAACGGTACATGCGCTTGAGGACTTTGAGGCGGTATCGGGAACCGAGGATTCATTCAGTTATGAGCATTATCTGACTGCTCATGACAATACGGCCAAACCGGATGAAGTTGTACGCATCGAAGGCGAATCTTATGTTCAGGCAGAGGATGGGGAATTCGAGGTTGTGCAAGGGTACGCCGGATTAGACGGAAATGCCGTAATTACGCCGGAAACTGGAACCATTCGCTGGGATGTTCCCGTTCAAGTGAGCGGTTTGTACAACATTCGCATTCACTATTATCCCGTAGAAGGCAAAAGCTCCGGGATCGAACGCAGGTTTGAGCTTAATGGTAAGGTCCCGTTCAGAGGGGCCGATATTCTTCTGTTTGACAGGGTATGGGGGAATCGCGAGGACAACGTCCGGCAGGACGATCGTGGCAACGAGCTTAGACCAAGACAAGTGGAACAGCCTGAATGGCAACTGACTTCCTTCAAGGACAGCGCAGGGTACTTCGAGGAACCGTTTCAATTTTATTTTGAAAAAGGCAGTCAGAAGTTATCGCTTACTTCATTAAGAGAAAGCATGGCAATCGATTATATCGAGCTGTACCAAGAAAGCGAAGTTCCTTCCTATGCAGAGCTGGAGCAGACCTATGGCTCACTCGGCTTGAAACAATCAGCTCCTGTCATGCTGAAAGTTCAGGGGGAGGAAGCTGTTAGCAAATCATCTCCTACACTGGCACCAATCTCGGACCGATCAAGTCCTTCACTCGAGCCTTATAATGTATCGAAAATTCGGATGAACGCCATCGGGGGCATTAACTGGAAACTGCCGGGCGAATGGATTGAATGGGAAATTGACGTGCCTGAAGACGGACTGTATCAACTGGCGCTTAAGGTAAAGCAGGATCAATTGCGTGGCATCTATGCCACCCGCAGTCTGACGATTAACGGCGAAGTTCCGTTTAAGGAATTGAAACGCATTCGATTTAACTACAGCCCGGCCTGGCAAACTCAGGTGTTGGGTTCGGGAGAGGATAAGCCATATCAGTTTCATCTTGAAAAAGGGAAACACCGAATCCGAATGACAGTTACACTTGGCGACATCGCTCCGCTGCTTCGGACCGTGGAATCCAGCGTGCTGGAACTGAATGAGATGTATCGCAAAATATTAATGATCACCTCCAACAGTCCGGACCCACTGCGGGATTACCAACTGGAACGGCGTATTCCGGAGATGACGGAGGTGTTTGAACGACAAGCTGACACCTTGCGCTCGGTTGCAGATTACCTGGAAAAGGCCACGGGTGAACAAAGTGACAAAGTGGCCGTACTTCACGCCATGGTATTGCAGCTTGAAGATATGGCGGCCAGACCAGAGACGGTTCCCAAACGGCTGGATACGTTCAAAATTAACGTAGGTGGTCTCGGCACATGGATTCTATCGGTACGTGAACAGCCGATTACGTTGGATTACCTTGTCGTATCTCCGCCGGGTGAATCGCTGCCAAAAGCGGAAGCGAGCACCGTCCAGCAGGTGAAGCACGAACTGGGCGCATATGTTGCCTCGTATACCGAAGATTACGACAGTATTGGTAACGTGGAACAAAAGAAGGATGCCATCACCGTATGGATCACGACTGGACGAGATCAGGCCCAAGTACTGAAAGGCATGATCGACGATTCGTTTACCCCGGATACGGATGTGTCCGTGCAGTTACGTCTCGTTCCGCCTAATATTTTGCTGCCCGCAACACTCTCGGGGGAAGGACCGGATGTAGCCATGCAGATGGGCGAAGACATTCCGGTGAACTATGCGATGAGGAATGCAACAGCGGATCTGAGCCAGTTCCCCGATTTCGAGGAAATTTCGGGCAGGTTCCGTGAAAGCGGATTGACGCCTTACCGATACAACGACGGGGTATATGCCCTTCCGGAGCAGCAGCATTTTCCAATGCTCTTTTACCGCAAAGATATTCTGAATGAACTGGGCCTCGAACCGCCAAAAACGTGGCAAGACGTATATAACGCCATCGCCGTGCTGCAGAAGCATAACATGGAGTTTTATCTGCCGATTGAGGATACGCTGAACAATGCGAACCTGGTTCCGAATTCAACCTTTGCGATGTTGTTATATCAGAATGACGGAACGTTCTACACCGAAGACCAGAAGAAAAGTGCACTGGATTCGGAGATTTCAATGGACGCGTTCAAACGTTGGACGCAATTTTATACCAATTACAAGTTTCCGCTCAAAGCCGACTTTCCGAACCGCTTCCGTACCGGGGAAATGCCGATCGGAATTGCTGATTACACCACGTATAACATGCTGACGGTTATGGCTCCGGAAATCCGCAATCTCTGGGACTTTACGATTGTTCCGGGTACACAGCTTCCGGATGGGTCCATACGGCATGAAGTGGCCAGCGCTACGAGCGCGGTGATGATGCTCGAAAATGCCGACAACAAGGAAGCGGCGTGGAAGTTCATGAAGTGGTGGACTGATGAGGAGACCCAGATTGAATACGGGAGAGAAATGGAAGGTCTTATGGGAGCGGCTGCCCGTTACCCGACGGCCAATATCGAAGCCTTGAAGCAATTGCCTTGGCCTGTGAAGGATTATCAAAATCTCGAGAAACAATGGGAATGGGTACAGGGAATCCCGCAGCTTCCTGGAGGTTATTTCACGGGACGACATCTGGACAACGCCTTCCGTAAGGTGGTCAATGCAAATGAAAATCCGCGTGAAGCCTTATCGGACTATGTGTTGTACATTGATGATGAAATAGAGTTGAAACGCAAGGAATTTAATCTGAAATAGAGGAAAGGGAGGGTAACGGTTGCAAGCTAAAACTACCAAGACAGCCGCCGCTCCTGCCGTCCATACCCGCCAGGTCGGCTGGTGGTCCCTATTGAAGCGGGATCTGTATCTCAGCAGGCATTATTATGTATTGATGGCACCGTTTATGCTGATTTTTTTCATGTTTACTGTCATTCCGGTCGGCATTTCACTTGGGCTCAGCTTTTTTCACTTCAATATGCTGGAGCTGCCGCGATTTGTCGGCTGGCAGAACTATTCCCGGCTTTTCCTGAACGATGACGTATTTCTGATCGCGCTCAAAAACACGCTGCTTTTTGCCGTAATTACAGGCCCACTCAGTTATATTGCCTGCTTTTTGTTTGCGTGGATCATCAATGAGTTGTCTCCTAAAATTCGGGCGGTCATGACGCTGGTTTTCTATGCCCCATCCATATCGGGCAACGTCTTTTTCATCTGGCTGATCATCTTCTCGGGTGACAGCTACGGGTATATGAACGGCTTCCTGATGCGCCTTGGCGTCGTGCTGGAACCAATCCAATGGCTCGCAGACGAGAAGTATGTCCTGGCAATCGTCATTATTGTACAGCTGTGGCTGAGCCTGGGAACCAGCTTCCTGGCTTTTATTGCAGGACTGCAAACCATTGATCGTTCTCTGGTTGAAGCAGGAACCGTAGACGGGATCAAAAACCGCTGGCAGGAGCTCTGGTACATCACCTTGCCTTCGATGAGACCGCAGCTGATGTTTGGTGCGGTAATGCAGATTACCGCTTCCTTCGCCGTAGCTGAGATTTCCATCGCACTGGCAGGTTTCCCGAGCGTAAACTATGCGGCACACACAGTTGTCACACATCTGATGGACTTCGGAACCATTCGTTTCGAGATGGGGTATGCCTCGGCCATTGCAACGGTCCTGTTTGCCCTGATGCTCGGTACAAACGTTTTCACGCAAAAAATGCTTAGAAAGATAGGTGAATGACGATGACCAGCAAAGTACGTGCCGTGTTTGGCATGCCAAAAAGGCTTAATCGGTCATTTACCGTCAGCCTGATGTTATTTGCATTGCTGGGCGTGTTCGGCTCCTTTATGGTGCTTCCGCTCATCTATGCTGTCAACAATGCATTCAAGCCGCTGGATGAGCTGTTTATTTTCCCGCCGCGCTTCTGGGTGAACAATCCGACAACGGAGAATTTTGCCGATCTGATCAATCTCATGGGTAATTCGTGGGTGCCGTTATCCCGCTATATTGCCAACACATTGCTCATTACGATACTTGGCACAGCGGGGCATATCCTGCTTGCATCTGCAGCAGCTTATCCGCTGGCGAAGTATCGTTTTCCGGGTTCAAAAGTGTTGTTCACCATTGTCATTCTGTCCCTGATGTTCTCGCCGCATGTTACGGCGATTCCGAACTACATGGTCATGTCCTGGCTTGGCTGGATTAACACTCATGCGTCCATTATTGTGCCATCACTTGCGTTCTCGCTGGGACTTTTCCTGATGAAACAGTTCATGGAGCAGATTCCTGATGCTTTGCTGGAGGCAGCCAAAATCGACGGAGCCAATGAATACCGGATATTCTGGAGCATCGTGATGCCCAATGTGAAGCCGGCATGGCTCACGCTCATGATTCTGCAGTTTCCAGCGTTATGGGGAACGGATGGCGGGAGTTTCATTTACAGTGAAAATCTCAAAACGCTGCATTATGCGCTCAGTCAGATTGTGCAGGGAGGGATTGCAAGAGCTGGTGTAGGTGCGGCTGTTGCTTTGCTGCTGATGATTGTACCGATCACTCTGTTTATCATCTCTCAGAGCAGTGTTATGCAGACGATGGCCACTTCGGGCATGAAAGAATAGAAAGGAGGCAGCGAGGTGCGGAGAAGCACATGGAAAAAACGTAAATCGATCATCATGGGCATGATCTGCCTCCTGTTGTTCGTTCAAGAGGCGCCCTATGTGAGTGCAGACGGTAAAACGGATGCGTATCATTATTCCTTCTGGGGTGACGCAGTTCCTTCACCCGCGGCATATGAGGCAACAACCATTATCACCGGCAAGAAGTTGAACACAACTCCTATGAAAGAGCCAAGCGACATGCATGTTACCGCCAATCAGCACGTCTTTGTGCTCGATTCGGGCAATGGCCGCATCATTGAGATGGATCGCAACTTCAAGCTGGTACGGACGATTGATTCATTTGAGCAGGAAGGCAAGGAAGATCATTTTAAAAATCCACAGGGATTGTACGTCACGGAAAAAGGCCATCTGCTGGTTGCTGATTCGGATAATCACCGGGTGGTGCATCTGGATGAACAGGGGAAGCTGGTCAAGATCGTGTCTGAACCAAAATCGGATCTGCTTAAAGAAGACTTCCAGTTTAAACCGATGCGGATTGTTATGGACAAAGGGGAGCGTATCTACGTCATGGCCGAAGGCGTATTTGATGGATTCATGGAGTTCAGCGCCGATGGTACGTTCTCTTCCTTCATTGGAGCGAACAGAGTTCAGGTGGACCCGGTGGAATATCTTTGGAAACGGTTTGCAACACGGGAGCAGCGGAGCCAGATGGTGATGTTCACTCCAACGGAATTTACCAATCTGGATATGGATGAAGAGGGCTTCATCTACGCCACTAGCGGGGATCGCGGCAAGGATCCGGTCAAAAAGCTGAATGCCCAGGGTACAGACATTTTGCGCAGAGAAGGCTATCAGACTCCGCAGGGTGATTTGCTGTATACCCAGGAAGCAGGGCCATCCCGCCTGATTGATGTGGATGTGGGTGACAGTGACATGTATTCCGTACTGGATTCCAGCAAGGGCCGAATCTTCACCTACAATGGAGACGGATACCTGCTCCATATTTATGGCGGCATCGGGAACCGGCTGGGCCAATTTAATACACCTGTTGCCCTGGAACGTGCGGGAGACCGGATGTTAGTTCTGGATAAAGCGCTGGGTGAAATCACCGTCTTTCAAACAACTGAATACGGACGTACACTCCACGAAGCGGTGCGCAGCTACTATAACGGTGATGAAGATCAATCTTCGGTGCTGTTTGCCCAAGCTGCCGAGATGAACGCTAACTTGGAATATGCGTATGCGGGAATTGGCAAAGCATTGCTTCGTCAGAAGGAATACGCCGAGTCTGCGAAATATTTCAAGCGCAGCATGGAGCCCAAAGGGTATTCCAAAGCTTTTCTTTTGTACCGCAAAGAGCTGATGCGTGAGCATTTTTCATGGATGATGTCCGGTATATTCCTGGCTGTCGCTGCGATTGTCACCGTCATCATCGTTCGCAGGCAGAAAAGGAGGACTACGAATGCAGGCATCAAGTAAGCAACTATACCAGTACCCGCTGCATCTGATTTTTCATCCGTTTGACGGATACTGGGAATTGAAATATGAACGGAACCAGAGAAACTCACTGCTGATTGCTTTCATGATCCTGGTGCTTCTGGTCATCACCAAAATTTTGCATGCCCAGTACAGCGGTTTTCTCATTAATCTCAGTAATCCAAAGTACCTGAACAGTCTGCTCGAAATGTTATATGTCATTATACCGGTACTGTTTTGGTGTGTGGCTAATTGGTCGTTAACCACATTGATGGACGGGGAAGGCAAGTTCTCCGAGATTTTCATGTCAACGTGCTTTGCACTGGTACCGTTGTTACTCATTCATTTTCCATGGATCTGGCTGAGTCTTGTGATCTCTGCGCAGGAAACTGCCTTTTATTATTTCTCCAATGCACTCGCCGTTGCGTGGACGGTATATCTGTTATTTGTGGGGAATATGACGGTTCATCAGTACACACCAGCCAAAACGGTGCTCACGATGCTGCTGACACTTGTGGCGATGGCGTTTATGGCATTTCTGTGCCTGTTATTCTTCAGTCTTGTACAGCAGATTGTATCGTTTGTCGTAACCATCTATCAGGAATTAGTGCTTCGGGGCTAAGGGAGGAGGAAATCGTTATGAATTATACCGTAGCCAAAAAAATAACAGGAATGCTGCTCGCGGGCAGTCTGCTTCTTGGCGGTTGTCAATTCTCGCCAACACCGCTCGCTCACGAGACAGTGACTGCCGCTGATCAGACGGACTTTCCCTCCCTGCCTCCCGGAGAGAAACTGAAATCATCGTTCAGCGATGTCCGCCTTCCCGGCATGGTAGGTATTGCGCAGAATGCTGCGCTGCAGTTGTTCATTCACGAAGAGACTGCCGAGATTGCAGTGATTCACACGCAGAGCGGGCAGATCTGGCGCAGCAATCCTGCAGATCGTGAGCAGGATGGGGTTGCTGCCGGGATAAACAAAGACCTTTTGTCATCACAAACAAAGCTCAGCTTCTTCAACAGCCTTGGACAGAGCAGCACCGTGAATTCCTTCACGGATAGTGTTGCACACAAGCAGATAAGCTACGAGGTGCTGCCAAGCGGCGTGCGGGTCCACTACCAGTTTGGAAGCACTGAGCGATCCATAGAAGACTTGCCGATGAAGATCAGCAAGGAGCGGTTCGAACAAAAGATACTTGCACAGCTAGACAAGGCCGGGCAACGGGCCTTGAAGGTCGGCTATGCGGAAGACAAGGATGAGGACGCTTACGTCCGGATTGATAAGGCGATGCAAGGATTGCAATTGTCCCGGGCCTTGAAGGCTTTTGACACGGCCGGTTACACATCGGAGGATCTGGCTCAGGATCATGCCGAGTTTGGCATTGAAGAGGAACGAAGTGGACCACGGCTGTTTATGCTTACGATGGAATATGAGCTGGATGGAGAGGATCTGCTCGTGCGTGTTCCGTCCTCAGGCATTCATTTTCCGGAGGAATATCCGATCAACAGCATATCTGTAATGGATTACTTCGGGGCCGGGGGTTCAGAAGAAGAGGGCTCCATACTGGTGCCGGATGGTTCGGGAGCGCTGATCCATTTTAACAATGGCAAGCTGCAGTATCCTGCCTATCAACAAGATATATACGGACCGGATATGACCATGAAACTGCGGGAAGCAAGTTCGAATGAAGCCAGAGCCAGGTTGCCGGTATTTGGACTAATTCGGAAAGAGGGGGCTTTCCTGGGCATTATTGAACAAGGGGATGCCGTCGCAGTTGTGAATGCCGATATCAGCGGTAAGCTGAACAGTTACAACAACGTATATCCCAGCTTCTATGTAGTGAACAAGAGCGATGTGACGCTTCAGGCAAGTGATATGGTTCGTACACTTCCGAAATTCCAGAAGAACCCGACTGTGTCCGACTTCGTCGTTCGATATGCTTTTGTGGGGGCGGATAAAGCCTCGTACTCAGGGCTTGCATCTCTCTATCGGGATTATCTGATGCAAAACGGCGGACTTCCCGAGTTGAACGCCAGCAAGGAGCAGAATAACGTTCCCTTTTATCTGCAACTGTTCGGTGGCATGACAACAAGGCAGCATATGCTGGGCATACCGTATGATTCAACGGAGGCTTTGACCACGTTTGATGAAGCCAAAAACATTCTCTCCGCCTTGACGGAGAAGAAGGTATCCAATATTCAGGTGCGCTATGCGGGATGGCTTAACGGCGGACTTCATCATCGACTGCCGGATTCCATCCAAGTAGACGGCGCGGTAGGCGGGAAAAAGGGATTGCGGGATTTCAGCGCATACACACAAGAAGCGGGTATCGGTTTCTATCCCGATATCGCTCTGCTGAATGTGCAATCCAAAAAAGGATTTAAACCGTCCAAAGAAGCTTCACGCACATTAACTCAGGAACCGGCGGTCTTGTATCCGATGAACCAGGCCATCCAGCGGCGGGACCGGGATCGTTCACCATCCTATGTGCTTTCGCCCAACATGCTGGAGGACGTGACGGCAGACATGTTAGATGAGCTGAGGTCCCTTCAAAAGGATGGACTGTCACTAAGCCTGAATGATCTGGCAGCTCAGTTAAACAGCGATATGAATCCGAAAAAGCTGGTGGACCGAACACAAGCGCTTGGCTCCGTAAAGAAGGCACTTGAACAGATCGGGCAGCAGGCTGGCTCGCTTGTTGCTGAAGGCGGGAACGCTTATGCCCTGCCGTATGTAACTGGTCTGACAGATGCGCCGATGACCAGCAGTCGTTTCAAGCTGGAGGATGAAGAGATTCCGTTCTATCAGCTCGTTGTACACGGCAGCATCGGTTATACGGGTACGCCATACAATCTCTCCACATTTACCAATGCAAGGCAATATGTGCTGAAGCTGATTGAATATGGAGCCAGTCCTTACTTTGCATGGTTCAATGCGCCAAACCATGTTGTGAAAGAAACGGATTATGATGATCTCTACGCGGCGAATTATGAACAATGGATCGATCTGGCTGCCGAGATCTACAACGAGGTGAACCAGGTGAACCAACCATTTGCCGGACGTTCCATGATATCCCATGAATCCCTGGAGGAGGGCGTCTTCCGGACAACATATGAAGGTGGCGGGTTCGTAATCGTCAATTATAACGACTTCCCTGTAGAAGTTGACAACGATACAGTGGAAGCCCAAAGCTATGTGACTGGTGGTGAGCAGCTCTGAAGACGCTCCTGAAATGGAAATGGGGAAGTCGTACGTATGCTCAGCAGAAAGCCATGTGGGGCGTAATCTACGTGCTTCCCTGGCTCATTGGTTTTGTGTTGTTTTTCTTCATTCCGCTGTTAGCCTCTCTGCGATACAGCATGAGTACAATTCAAGCTAACGCGGAAGGCATAGCGATTCAATTCAACGGGGTTGCCAATTACATTCAGGCGCTCACCGTCAATACAAGCTTTAACCGTGCGTTAATTGAGGCGATCACAGACGTACTCATCAACGTACCACTTATCGTTATATTCAGTCTGTTCCTTGCGGTCATCCTGAATCAGAAGTTCAGGGGCAGGGCTGTAGCACGGTCGATCTTTTTCCTGCCCGTTATTCTGGCATCGGGAGTGATTATGACACTGGAGAGCACCAGCCTGATTGAAGCGGTTAATCAGAGCAGCACAGGTGGAAGCTCACTCGGGACATTTGAACTCGAAAATCTGATGGTTAACGCCGGAGTGAGCGATTGGATCGTCACGTATCTGAGCAGCGCCGTAGATCGGATCTATCAGATCGTCAGTCAATCCGGTGTACAGATTTTGATCTTTTTGGCAGGGATCCAGACGATTTCCCCTCAACTGTATGAGGCTTCGAAGATGGAAGGGGCAACGGGTTATGAAGCCTTTTGGAAAATTACGTTCCCAATGGTCAGCCCGCTTATTTTTGTCAATGCGATCTATACAATCATTGATTCGTTTGCCAATAACGCCATGACGGAACTGATCCGGGATACCGGCTTCGTCAAATTTGACTTTGGATTAAGTTCTGCCATGGCATGGGTCTACTTTCTGGCCATTGCCATCATTCTGGTTATCGTAAACATCATTTTCTCGAAGCGAGTCTTCTATCAAGATTAGAAAGGAGGGTGTCCCACGTGACAACATCACGATTATTATCGCTGGAGCATTGGAAAGGCTGGCTGTGGGCCATGATCCGATTCGTTCTGATTACCGGGCTTTCCTTCGTTATCCTGTTTCCCATATTTCAGAAGGTTTCCACATCCATCAAAGCTAAAGGTGATCTGTATTCGGCAGTGGTGGTGTGGATTCCACAGAACTTCTCCATCGACAATTTTAAAGAGGCGATACGCGTAATGGATTACTGGGCAACGCTGTTTAATACGTTTGCCCTGTCTGCAACGACTACACTGCTGACTACAGCATCCTGTGCACTTGCAGGATACGGATTCGCCAGACTGAAATTCAGGGGAAGCAACTGGCTGTTTGCCGGTGTAATTCTGACGATTCTTGTACCACCAACGACTATTCTCATTCCGGTATACCTGAATCTGAAAAGCTTTGACCTGATGGGGCTTATGACGCTTATAGCCGGCAAACCTGTTAATTTGCTTAATACCTATTGGCCGTTTATTCTGACGGCGATTACGGCCAATTCACTTAAGGCCGGCTTGTACATCTTTATCTTCCGGCAATTTTTCAGAGGTATTCCGAAGGAAGTGGAGGAGGCGGCCTATGTAGACGGCGCGGGCATCGGACGAACATTTTCAAGAATCATGCTGCCCAATGCCATTCCGTCCATGGTAACAGTCATGCTGTTTTCCTTCGTATGGCAGTGGAACGACAGCTTCTATACGACGACTTATCTGACTTCAAGTAAAGTCATGTCGACTCAGTTATCGTCCCTTCCGTATAATCTGGCCCAGCAGGTTACTGACGGGGCAGCTTCCCAAGCTGATCCGTTCTATCTGAGTATGATCCAGGATACAGGAATTCTTCTTGCCATTCTGCCTTTGATCATCATCTATTTGTTTGTGCAACGATATTTCGTAGAGAGTGTAGAGCGTACGGGAATCGTCGGTTAAGTAAGTTCTTCTGTACGTTTGGAGTGGGATCAGACTGGAAGAGGGAGGAGGAACTTCATGCAACATTCCATCTGTGAAAAGGGGGCATGTAACGATCTCATGAACGTCTGCTCACAGCAGAACCGCGATCCTTCCCTGCGCAGGATCCCCCTGCTGGTGTGGAACGGGCTGCGTGAGCGGGCGCCGACCTGAGCGATTCTGTTTGATCAGAGATACTCTGACGGAGCTTACCTCGCATTATTGCAAGGCAATATATCAGATCAGGAGGAATTAAAGTGAAGAAGTTCATGACATCTTGTAAACTTGTACTCATTCTGGCTTTATTGATCACAATTGCTCCATGGGGAGGCAGCCGTGCCGAAGCATGGGTGGGCATGCCGATGGGCAAGCTTCACGTAAACGGCAAAAACCTGGTGAACAGCAACAATCAGCCTGTGCTTCTGAACGGTTGGCATCAACCCTCAGGTGCCTACTGGACATATCAGGACAGCAATTATTATCTCAATCTGCACGGTAATAACCGTCATGCAGCTACACTGGCGTATCTGAAAGACATTACCGATACTTTTGCTGACACCAGCGCGAAGTACGGAAGCAATCATGGCTGGAATATGAATCAGGTACGTCTGTTCATCGATCGTCAGGACATGGGAGATGTGGCTGCTGGTACATATAACTTTGCCGGTGTGCAGACAGTTACGCAAAATGTAATTATTCCGTACATTCAATATGCCAAAACAAAAGGTGTCTATGTTGTCCTGGGACTGGACTTCACATTGAAGGATGATCAGGCAACAACACCTGCAAACCTGCAAAAATTCAACGAAATCTGGGGTTATCTCGCTTCACGCCCGGAGATCAAAAGTGCAGACAACGTTCACTTCGAACTGATCAACGAACCGGTGAAATCCTATGCCAATGGACATTGGGGTGGATACAACGGGGAAAATGACTTTGTGGATCACTGGAATGACTTGCGTAATTTCCAAAATTCCATGATTTCAACAATTCGCAGCAAAGGTGCGGACAATGTCATCTGGGCGGCAGGTCTGGGATACAACCAATTTTACAGCTTGACGGCAAGCCATCCATTGACTGATCCGCTCAATAACTATGGATATGCGGTTCACTGGTACCCTGGTTATGGCGCATATGACAACTTCTCTATCCTGCAAGATCAGTGGAATACCAACGTGAAGGCAGCCGCTGACAAATATCCGATTAATATTACCGAGGTAACCTGGTTCAAAAACAAACCTGGCGATTCGGCCTATTGGAACTTGTTTAATGGCAGCAATGAAGGGTTTGGCACCAATACCAAAACGATCTTCAACGCAGCAGGCAATGTCAGCATTGCAGCTCATATGAACGGATTCATTCTAAGTGAAGGACCACGAAGCTCCTTTGCCGACCCAACGGCTGGGCTGAAATGGGATGGAGATGCTTCACGGAGTGCCATGGGACGATTCCTGTTTAACTGGTACCATGAACGTGCTCAGACTTACCCTGGCAGTGGACCAGGTGGACCAACAACAGGTCTTGTATCCGGTGCAACCTATAAAATTGTAGCCCGGCATTCCAACAAGGTTATTGATGTCCCAGGTGGTCTAAACGAAAACAATCTTCAGCTCCAGCAGTGGAGTGATCTGGGCGGCAACCCTCAGAAGTGGGTTCTGACCTCGATCGGCAACGGTAACTATACTTTGACAAGTGTGAACTCACCGGACAAAGTCATCGACATTCGCAACGGTACCAACACCAATGGGGAAGTGGTCCAGCTCATGAGCAATCTGAACACAACTGCTCAGCATTTTAAGGTCAACGATCTTGGTAACGGGTACTGGAGTATCATCAACGTGAACAGCAATAAAGCGATTGAAGTGGCAAACGCTTCCACTTCGGATGGAGCCAAGCTGCAGCAGAACACCTACACGGGTGCTACAAACCAACAATGGAAATTTGTAGCCGTTAGCAACTAATAGCACAACGTTAAACAAAACCTCCCCAAGTCATTTCATGTCTTGGGGAGGTTTTTTGCGTTTATTTTTGATACTTTGAGAATGAGCCCATGCGAAGGTAAAATACAACTATATTTGTGCGCTAACCCGCAGAGTGACAATTATTTTCATGCAAGCATTGTACGCTACAGTATGTAAATGTACCATAAGGAAGAAGTTGTACCTTCACCAGGAAGAAATGCCCGGTGTATCATTGAACAGCTACCTTATCACAGAGAAATGTAAGCGCTTGATAAAAAAGGGAGGGTACATATGCAGCTCCTATGGTCCAAATTTTCACCCGTGTTCCGCCGATTCCTCATTTCGTATCTTGTCATTCTGATGATTCCTCAAATTGCGGGATATGCCTCTTACCGAGCTTCTATTGAAGCGGCCCGTTCCAGCTCCATTGAAAACAGCTTGAAGTCGCTGAGTCTCGGGAAAGAGATCATTGAGCGAAATCTTCTTCAAGTCGAAGCTTTTACCAGACAGCTTGCTGTCAATCCCGATTTGCAAAATTTAATTGCTGGCCCAAAGCCGCATGATCTCTACAATGTCTACGGTATGAACCGTATGCAGCGGAGCCTCTCCATGTACAGCAGTACCAATGATTACTTGTCCCATTTCTTCATTCACATTCCGAACTACAATGCCATCATCACACCAAGAACGGTGTATTATCGTCCAGAGCATTATTATGCTGCCAATCAGCTGGACGGTATGTCGTTTGATCAATGGCATGACCAAATTCTCAAACAACCACACTTTAATGAAATCATACCGCTTCGAAACTATAAACGTGAAATACTCGGCACTGTGCTTGCAGATGTTCCCGCCATTACGTTTCTGCAATCTCTGCCTTTGAACAGCTTCAACAAACCGCAAGCGACGATTGGTGTCATGATTGATCAGGATCAGATGGCCAGCCTTACTCAACATATTGTGGATCAATATGGCGGCTGGACTCTCGTCACTGATGCGGAAGGACAGATCATTTTCTCCCATGGCATTGAACAAGCCGAAGCCGAGCAAATGGCACAGAGTCGCCAGAGAGAAGATAACGCTGCGGAAACGGAGCTGAACGTGCAGAATGTACAGCCTGGAAGTGATGGTCGGCTGCTGATATCGATGCAGTCCAGTCAAAATGGATGGAATTACATGGCAGGGATTCCGGAGAAAGCACTCATGACAAAAGCGGACCAAATCAAACAAGTCACGCTGGTCTTTACTTTGGCAACCATTGCCTTGGGACTGTTATTCGGGCTGGTTCTGGCCTATCGGAATAGTGCACCCGTATACAGATTGTTGGCCTCTTTTAGGGAACAAATTACCGATTCCCCAGGCAGACGGGGCAATGAATATGATTTTTTGGCAAGCCATATTAACAATCTCATTGCTAATAATGACTCACTTAAAAACGCCATGAATGAGCAGATTCCGTTATTGAGAGACGGTTTTATCAAACGTTTGTTAACGGGAGAAGTCTATACCTCACTTGAGTTGGAGGTTATCTCATCCCAGGCGCACATTTCTCTTCATAGCAGCAAGGGCTTGGCAGGCTTAGTGAAGGTAAACGGATATGCCAATCCGGACAGTGAAGAAACGATCCATGAACTGGGTGTCGCAAGGCTGCTCATCAAACAGGTACTTACAGAGTGGAATGCACAGCTGCTGATCACGGATTGGGGAACAGACCAGATCGCTTTTGCCTGTCCATTGGATGAGAACCAACTGAATGAAGCTATAGGGAGATGTGAAAAAGAGCTGAACACCTTGATGGAAGTGATCTACCGGGAGCATCGGATATCCACAGCCATTGGCACAGGTGCAGCTTACGAGGTCTGGAATGATGCAGGGCGTTCCTTTGACGAAGCCAAACAAGCTCTGGATTATGCCATTCATATGGGAACAGATCATCTGGTGAGATTTGAAGATACGATGAAGGAAAATGAAATGTTCTATTATCCGATTGAGTCTGAACAGCGCCTGCTGAACACAATCAAAGTCGGGGAGCCTGAAGAGGCGGTACGTATTCTGGAGCAATTGTTTCTTCGTAATTTAGAGGAGCGGGAACTGTCCTACGAGATGACACAGCAGTTCATCATGGAGCTGAAGGGGACTTTTCTGAAGCTGGACGAACCAAAATTCAAGTTGGATGCCTCCCTGCTGGAGGAATACAAAACCCGGGTGACATCCATTCAGATGACAGAAACGATCACTTCGCTGCGGGCAAAATTCAAACGGTTAACAGAAGACATCTGCGGTGATTTCCAGAGAAGAAGAGCAGGAGCACATGCGGATACTGTAAACGAAATGATTTGTTTTATCCAACAACATTATGGGGATGCAAACTTGACGATCTATCGGATTGCGGAGCACATGAGCAAGTCCGAGAAGTTTATATCCCAACTATTCAAAGAACATACGGGAGAGAATCTTTCCGATTATGTAGAACGGGTACGCATTGATGCTGCCTCTAACTTGTTGCACTCCACCGGTCAGACCATTGACGAGATCGCGGAGGCCACCGGGTATAACAGTGCACATTCATTCCGCCGAGCTTTCAAGCGGGTACGCGGCATTTCTCCGAGTGTGTTTCGGAAAATGGACGTTCATAGCGGTTAATGTAGGCTGTTTCTCGGGAACTATATTCGCTTTTTGTACTTTCTCAGCGTAACTGTACCTTTACGCATCCCCAGCGCAATCTTATGATTACTCAAAAAAGTAAGCGCTACCAAGTCGAGTTGCAGTTCAGCACGATTTGGAGCCAAGAATGGGGGGATGATTCTGAGAACCACAATGACCAGTGAATCAAAGTCCGTGGAGAAACCGAGTAAACCGTTTGCCTTGAAACAAGCATTATCCAGAAGCTGGAGGCGACATTGGCAGCTGTATCTGCTGATCCTGCCACCGATTGCTTACTTTATTATTTTCAAGTATGTACCCATGGTGAATGCGGTCCTGGCTTTTAAAGATTACAACGTCATCAAGGGGATCTGGGGCAGTCCGTGGGCCGGAACCAAGTATTTCGAGTTACTTTTCAAAAATCCGGCGTTTGTCACGCTGATCAAGAACACGCTTTACATTTCGTTTTACAGCCTGATCGTTGGTTTCCCGATTCCTATATTACTGGCGCTCGCGCTGAACGAAATCAAAAACATACGATTCAAAAAAACAGTACAAATGGTGACGTATGCTCCATATTTCATCTCTACCGTTGTTATGGTCTCCATCATTATGCTCTTTCTGTCTCCTAGGCTGGGTATTGTCAACACGATTGCAGGCGCCCTTGGTTTCGAAGCGGTGAATTTTCTCGGTGAGCCTGGACTGTTTCGATCCATCTACGTATTTTCCGATGTGTGGCAGGGAATGGGGTACTCCGCTGTGATATATCTGGCTGCTCTGGCAGGTGTTGATCCATCCCTGTATGAAGCCGCCAAAGTGGACGGAGCCAACCGAATACAGAAAATCATTAATGTTGATCTGCCTGGACTACTTCCGGCAGCCGTCATCATTCTGATCCTGAGTGTAGGGAATATCATGGCTGTTGGGTTCGAAAAAATATATTTGCTGCAAAATCCACTCAACCTGTCTGCTTCGGAGATCATCTCCACGTATGTCTATAAAATAGGATTGCTGAATGCCAATTACAGCTTCGCTACTGCGGTTGGCCTGTTCAACTCAGTGATTAACCTGATTCTGTTATTAATCGTAAACGCGGTCGCCAAGCGACTGTCCAATACAAGCTTATGGTAACGGGAGCGAAAGGAGGAGAACCAACCCATGCCTAACACACAGACAAATGCAGCTCGTTCGCGGATCAAGAACAGCAGTACGATTCGTGAATCCTGGGGAGACCGCGTATTTATAACGGTTGTTTACTTCATGTTGACAGTGGTGCTGATTGCCGTGCTGTATCCCTTGATATATATTGTGAGTTCTTCGCTCAGTAGCCCAGCTGCCGTCTCCTCGGGAAAAGTCTGGTTGTGGCCCATTGACCTGACGTTTGACGGTTACAAGTCTGTATTGCGGAATGATCAAGTCCTTACCGGGTATGCCAATTCCCTTTTCTATACAGCCTGCGGCACCTTCATCAGCGTGGCACTGACCATTATGATTGCTTATCCATTATCCAAAAAAACGTTTGTTGGCCGCAGCTCGTTAATGATGTTTATCACCTTCACCATGCTGTTCTCAGGCGGTTTGATCCCTACCTATCTGGTGGTCAAAACCATGGGACTGATTGATACCCGCTGGGCGTTGCTGATTCCCAATGCCGTCTGGGTATGGCAAGTCATCATTGCCCGTACCTTTTTTCAGAATTCGATACCGGAAGAATTGTCCGAAGCAGCAGACATCGATGGCTGCAGTGACATCCGGTTTATCTTCAGTATTATCCTGCCACTCGCCAAACCGATTATTGCCGTGTTGTCACTTATGTACGCTGTCGGTCAGTGGAATGCATACTTTGACGCCCTCATTTACTTAAAATCACAGTCGCTCTATCCGCTACAGCTGATATTGCGCAGCATTCTTATTCTGAACAGCAGTACGGGGAGCATGGATGCATCGGAAATGATTAAACAGCAGCAGATGGCTGAACTCATGAAGTACTCATTAATTGTGATGGCCAGCTTGCCGGTGCTAATCATCTATCCTTTTGTTCAACGGTATTTCGTGCAAGGTATGCTGATTGGCTCAGTTAAAGGATAAGTTCATATTTTCTATTATTCATGAAGGAGAGGATTGTATTGAAAAAAGCGGGATTCATCATTCTTGCCTGTATGCTGTTTACCTCGTTGGTACTTGCCGGATGTTCAAGTTCTGATAAGGGGAACGGGGAAGGCAGCGATCCATCAGGCAAGACGGCCATTAATGTGTTTGCCCACCAGGGTTCGGATACGAACCTGTCCACTAACAAATTCACGAAGAAAATGGAAGAGAAGTTTGATATTCAGTTCAACTGGACCACGGTTCCATTCGACGGTGCAGCGGAGAAAAGACAGATTTCACTGGCTTCCGGTGATTACCCGGACTTGTATCTGCTCATCCCTTGGGTAGATCGTTTCTCCCAGACAGACTTGTTAAAGTTTGGTCAGCAGGGGGTTATTTTGCCGCTGAATGATCTGATTGAGGAGCATGCTCCCAATATTAAAAAAGTGCTTGAAAGCAATGACTATTATCGGGCCATGAACACTGCTCCTGACGGAAATATCTATGGTCTGACGGGTCTGAATGAATGTTTTCACTGTTCATATCCAAACAAGATGTGGGTCAACACCAAATGGATGGAACAACTGGGCCTGACCGAACCCACGACGACAGAAGAATTTAAGGAAATGCTTCGGGCATTTAAAACGAAAGACCCGAACGGGAACGGCAAAGCCGACGAAGTACCGCTAAGCGGTTCGACTGAAAATTTCGGTGTGCACATTATTCCGTACTTGATGAACGGTTTTATCTATGACGACGATCGGAATTATCTCATTGTCAATCAGGGGAAAGTGGAGACCGTAGTGAACAAACCGGAGTGGAAAGAAGGGCTTGCCTATATTAAATCCCTGTACGATGAAGGGTTGATTGATCCAGGGGCATTTACCCAAAACGTCGGGGCCTTCAAAAAAATTGGAGATAACGCTGATGCACAGCTTCTCGGTGCGGGAGCAGCGATGCATCCATCGTTATTCGTAACCACTGCCGAAGGTTCTCCTTACGGGAATGATTACAATCCCATCCCTCCATTGAAGGGACCCCATGCTGCTTATGCTACGTACAACTATCCGATTGATCCCGGAGCGTCTTTTGTACTGACAAACAAAGCCAGTGAGGAAACGCAGATCGCGGCCATAAAGCTGCTGGATTATCTCTATACCCAGGAAGGAACCATGGCATCATATCTGGGAGAAGAGGGCGTAAGCTGGCGCAAACCACAAGAAGGAGAAGTGGCGCTCAATGATCAGATTGAGCCGCTATATAAAGCCATTCCGCTTCCTCCTGGAGAAGAACCTCGTAATGACAGTTGGGCTGCATTGAGTCAGTACAATCATTATCAGGCATATCGGGACTCCGAAGTACAGGGGACAGACATCTATGCCAATGATGGTGGTGAGCGACGTCTCTATGAGGCGACATTGTTAATGGAGGGCAAGGAACCAAAAGAGATTTTCCCTCATTGGGCATTGTGGGTAGATCCGTCCCAAGCTGATGAAGCCAGCATGATGCAGACCAATCTCAAGGATTACATCGATCAGAACGCCCTGCAATTTATTACAGGCGCCAAAAGTCTGGATAAGGATTGGGATGAATATGTGAAAGGCCTGGAGGGACTGAACATGAATCGATATCTGGAGATTATGCAGTCTTCCTATGATACTTCTTCTGTTTCCAAATAATTAAAGTATCTGAATCATACAGAGCGGGAAAAGTTACTGCCTGTATTTGCACAACCAAACGTTTCCGGTTCGCAGTCAACATATGCGAGCCGGGAACGTTTTTTATTGATATAGATTAAATCGTAAATTTCATTGCATCCTTCTGAAAATTCTGTGATTGAACCTGTCCTGCAAGCCAAACGTTCACAGGACAGATTCAACGGCTCATGCACATTCCCTTACTTTAGTACATGCGATATCTTCCGCTTAGAGCGATCATGCTGAAAAAATACAGGCAATTGTCGTAATAACGTCGCTCTCCTTGACGCAGAGGGGTGTTCCAGAACTTGCGAACGAATGTGTCAGCATGTGGACCGTCCGCAGCCAGTGAAGCCATGGCATTGGTAGCCAGCAAACCTACAGGATGCAGTGAAGGTTCGTCGAAAGGTTCCCCTTCTATTGTATAACGACGATAATCCGACATTTCAATATCACTGAAGAAGGATTGAATCCGATTGGATTGTTCGATCTGCCAGTGATCCTTGCGGAACCATTCCCAGTCCAGCGCTATATTTGCAGCAACACGGTAGGCATCACTGTAAAAATGTCTGAAATCACCATGCGGCTGTATTGGAGCCGGAGAGCCGTCATAGTTCGCATATTCAGGTGATAGTCCGGTTACGGGATGGCAGGCTGTATGAAGGTAAGCCCGACTAGCGGCCGCCGCTTCTTTCCAGAAGTTCTGATCTTCTTCATCCGCATATTTCGCGAATAGCTCATAAAAATGAGGCAGATGGTAGGATGGGTCGCTAAACGGTGTTTCTGGTATGAATTTGATCAGTTTTGTTTCCGGGTCCCACATGGGATCGCCTTCGCCGTCTTCGCCTTGATGTATACATGCACGAAGGATTTTGCGGGCTTGTGCCTTGTAATCGTAAGGTTCAGTGCCATCGCCCCAGCGGTTGGAGGCAAAAAAAAGTGCCAGGGCAAAAAACTCCTCACCATCAGGAGCAGGACCTTGTGAGAGTCGGGTTCCATCAGGTTTGCAATGCCAGGCAAAATAATCTTTATAACGTCCCGCTTTATGTTGCATAAACGTGTGTGAGAAATTCCAGAGTCGATCAAATTCTTCCTTTTTGTCCATCTGAACAGCCATCATCATGCCATAGGACATGCCCTCGGAGCGAACATCGAGATTACCGGTGTCCAGCAAATAACCCTTGTCCTCACCCATGGGGTAATATATTCGAGTATTTTCATCGCCATAAAACAGCACGTTCCATGTTTCTTCCAATCTGTTCGTGATCTCATTCTCATCGTAACCTAGCTTCAAAAACAGATTTGTATATGTACCCGTATCCCACGCGCCTTGACCCGTGATATTCATGAGTATCCTCCTTCATCAATGCGGTTTTTCAAAATTATAACATGGAAATAGTATACAAATTAAAGCGTTTACATGAAAAATTATAGGTGTTCTGATCTGCATGTGATTGTACTCAAATTAAAATGATATATTGGTTAAAATCCTATACTTTGTCAGGTTGTTGTAAAATTATGTAAGGGATACACTTTGGGAGAAGGATCACATCTGATCTATTAATACAAGCTGTGATTCTTTAAATGTTGTTTGAGGATGGTCAGAATCTAACCGGAAGGATGTGATGGTGATCTATGCTCCAGGATTCAGGAGATGCAGGTGAAAACACAGAATTCACTGCACCGCGCGATCCAGTTGGAGTGACAGCGTCGGCAGTCAAGCCCGCAATTGATTTTGAGTCACATGGATATCGCGACATGATTGGCCGATCTCTTCTGAACAAAGGGAATAATGTCAGATTAAAACGAGCCATTGAGAAGGCAAAAAACGGCGAACCTGTCGTTATCGCTTATATTGGAGGCTCCATTACCCATGGTGCTGGTGCAGTACCTATTCATCTCCATAGTTACGCTTATCGGTCGTATGAGTCGTTCAAGTTTATGTTTGCGCTTTCAAAAAATAGTCCCATTCATCTGATTAAAGCAGGTGTGGGCGGAACGCCTTCAGAACTGGGGATTGTACGTTATGATCGTGATGTGCTGAGGGGAGGTGCCGTTCAGCCGGATATTGTCATAATCGAATTCGCAGTTAATGACGCAGATGATGAAACCCAAGGTAAATGTTACGAGAGTCTGGTACTCAAAGCACTTACTGCCGATAACAAGCCAGCGGTCATCTTGTTATTCAGTGTATTCGAAAATGACTGGAATCTACAGGATCGTCTCGCTCCGGTAGGCTGGCATTATGATCTGCCAATGGTAAGTGTGAAAGATGCTGTCGTAGATCAGTTCAACAAGACAAAAGGTGAAGGGAACGTTATTTCCAAAAAACAATTTTTCCATGATATATATCATCCAACTAACATAGGGCATCGAATAATGGCCGATTGTTTGGAATATTTGTTCGACGTGACGAATCGTTCTGAGTGGGATGAGAAAGATCATGATATTGAAAAAGCTCCGCTAATTGGAAATGAATTTGTTAATGTGAAGCTGTTGGATCGGAAAAACGGCAATCACATTGCCCGAATTGATGCAGGCTCTTTTTGTAAAACCGACACGGATCTGCAGATGGCTGAGATGGATGCTCATGACTATGGTACACCTCAGTTCCCCAACAACTGGATGCGTACAGGAGAGGGGAAAGAGGATCAGAGCAGCTTTCGGATAAGTTTGCAGTGTAAAAGCCTCATTCTGATCTTCAAGGATTCGGGTAACGACGAATTCGGAACTGCACATATCAAGGTAGATGGGGTATTCGTCCAAAAAGTCGATCCGCGTCAAGTGAACTGGACCCATTGCCATGCCACACTTCTGCTTAACGAAGAGCATGTGGGGGAACACTCCATCGAGATCGAAATGGCGGAAGGTCATGAACATAAATGCTTCACTATTCTGGGTTTTGGCTATGTGGATTAACTGAAGACTGATAGTCACTCATATGTTCGGAGGAAAAGAGAATGGAATTGATCTCACCAGCAGTAACGGGATATGACCAGTATCGGGAGAATATACCACGTGGAGTCATGGAGACGGTAGAGTATCCTTCCACCACGGTTGGCAATTCCCGTAAAGCGATGGTGTACACCCCACCAGAATTTTCTTCGACAACGATGTATCCTGTACTTTTTCTTTTGCATGGTATTGGTGGAGACGAAACCGAATGGCATACTCATGGTTCTCCGCAAATTATTCTCGATAATCTGTACAACGATAATTTGCTTGAGCCGATGGTTATTGTTTTCCCCAACGGTCGCGCAATGTCGAATGACCGAGCCGAAGGAGACCTGTTTGAACCTGAGAAAATCAAAGCATTTAAACGGTTTGAATCCGATCTGCTCAACGATTTGATACCTTACATGGAGTCGAACTACCCTTTGCATAAAAGCCGGGACAAAAGGGCGATTGCTGGTTTATCCATGGGCGGAGGTCAATCCTTAAATATCGGATTAAGTAATCTAGACCATTTTGCATGGATCGGTGCTTTCTCCGCAGCCCCAAATACCAGAAGTCCGGAGCTACTTGTCCCTGATCTTTCGAAAGCGCCTTCATTACTCTCGCTGTTATGGATCTCTTGCGGTGAACAGGACAATCTTATAGAGATTAGTCTTGGGGTTCACCAATATCTGGCGCAACACGGAGTACCTCATATTTGGCATGAGGAAAGTGGAGGACATGATTGGCCCGTGTGGAAGAACGATCTGTATCTGTTTTCGCAACGTCTTTTCAAGTGAATTTGCTGAAGAACATTCATATCGGATTGTAGCATCAACCAAATCTATTAAAATATCAGGAGGTATAATCTATGTTTAAATTTAGCAAAAAATTGTTAACCGTTGTTCTCGCATCTGCCATGAGTTTTGGTGTCTTCGCAGCCACATCGAGCGCAGCAACAGATTATTGGCAAAATTGGACAGATGGTGGAGGAACGGTCAACGCCGTGAATGGATCGGGCGGGAATTACAGCGTGAATTGGCAAAATACCGGGAACTTTGTTGTCGGGAAAGGGTGGACATACGGTACGCCTAATCGAGTGGTCAATTATAATGCCGGCGTATTCTCTCCTTCAGGTAACGGCTATCTCACCTTCTATGGTTGGACTAGAAACGCTCTAATTGAATATTACGTGGTGGATAGCTGGGGAACGTATCGTCCTACCGGAACGTATAAGGGCTCGATGACTAGTGATGGCGGCACATATGACATCTATACAACGATGAGATACAATGCACCTTCCATTGATGGTACTCAGACTTTCCCTCAATATTGGAGTGTTAGACAGTCCAAGAGACCGACCGGAGTCAATTCTACCATCACGTTCAGTAATCATGTGAATGCATGGGCGAGCAAAGGGATGTACTTAGGCAACAGCTGGTCCTATCAGGTGATGGCAACGGAAGGTTATCAAAGTAGCGGAAGCGCAAACGTGACGGTTTGGTAAAAATGATGTGATGCAGTTTAACTTCTGCACCTGTATTTAAATTCAATTTTCCGGTAGCGTTGAGTAACGTTATTCTCCAGACTAACGGACCTCGACGTTGCCGGATTTAAGCTAGTAAAGGAGAATAATTGAATGAAGATGGTATGGTTAACTTTAATCGCTATAGTTGTTAGTCTGAGTGCTTGTTCAGCAAGTAATACCACAGTAAACGATGACTTGGTATTTGTCGAAGGGGGAGCCTTCAAGAGCAGTAAGCCGAGTCAGATTGATAGGAATGAAACGCTGGATTCCTTCTATATTGGCAAATACGAAGTAACTCAAAAAGAATGGATGGAGGTTATGGGGGAAAACCCTTCTGGCTTCAAGGGAGATGACCTGCCTGTTGAAATGGTCAGCTGGTATGACGCAGTGGAATACTGTAATCAAAAAAGTATAAAAGAAAACCTGAAACCTTATTACAATATAGATAAAGACAACCAGGACACGAATAATCACAATGAAAACGACACTATAAAATGGAATGTAACGATCAACGAGGACGCCAACGGTTACCGTTTACCCACAGAGGCAGAATGGGAATACGCTGCAAGCGGAGGTCAAAAGAGCTTAAATTACACATACAGCGGAAGTAACAATCCTGATGAAGTTGCTTGGTACTGGGTAAATGCCGGCGAGAACATTCTGACGGGTGACTGGAGCTGGCCCGCTATTGAGAGCAATCGTAATCAAACCAAAAAAGTCGGAACTCAGAAGGCGAATGAGTTAGGAATCTATGATATGTCTGGGAATGTGAGAGAATGGTGCTGGGACTGGTACAGCGATTCGGAGAGTCCAAATCAAACTTGGCGAGTTGTGAAAGGCGGAGGCTGGATCGGCGGTGTCAATAACAATGAAATATCATTTCGAGGCAAATTTGATGCAAATGGTTTTGGTCCCGATCAAGGATTCCGTATTGTGCGTGGAGAATGAAAACTCTTTTTCCTGACAATAGATTACTTCTGAGCTAAACCTATACTTTGTCGGGTGAAAACCTATAGTTTAACAGGTTGTTGTACCAAAATGTAAGCGTTACACTTGAATTGTTCTCCCGGCGCTTCGCTACAATCGGAGCGTTCATATAGTACGGTCCGATGGAACCATTTCTATGTTATTGATTAATGACGATGAGACTGGTAGGAATTTTGTTCTCCAAGTTGTGCGAGCAGACAACAATCCTGCTGTTGTTCTGCTGTTTAGCGTTTTCAGAACAACTGGAATCTGCCTATTGATATAGATAAAATACATGCAGCTGATCAAGGATAAAAGTGAGGTGAGCTAATGTACAAGGTCATTGTCGCGGATGATGAGCCGTTTATGCTAGAAGGATGGAGAACGATGATTGACTGGCAAGCTTGTGGATATGAACTTTGCGGAACGGCAACGGATGGGGAGGAAGCACTTGCTTTATTCAACTCGGTTGAACCGGACCTTGTCGTCACTGATATTCAAATGCCTGTTATGGATGGTCTTGGTTTGATTCACACCTTGCGAGAAGATCTCGCCTATACCTCTAAAATCGTTATCGTTACAGGATACTCGGATTTTAATTACGCGAAGCAAGCCATACGGTATCAGGTCGATCAGTATGTGCTTAAACCTCTTGTTCCCGAGGAAATTCATCAAATCCTTATGGAAATGATTGAACCTCTGGACAAACGCAGAAATGAGGAAAAACAGCAAAATGGAGTCATGGTTACAGATGAAGTCTATGACAATCATCTTAATGAATATCGGACAAGCGAAGAATATAATTTAGAGCAAATGATGAACATCTCCAAAGAGATCTTGGCGTTGATTGAAGCAGAAAACACGTATTCCATCGATATTGCAGTGAGTGCACTGTTAGAGAAGAGTGAGAAAGCAGAGGTATCGTTGGAATGGATACATCATGTCATTCGATATATTCATGGGGAGTTGCTACGAAAATATGGAAAAAGAGAGGGTTGTAGAGAAATACTATGTGAAAAAGAATGGCATGAGGCTGCGAGTTGGTCTTCCGGCACATTGCAAGACCTGTGTGCTCGACTGTCCAAGCAACTTTCCCAGTCTGAATTGAAGCAAAAGACGGGTATGGGAGTGCTGGTTGCAGAAGCAGTGAATGAATTGAAGCAGCACTATCGAAGTAAAATTAAATTACAAGATGTAGCTAATCGTATTCACGTGAATTCTGCCTATCTGGGTCAACAGTTCAAGCGGGAGATGGGGGTCAGTTTCAGTGACTATGTGCACCAGCTTCGTGTTGAGGAGGCCCGTAAACTCCTGCGACGTACCAATATGAAGATCACTGACATTGCATTCAGGCTAGGATATCATGATGCTGAATATTTCACCCAAAAGTTCAGAGCGCATACAGGGGAGCTTCCGTCAGTCTATAAAAACAAAAACCAAGGGTGATCATATGCGTCATAAATTCTGGATGTTCCGTAAGGTTAATGATATTCCTCTCCGCTCCAAATTTCTGCTTATTTATGTACTTAGTATTCTCCTTCCTGTAATAACGATTAATATCTTCTTTTATCAACGTACCTCTGCGGATATCAAGATTAGAGAACAGGAAAATCTGCGTAAATCCATCGACAGGGCTGCGGGGGAACTGCTTGGCATGATTGATGAGAGCGTTGCTCTGAGCCGAATTATTGCAGCAGACGATTCGCTCTATGAGGCACTGGATCGGACCTATCACTCCCCCGTTGATTATTACAACGTGTACCATGCATTCCTGCGAGATAAATTAACACGGTATATGTCAGCGAATATTCTGGAGGTGCGTATCTATACGGATAACGATACCATTCAGACGGGCAGTCATTATATCGTGATGAAAGACAAGAATGTACTCCCTGGATTGAAACAGCTGAAATCCACCAGTGGAGGCATTCTTGTCGTTGATTATATTGAGCCATCCGGATTTAACGCGGGAAGAAGGATCAGTGTGATTGGCAAAATGGATACGTATACCTCGTATGCGAATTATGCGAAGTATTCCAAGATTGATCTGGAAGTTAACCGGGTGTATAGCATTTTAAATCGTGAATCAGACAGCCTTCAGCTGCGTCTGGTGGACAGCAACAATCGAACTGTCGTTTCAAGTGGGGAATTCAGCGAAACCGACTTATACCCACCTGATAATGAATCAATGCTCAAGGAATCTGGGGATTCTGCTTACACGCTCGAAAAATCGTTGGGGAATCTAGCCTACCTAAAGGGTTGGAAATTGATTGGAGTTGCCGATACACGTCACCTTGACCATCTGCTGCAAGAAGCCTTTAAGTCAATTCTGGGGTTGCTCGCATTAAGTATCGTGGTCCCCTCTGTATTGATCTATATTATTTTGCGTTCCTACCACTATCGGATTCGCAAATTATCCAGACATATGGAGAAGGTTCGTAACGAACGATTCGATCTGATTGAAATTCACGAAGGCCGCGACGAAATTGGCGGGCTTATTCGTACATTTAACATCATGATTGGTAAAATTCATACGCTGATTAATGACGTATATAAACTGGAAATCCGTCAAAAAGATCTGGAGCTGGATCAAGTGAGGACTGAATTGTCCATGCTCCAGAGTCAGATGAATCCCCATTTTTTATTTAACACATTGAATGCCTTGCTGGTCGTTAGTACAAAGAATGGATATACAGAAGTAATTGAGATTATCAAAAGTCTGTCCAAGCTGATGAGACAGTTGCTCAGTCATTCTGACAATCTGATTCCTTTGCAAGAAGAGCTGCAATTTACGAATCTTTATCTCCAGATTGAGAAGTTTCGCTTTGGAGAGCTGTTTGATTACACCTTCGAGGTTGATCCTGATGCAGCTTCATTGCTCATTCCCCGAATGAGTATTCAACCGCTCGTCGAAAATGCCTGTAAACACGGCTTGCAGGCGCGAAAAAATGGAAGAGAGATCAAGATAACGGCGAGACGAAACGCTTCTGAACTGGTTATTCAGGTGATCGATAATGGAATCGGTATGGATGCAGGGAGACTAACCGAGCTCCTGCGAGATATTCGTTCTGAAAGACCTCGGAACGGCGAGCATGTAGGACTTCGTAATGTCTACCGCAGGTTGGAACTCTTTTATGAAGGAAATGCAATATTTGATCTAAGCAGTGTACCTGGAAAGGAAACCATTGCAGGGTACCGTATACCGATCTCCAAGCTGGAACAGAGGAAATAGGAGGTAAACTCTCATGTACAAAGTACTGTTAGTCGATGATGAACCGTATGCCATTGAAGGTTTACAGCTTCTGATCAATTGGGAAAAGTATGGTTTTGAAATCAAAGGCGTGTGCGCCAACGGGGAGGAAGCCATTCGGATGATGGAACAAGATCGACCTGATCTCGTGGTGACAGACATTCGTATGCCTGTGATGAATGGGCTGGAACTTGTAGAAGAAGCACGACGATTGGAACATGAGTCTGTGCTGTTTGTCATCACGAGTGGATACAGTGACTTTAATTATGCCAGACAAGCTATTCGATTAGGTGTATCCAATTATTTAACCAAACCGGTTGACAGTACAGAAGCAGAGGATATGTTGGTCCGTCTCCGTATGCAATTGCAGGAGCGTGAAACCCAGGAGCGTATAAGAGAACATGCAACCGAGCAAAGGATCAAAGCGTTTTTGACTGCACTGATTAAGGATAAGCAAAATATATCGGAGGAGGAGATGTCGGAGTTCCTTCTTCGTTTAAACAAGTCCCATTGGGCATAC
This sequence comes from Paenibacillus sp. GQ49, assembly GCF_059759055.1. Taxonomy (NCBI): domain Bacteria; kingdom Bacillati; phylum Bacillota; class Bacilli; order Caryophanales; family Paenibacillaceae; genus Paenibacillus; species Paenibacillus sp. GQ49. The sequence goes on from NZ_JCAXEL010000022.1 coordinate 98,921, forward strand.
CTGCGGATAGCCTTTCAGGGAGATATTCAGGAAGTCTGTTCAGTAGTTGAACAAACGGCTGAAGAAACAACTTGCTGTTATGTGATAGATAGAACAAGAGACTCGTTGGGAGTTGTATGGGGGGAGGAAACGAATGATAGAAATGAGACATTTGAAGCAATTAAAGTTTTTACCCAGCGTTTGATGAACAACATGCAACATAACGGCTGCGAAGATATTCATATCGCGGTTGGATTAACGGTCAACAAACTGGAGCATTTATCTGAATCCTTCCGTTCTGCTCAGGAAGTTGGGCGTTATTTGTTTTTTAATCAAGAGCGTCTTTTGTTTGCCGAAGATATCCAGCTGGAGAATTGGCAGTTTGATCCGGAAACGCTATCAGAAGTGGACCACATTTGCGATCTGCTTGAAAACGGTTCTGTAGAGGAACTCTCGTCTGCAATTCGGAGTGCTTTTGAACTGTTTGTACAGATGAAGGCTGCGCCAGAGATTGTACATATTTTCTCTACCCACATTATATTCCGCGGACTGTCCCTGTGTAGAGAACTAGGAGGAGAACCTAATGCTCTAATGAACGAATTGGCGAGCGGAATTCTGGAGAAGGGCCATCGAAATATAGAAGAGGTTGCTAACAATCTGGAACATTTCTGTTTGCAATGCAAGTCAGAACTGGCTGTTTTCAGGGAGAGGCAAATGGGTGGCATACAGGCGACGGTTGCTGAATATGTGCAGATGCATTACAGAGAGACATTTACGATCCAGGAGCTCGCAGAACGATTCTACGTGAATCCTGTCCATTTAGGGCAATCCTTTTTGCGAAAGTATGGTAAGGGTGTAATTGAGGTAGTACATGATCTAAGAATGGAAGAAGCGAAGCGTCTGCTCCAGCAGACGAATCAAACATCCAGTGCGATTGCAGAGCAAGTTGGGTACCGCAGTTACCAGCATTTTCTCAGACACTTCGAAAAACGAACAGCCATGAAACCAGTAGAATACAGGCAAAAGTATGCGAATTGATCCATGAAAAAGAAGAACCCCTCCTGAATAAGACCTACAATTACAGGGGGGTAGACCTTAAATGTATATATTTTGTAACCGCATACATTTCTTCATACTAAAAACAGTAAGACATACCACTTCCAAGGAGGGCAAGTACATGGGGGGACTTAAGAAAAAGAAGCTTTGGGGTTCCGTATCACTCGTTCTGGCTTTGAGTTTGGCACTTGCAGGATGCAGCGGTGACAATGAGAAAGCGACTACAAAGGATGGGAAAGAGGTACTGAACATCACGGCCTTTATCGGAACGCCAAATCAGGCGCCAGCTAAAGATAACCGAATCTACAAGAAGATCCAGGATGAACTCGGCGTCAATCTTGAGATGGAGTTTCTTGTGGGTGATCTTCAACAGAAGCTCGGCGTTATGATTGCCGGTGGCGATTTCCCTGACTTGATCACAGCAGACACCAAATTGGTCTCAGCCGGTGCGGTTATTCCGCTCGAAGATCTCATTGAAGAGCATGCACCTAATCTGAAGAAACATTTCGGTAAAGACTGGAACCGGATGAAAGACTCCAGTGATGGACATATTTACTGGTTGCCTAACTATGGAGTGTATACAGGGGAGTTTATTAGTAACTATTATTCTGGTCCTGCATTCTGGATTCAAAAATCCATACTGAAGGATGCCGGATACCCCACTCCTAAAACGTTGGATGATTTCACAAAGTTGATCCGTGATTATGCAGCCAAGAATCCAACGATTGATGGTCAACCGACGATTGGTTTCACTACATTGGCTTCAGACTGGCGTACGTTCCCTTTGCTTAACCCACCTGAACATCTTACGGGTCACCCCAACGACGGGGGCGTAGTCGTAGATGATAGTGGAGTCGCAACCGTTTTTGCCGACAAAGATATCTCCAAACGGTATTATAAAGAACTAAACAATCTGTACAACGAGGGATTGCTGGATAAAGAAGCCTTTGTTCAGAACTACGATCAATATCTGGCCAAAATTTCTTCGGGACGTGTGCTTAGTATGTTCGACCAGCACTGGAATTTCCAAGCTGGTGAAGACCCACTCGTCGCACAGGGGAAAATTGGTCAGACATACGTAGGCTTCCCGCTAGTCTATGATACAAGTATCACAGATCATTATCTGGATCGTCCGGTCATTAACTTGAACAATGGTTTTGGTATCAGTAAAGATGCTGAAGATCCTGTCGCACTCATCAAATTCCTCGATAAGCTTATGGACGAGAAGTACCAGAAGCTCTTGTCATGGGGTGAAGAGGGTGTAGACTATCAAGTGAATGAAGAGGGAAGATTCTATCGTACACCAGAGCAACGGACAGAGCAGGATGATCCGGCATGGAGATTGGTTAACAAAGCTGAAGGTTTCTACGCTGCTGCACCGAAGCTCGAAGGAACATTTGAAGATGGCAATGCGATTGGAGCGATCAACCAACCTGAGGAATTCTATGACAACCTCAAACCGGAAGACAAAGAACTTCTTGATGCTTATGGCTTCAAAACGTGGAGTGACTTCTTCTCTCCTGCACCAGAAAATCCAGTGTACTATCCAGCATGGCAGGTCGATCTGAAAGAAGGCTCTGATGCTGCGGTAGCGAACAAACAAATGACAGACACTTCGTTGAAATTCTTGCCTAAGGCGATCATGTCAAGACCGGATGAGTTCGATAACATTTGGACTGAATATGTAGACGCTTACAAGAAAATCGATGTCAAATCCTATGAAGACCGGATTAATGAACAACTGAAATGGAGAATCGAGAACTGGTCTGTTAAATAAAAAAATGCGGCAATGATTCTCTCGGAAGGTATCAACCAAAGGATTACTCAGGCGAGTGCCTTCCGAGACATCATGCTTAAAGTCGCTGCAAGCCAATAGGAGGAGTGAAAGATGGCGAACACGCCTGGAGCCATACCAGAGCAAACCACCCGTACAGTCGTTCCCAAAACACCACTGTTAAAACGATTGCGCGGACAAAGACAACTCATGTTCATGTCATTGCCCATCGTTGCGTACATTCTCGTATTCTCGTATTATCCCATTTGGGGCTGGGTTATGGCCTTTCAGAATTACAGTCCTGCCAAGAGTTTCACGCAGCAGGAATGGGTCGGGCTCAAACACTTTAAGTTTTTGTTAACAGACGATGCATTTCTTAACGTGCTTCGTAATACCATTGCGATGAGCGTCATCAATATGGTGCTCGGATTTGCGACAGCAATTATATTTGCCATTTTACTTAATGAGATCAAACATAAGTTTTATAAACGAACCATTCAAACAATATCGTATTTACCTCACTTTCTCTCATGGATTATTGTGACAGGTATCGTAGCAAGTTCACTATCTGTAGATGGTGGTATTGTGAATGTGGTACTCATGAAGCTGCATATCATTCAAGAACCCATCATGTGGCTTAGCGTTCCGGAATACTTCTGGGGCATTGTAGGCGCATCCCATGTATGGAAAGAAGTTGGCTGGAATGCCATTATTTATTTGGCGGCCATCACGTCTATCGATCCTTCCCTCTATGAAGCGGCAGAGATTGATGGTGCGAACCGATATAAGAAAATGCTGTATGTGACCTTACCCGGAATCAAATCCATTGTTATCATTTTGCTGATCATGAATATGGGCTGGATTTTGGAAGCTGGATTCGAGGTTCAGTATCTGTTAGGTAATGGTGTGGTTGTTGACTGGTCACAGACGATAGATATATTTGTCCTGAAATACGGACTACAGATCGGGAATTATTCACTGGCTACTGCGGCAGGTATCTTCAAAACAGTAGTAAGTATCACGCTGATCTTTGCGGCGAATTCAATTTCCAAACGGCTCGGGGAAGACCGATTAATATAAGGGGGACTAGAGATGGGAATCAATAAATCTCGGCTTGAACCGATTGTCTTCCATACGTTAAATGGTATACTGATGATCGCAATCGCGATTGTTACCCTGTATCCGTTTGTGAATACACTCGCCGTATCATTCAATGCCGGTAATGACACCATCCGGGGTGGGATTTATCTGTGGCCTCGGGTATGGACAGATCAAAACTACAGAGCAGTATTTGCAGGAGGGACCATCTTCAGCGCCTTTGGTATATCTGTGGCGAGAACGGTTTTGGGGACAGTTTTAAGTCTATTCTTAACCTCCATGCTGGCTTACACACTAAGCCGAAAAGATTATATATTACGAAAGCCCATTACCATTACAGTTGTTCTTACGATGTATTTTAGTGCAGGTCTTATTCCAACTTACTTCCTAATGAAAGATTTGCATTTGTTAAACAACTTCCTGGTGTACATTATTCCTGGGCTGATCAGTGCCTTTAATATGATTGTTATTCGTACCTATATCCAGACACTACCCGAGGGATTGATAGAATCCGCCAAAATTGATGGTGCTGGAGATTTCAGAACATTCATTTCCATTATTCTACCACTGTGCCAACCGGTTCTGGCTACTGTTGCACTGTTCATTGCAGTCGGTCAATGGAACTCTTGGTTTGATACGTTTCTGTATGCATCTTCCAAACAAAACCTCAGCACGCTGCAATATGAGTTGATGAAACTATTATCATCTTCTATGAATTCCAACAGCAGTGCAGCCGTTGCCAATGGTGCAGATCTTGGCGCTGCGCGCAACATGGTCACACCTGTATCTATTCGGGCAGCGATTACGATTGTTGCCGCATTGCCCATCTTAGTCGTATATCCATTTTTGCAGAAGTATTTCGTTCATGGCTTGCAGCTTGGAGGGGTAAAAGAGTAAACTTAATGCAGTTCCAGATAACCGATCAAAAACGGTCACTAGGTGACCGTTTTTTTATGTTTTTTTAACGATGGGCCGTAGTATGTCAATTGCACACGAATCTAACTTATTCAATAATGTTGTTGACAATTAAATTAAAGTTACTATAATTTATATTTACTTGATTCACCTGTCAGTCTCTTTTCAGGGTGCCACTGCGCGCGAAAGCCCTATATCAAGAACTGTCCACAGCGCCTGACCATCCCGAGCTCTTACCATTTTATCAAGGAGACTGAAGAGAAAATGAAAGTATTAATCGTGGAAGACTCCATTTTCGTACAGAAATTGCTTACAAAGCTGATTGTTGATCATATTCCAGAATGCGAGATTCAGATTGCTAACAATGGAGAGCAAGGATACAACCTATTTAAGGAATTTCAACCTGATTTTATAACCACTGACCTGCTGATGCCTGGTTTGAACGGACAAGAAATGCTTCGTATGATTCGAGAAACGGATAGCAATGTCAAAATTATTATCTTATCTGCAGATATTCAGAAGACAACTAGGGATGAAGTTGAAATGTTAGGCATTTCTGGTTTTTTGAATAAACCTTTAACCGCCGAGAAGGCAACTACTATGATTCAACTGATTCAGGCGGCCTATCATGCTGAATGATTTACAGAAGGATTTGCTTACTGAACTAGTGAACGTTTACGTGGGACAAGCGGCTAACATGTTGTCAGAGATTGTAGATAAGCGTATCGTTTTGAATATTCCGGAAGTGGAACTAATCTCCATATCCGATGTTGATCCTGGAGATCGAAGATACAACATTTTCTTCAGTGAAGGTCACCTGTTTAGGTCATCCTTACAGTTTGGATACGAATTTCAGGGAAAAGCATTTCTGATGTTTCCTGTTGAGCAGGCTAAAGTATTGGCAAACATCTGTCTTGGAGAACTGGGTGAGAGCATTATACCGAACGATCCGAACCTGATGGACACGGATTTGGACGTTTTGAAGGAAGTTAGCAATGTCCTGCTTAACGCCATTATTGGAGAATTCGGTAATTTCCTGGAGATCAAACTGGAATACGTCCTGCCTGATATTGAACTGATCTATGTCACTAATTCCGATCAACAAATATTGCTTCAGAATGAAGTTTATGTCCTGGTTTTACATACCTCGTTTTTACTTGCCGATACGGATGTGACAGGTATCATTGTCATAGCACTGAGTATGAACTCCATATCGAGCCTGCTGGCCAAAATGGACGCTTTGTTGGAGGCGGGCAATGGATAATCTTATTTCACAAGCTTTGAACAAAGCCCATATGGGAATAATGATCGTGGACAGGCATTTGAAAATTGTTGTGTGGAATGCCTGGTTGGAGCGCTTTACGGGCAAGAATGTAGAAGAGGTAGTAGGCTTGAATCTGCTTGAGGTCTGCCCACGGTTTAAGTCGAACATGTATTTAAATATTTTGCAAAATGCGCTGTATCATGGACAGAGCAGATTTTGCTCAAGCGCGTTACATAAGGCATTCATTCTTCCTAATGAAGGAGAGGATGAACAATTATTCAGACAAAATATGCATGTTGAACCGCTCTATCATGAAGATCGGAGTTATGCCCTTATTCAGATTACTGACATGACTAACACCAATACCAGGGTATATAAACTTAAAAATCTGATCAAAGAACTGGAGACGGAGTACGCCAAAATCAAAATCTCCGAGAAAATCAGCAAGCATTTGTCTTTGCATGATCCACTTACAGGTCTGCCTAATCGTCTTGCTTATAATGACCGTCTTGCCTGGGCCATCAGTAATGCCCAAAGAAACCATAACAAACTAGCCGTCATGTTTGTGGATGCTGATGGGTTTAAACAAGTGAATGATACATATGGACACCATGTTGGCGATCAAGTATTGCTGGAAATGGCAAAGCGATTAAGTGAAACAATTCCAAGTGCGGACACTGTAGCTCGGCTTGGCGGGGACGAATTCATCATTTTAAGCCATCTGAAAGATGATCACGATGCTGAAGTCATCGCCAAAAGATTGGAAGCTGCATTCAGTACCCATTTCAAAATTGCCGGAAACTATATCAACCTTTCGATGAGTATTGGTATCAGCCTATTTCCCAAGCATGGACAGGAGCCTTCCGAACTTCTGAGACATGCGGATGGAGCCATGTACAAGATTAAAAAGAATGGCAAGAATGGTTACGGAATTTATGACCCTGAAAATACTTAAGAAATCTAAAAATGTCTTTTAATAAAGTTGCTATAATAGCAACTTTATTTGTCTATAAGGAGAAGTCGAACAGAGGCAATAGTCAGAACAGTACCAAAAGCAAGGGGAAAAAAAAGAAGAAAAACATATCATCCCCCCTTTAACAAAGATAAGTAATATGGAAGCCTAGTTTAAATGCTTAGCCGTATTCTTTGCCAAAGTCCTCCATCTTTTCAAGGATCGGTAGTAACTTCATTCCCTTGTCTGTTAACGAATACTCAACTCGCGGAGGAACTTCCGGATATACATCGCGTTGAATAACACCATCATTCTCTAACTCTTTAAGCTGCTTTGTGAGGGAGCCTTGAGACAGATCTCCAAGGAATTTTTTGATATCCGTATATCGCCGTGTTTCGTCTTTTAGGTACCATAAGATAAAATATTTCCAACGCCCAGAAAGGACATTCTGAGTAAAAGCAATGGCGTACATGTCACTTTTTCCATCTATAAACTCTTGTTCAAATCCTTCATTGCAAACTCTCATTCATATCACTCCTGATCCAAAGGTACAAAAAGATGTACTATGTTCATTTAAATTGCCTTCTTTGCAAACGAAACGAATACACTTATGATTGGTTCAAGAATCAAAACAAAACCATTTTAGTTTGACTAAAGTGTAAAAATATAAACTCATTTGGTTTTATAGTTAGTAGGCTAAGTAATTATTATATTTTTTAATCCTATAGTTAGCAAGCTAAATAATAAATATAACTCAGAAAGGTGTATCCGATGTGAATACAGCAAATGGACTAAAACTTTCGATTTTGGAATTTGTTCATATCTATGCAGGATCTGAGGCTTCAGAAAGCCTTCAGAACGTGACAGAAATGGTTCAATTCGCAGAACAGTGGGGGTTTAACAGATATTGGTTTACAGAACACCATAACACCAAAAACTTGATGAGTACCTCACCAGATTTACTGAGCTTGCATGCGGCAGCTCATACCAAAAGCATTCGAGTAGGCTCAGGTGGCATCATGTTGCCGAATCACAGTGCCTTGAAAGTGATGGAAAACTTTACGCTCCTCGAAGGATTATATCCAGGGCGGATTGACCTCGGGATTGGACGAGCTTCAGGCACGGATGGCAGAACCATGTTGGCATTGTTGAGGTCTCAAGAATTAATGGAAGTGAATGATTTTCCAGAGCAATTAGATAACCTGCTTTCTTTCTTTGCCCGTGACTTCAAAGAAAACCACCCGTTTAGTTCCATCCATCCTCCGGGAGATCATTCCATGGTTCCAGATCTGTTTATGCTAGGATCTAGCGAGGGTGGATTACATTTTGCCTTGGAAAAAGGATTAGGGTTTGTATTTGCTGCACATTTGGCACCGCAACTGACTATTCCTGTGTTGAGAGCTTATCATGCGAATTTTAAGCCTTCGTCTTATTTTACGGAACCTCAAAGTATGTTAGCGACAATCGTTATTACAGCCGAAACGGAAGAAGAGGCTAAATATATCGCAGGACCAGCTGAGTTAATGTGGGCACAAATGAGTACGGGGACGAGATACCTTACTTTCCCTACACCGGAAGAAGCCAAAAATCACACCTATACGCCTCATGAAGAGCTGGCCAGGGAACGTAATAAAGATCGCTTTGTGATTGGAAGTGTCGAACAAGTTGCGGAGCACCTTTGGCAGCTTGCGAAAGCAAGTTTAGTGGACGAAATTATGATTGCAGACTTTTATCCGAATCAAGAGAGCCGCAAGAAAGGCCATGAATTATTGGCAAAAGAATTAGGTTTATCACAGGGGAATAAGTGAACTCGTGAAAAGGAGATCATTCAACTATGGAAGAAAGAAAGCTTAAATTAGGGGGAATTATTGATGGCGTGGGTTGGAATCACACGGGTTGGAAACACCCCGCTATTCCAGCAGATGCCAGTGAAAATATTGAGTATTACGTACAGAAAGCCATACAACTTGAACAGGCAAAGTTCGATCTCATCTTTTTGGCAGACGTAAGTCATATTGGACCTGGCATGATCCCACACTATCTAAGTATGTTTGAGGGCGTATCCATTTTGTCTGCACTAAGTATGGTAACACATTCCATTGGCTTGGCTGCAACCATAGCGACTTCATATGCTGATCCCTTTACAGTTGCCAGGCAAATCGCCTCACTCGATAAGATTAGCAAGGGCAGAGCAGGGTGGAATGCGATCACCTCGAATCCGGGAGGGTTAGCCAATTACAGTCGGTCCCATTTAAGAAAAGCAGATCTTTATCCCATGAAAAAAGAGTTTTTGGAAATTGTTGAAGGCCTTTGGGATTCGTATGAAGACGATGCCTTTATACGTGATAAGGAACGTGGGGTATTTTATGATCCGCGTAAGATGCATCCTCTACATTATAACGGGAATTACTTCTCCGTGGAGGGTCCTTTAAATATCAGTCGATCGAAGCAAGGCAGACCGGTGGTCTTTCAAGCCGGCACTTCCCCGGAGTTCATGGATATTGCTGCACAGCATGCTGAAGTCATCATGGCACCTGGACATGATCTGGAATACCTCAAGGCATTCACTGCTGAACTGACACGTAAAGTTCAAAATCAAGGGCGTTCACCACATGATCTGTTGATGATGCCTTCTCACAACCCGATCGTTGGTAAAACGGAGAAAGAGGCTCTCGAAAAGCTAAGGGAAATCGAATCATGGATGCCACAAGGTTATCGAATGCCGAAACCTGGGTTAATAGGATCGGCGGATCACGTTGCCGAACAAATCGAACATTGGTATAGAGCAGGCGTCATGGATATCTTGCTCATTAGACAAGATCATCCAGCAGGATTTAAAGACTTTATTAAATTGGTTGTTCCCATCTTGCAAGATAAAGGCATATTCCGCAAGGAATATGAGGATGACACACTTCGGGGGAATTTAGGTCTACCTTACCCTGAAAATCAATACACGAAGTAACAATCAGAAATTTGTTATTTAAAATAAAGGAGATGTTATACATTGAGTAAGAAAATTCGTACAGGAATCATAGGGGCTTCCATTAATAATGGGTGGGCGAGTGGTACACACATTCCAGCTATTGAGCATTTGGATGAGTTTGAGCTTACAGCAGTGGGGACAAGCAATATGGCTAGTGCGAAGAAAAGCGCAGAAGCTTTCCGGGCAGATCATGGCTTTGATAATATGGAGGAGTTGGCTCAGCACCCTGATGTGGATATGGTTGTTGTAAGTATTAACGTCAAGGAACATTATAACGCCGTTAAAGCCGTCGTGCCTGCTGGCAAACCAATCTATTGTGAATGGCCTTTGGGTTCGAATACAGAGGAAGCGCTTGAAATGCAGGAATGGGTATCATCTGCCCAACTGCCAAATGCGATTGGATTACAGGCTAGACAAGCCCCGGCCATTCAATATGTAAAAGATTTATTGACAGAAGGTTATATCGGTAAAGTGTTATCTGCCAACCTGAAGATCGCTATAGATGGCATGGGTGGCGTTGGTGACAAGTCGACTGCGTATTTGTATGACCGAAAAGTTGGAGGGAACTTGCTGACCATTGTAGGGGGCCATAATCTGGATGCCTTCACTTACATGCTTGGGGACTTTACAGAATTGTCTGCTACCACAGCTCAACAGTTTCCAGAAGTTGAATTGGTTGATATTCAGAAAGTCATCAAGAAAACAACGGATGATCAGATCATGATTACAGGGAAATTGACTAATGGGGCAGCAGCCAGTGTCCATATTCAAGGTGGAGTTAAACATCAGACAGGACTTACACTTGGAATCTTCGGAGACAACGGCACGATTGTTCTGAGCGCCCCCGCATCCATTCAATTCGGATCACATCAATTACGCGGTGCAGGATCTACGGACAACGAGCTTCGCGAACTAACCATTCCCGATGCCTATTACTCGGCTCCACATTCTCTATATAACGACTCCGGATTTGTTCTGAACATGGCTCAGGCTTATCGTAAGTTCGCCCAAGATATTCAGGAAGGCACTACCTTAGCACCTACTTTCGCGGATGCGGTGAAACTACATCAGTTACTGGATGCCGTCGAAAAATCAGCACAGACAGGTGAACGTCAATATTTCTAATCCTAACCAAAAAGAATATGAAGGAAAATATTACGAGAGAATATGGAATCAAAGAATAAAGGAGAGGTTTTTAATGAATAACACACTCGAATTGCTTCATAATCATACATCGTTTCGTTCTTACACATCTCAACCCCTGACTGAGGAACAAATAGATGCAATATTTCAGGCAGCGAATCAAACTTCATCGTTCAGTCTTCTGCAGGCGGTATCCATTATTCGCATCACAGATCCAGTTCTTCGAAAAAAAGTCAGACATCTGTGTGTCGATCAACCCTATATTGAAGAAGCGGCAGAATTCTGGATCTTCTGTGCAGATTTCAACCGAAATCATGAAATCGCTCCGGATGTGGATATTGAATATATTGAATTTCTGTTGATTGGTTCATTCGATGCTGGCCTGATGGCACAAAATGCGTTAACCGCGGCTGAATCGCTGGGACTTGGCGGAGTGTTCATTGGTGCGGTCAGAGCTAATATTAGCGAACTATCCGACGTATTGGGTTTACCCAAGTATGTCATTCCTTTAGTGGGGCTGTGCATCGGTCATCCAGATGGAGATAAACCTGAGCTTAAACCTCGGCTGCCTCAATCCATGGTTTTACTTGAGAATCAGTATCAATCTCTTGATCAAGAGAAATTAGCTATCTATGATGAAACGATGTTGAAGTATTATGAAAATCGACCGACGAGAGCCCCTTTCACTGTGAAAAAAGTAAAAGGATGGAGTGACCATATCCAGGATCATCTACAGAGAAGTATTCAGCCGCAGATGATGGACTATTTGAACAAGCAAGGTTTTGCCAAAAAATAAGCTTTACGATAAATCCAATCTTCCTGAACTTTAGAGTTGTTCACATTCTTTCGATCTGCTTTCCTCGATATGAGTCAGAATTATAGTGTGAATACTTGACGAAAAGCTATTGTAGGCTGAAACCGTGCAGACCTAAAATTCCTTGGTTTGATGCCTCTTCAAAACTATGAGATGAAATGAGAGCAACATTAGTAACAGTGGCTACTGATGTTGCTCTCATTTTATCGTTTAGTTTTGGTGCATCATTCGAACAATATGCTCTGCTATACTTCGTTCTGTTAGTTTAGTTTGTTCCGCAGTATGCAGAGTAACTGCTTCATTAATCATGTTTGCATAGATTTGTGCGTACAAAGTACGTTCATCAGAGTTTATGTCCTGCATACAAAGATCCAAATACCGCTTAAGTGCAATGACTAATTTTGAAGAGAGAAGAGGAATAATTTTATTATAGTTCCGTCGACATTTCTTTTTGACTTGTTGATGATACTCAAATGCTGCGAATACCAAGTGCATCATATTGTCTTTGGTAAATGCACACACACCATTAGTATGTTGTTGAATAAGTTCTTCTGCTGATTTTTTTATAATCTCATCCAACAATTCATATTTATCCTGGAAATGAGCATAGAATGTTGCCCTATTGATTTGGGCCCGTTCCGTTAAGTTTTGTATGGTGATTTTATCAAAATCTTTTTCTTCCATCAGTTCGAAAAGCGCCTCGAAAATGGATTCTCTTGTTCGAGTTGTACGAATATTTCTTACTTTAAGTCCCATGAATCTATCTCCCTTTTTTAAACCAACAAAAGACTCGCATTGTTGGTTGTTCCTCAATGATGTTCCGGATACAATTGAACTACTAAAGCAACTATTGTTGTAATAGTATAATACTAAGAAGGTGGTTAGTACATTCAGAAACTTTAAAGTGCAAGGTTAATAGTAAGTAACGATTTCATCTAACAGTGTAAATAATAAAACTACAAAGTGATTAAGAAAACTAAATATTGGAGGGATTTTAAAATGAAACTTACAGGAAACACGATCTTCATTACAGGTGGCGGCTCAGGAATTGGACGTGCATTGGCAGAAGCTTTACACAAGCTTGGAAACAAAGTAATCATCTCGGGTAGAAGAAAAGAGCGTCTGGAGGAAGTACTTAGTGCTAATCCCGGAATGTCTGCAGTTGAACTGGACATACAGGATCTTTCCAGTATTGAGGCAACGGCTAAGCAACTTATTCGGGACTTCCCTGATTTGAATGTCTTAGTTAATAACGCCGGCATCATGCTTTTCGATGAGGCTACGGGTGTGATTGACGAAGAGATTCTGGTTTCAACGGTCTCAACAAACTTGCTTGGACCCATTCGAATGACATCTTCATTAATTGAACATTTGAAGTCTAAAGAAGAAGCTGTGATCATTAATACGACTTCTTCAATCGGGTTTATTCCGTACGCAGCGACTGCAGTGTATTCCGCGACCAAAGCAGCGCTCCATTCTTATACCTTATCACAACGTTATTTGCTTAAAAATACAACAGTAAAAGTATTAGAAATTATACCACCTGGGGTTCAAACAGAACTCATGGCAGATCTTAGTGACGATCCACATGCGATGCCACTTGAAGCATTCATTAAAGAAACCATACGATTACTCGGTACGGATGCTGAAGAAGTTCTCGTGGAACAAGCGAAAATGATTCGTGATAATCAAGGTCCGAATGAAGGAGCCTTTGTAACGCAACTTAACGATATGGCGAGCCAAGCAACAACAGAGCATTAATTTCATCCTTCCAAGACTCTTGGTTTCATCGTTACCATAGGTGAATTGACACCTGTATATCTCCATGATACATTTAGTCTGCTAAATATAATTCGGATGTTAGGGAGGGATCGTTCATGACAGATACAGTAGATTGTGAAATTCGACAGTCTTTAGATCGAATTTCCTCCCAAATGCGTCGAAATTATAGTGAATCTCTTCGGGAACTTAATCTCTATGTAGGACAAGATAATTTGTTGTATCGGCTGTGGTTGGGTGATGGGGTAACACAGATGCAACTAAGTGAACATATGAAATGCGAACCACCAACGGTTACGAACATGGTCAAATCACTGGAGCAGAACGGATTTATATATCGCAAACGTGATGTACAGGATGCAAGGATCATGCGTATCTTTCTAACCGATAAGGGCAAAGAATTAGAAAAACCGGTTGAGTATAAATGGAGAGAGCAGCAAGAGAAACTACTTCAATCCATTTCTTCGGAAGATCGGCTGATATTGAGGCAATTAATGCAACAAATGGAGCGAAATATATTATAACTTATGCCAAGCTTCACGTAAGCTAAATGAAATGAACGAAACAGAGCCGCTATTATAGCGGCTTT